>JBJMVJ010000029.1:0-4470 GCA_045810685.1 Sphingomonas sp.
CGCAAGGTCGTGCGCGAAGCCGACCTCCGCCGCCACCTGCTTGCCCAGGCCAAGGTCGAGGACAAATTGCTCGAGGCGGACAACACCACCGATCCGCGGTTCATGATGACTTCCGCTGCGCTGGAGAAGGAAGGCATCAAGGACTTCCAGCTCTATTATGCGCTGAAGACGATCAAGCGGCTGGCCGCACCGGCCTATATCGCGTCGGCCGCGCCGGCCAAGAAGGCGCGCTAAGGCCCGCATGAACGAAGCGACAGCTGTCGGCGTGCGTGGGTCGGGCGGGCTCGATGCCGCGACCGCGGCGCGGCTCATCGCCTTGCTGCTGCCGGCCGCACTCCTCGGCGGCGCGCTGGGTTCGCAATATCTCGGCGGGCTCCACCCGTGCGAGATGTGCTACTGGCAGCGCTGGCCGCACGCCGCGGCGATCCTTCTCGCCGCTATGGCGTTCACCGCGCCGGCTCCCTCGTTTCGAGCGCGCAGCCTGACGCTGCTCGCGGCGCTCGCGATCACGATATCCGGCGCGATCGGTGTCTATCACGCGGGGGTCGAGGCGAAGATTTTCGAAGGCTTCACCCAATGCACGGTGCTGTCCAGGAGCAGCAGCACGGCCGAGCTCCTGCAGCAGATCACTCATGCTCCGCTGGTCCGTTGCGACGAAGTGCAGTTCCGCTTCCTCGGCCTTTCGCTGGCCGGGTGGAACGCGATCCTGTCGCTGGGCGGCGCCGCGCTGATCGTCGCGCTGACCTTCCGCGGCAGGCGCGCATGACCGGCTGGCGACCCGGCGACCGGCGCCCCGACGTCAAGTCGATGCTGCGCGTCGACCAGGCCGGCGAATATGGCGCGACGCGGATTTACGCCGGCCAGCTCGCGGTGCTCCGCCGCAACTGCCCCGAAGCCAAGCTGATCGCGCGCATGGCGGCCCAGGAGGAGCGGCATCTGAAGCGCTTCAACGCGCTCGTCGCGGAGAGACGGGTGCGGCCGACTGCCCTTCAACCCCTGTGGAACGTGGCCGGATTCGCGCTCGGCGCGGCAACAGCGCTGATGTCGGAAAAAGCGGCGCTGGCCTGCACCGACGCCGTCGAGACCGAGATCGACCGCCATTATGCGAGCCAGCTGGCGGCGCTCGGCGAAGACGATCCCGAGCTTTCCGCGGACATTGCCGAGTTCCAGGCGGAGGAACTCGAGCATCGCGACACCGCGCGCGAGGCCGGCGCTGCGCAGGCCATGGGCTATCCCTTGCTGACGGCGGCGATCCGTGCCGGTTGCAGGGTGGCGATTGGCTTGTCGAAGCACATTTGAGGAACCTGGCCGCGCTCCGGCCGCTGAATACTCTGAAAGGACGTATCCGATGAAAAGGCTGATGATCATTCTTGCCGCTGGGGCGGCCGGCGGCTTGTCGGCGGCCCCTGCGCCTGCATTCGCGCAAGGCGCGCCAACCACGAGCGAGATAACGGTCTACGGCACCGATCCTTGCCCGCGTTCGACGGATTCCGCCGTCTATGTCTGTAACCGCCGCCCAGAGACCGAACGCTATCGCCTGCCCAAGAATCAGCAGCTCCAGGGAACGCGTCAGCAGCGCGAATCGTGGGCGAACAAAGCCCAGACTCTGAGCACCGTCGGCAATACCGGGACCGGCAGCTGCTCGGCGGTTGGTCCGGGCGGCTTCACGGGCTGCCTGACCCAGCAGATCAATGAGAACCGCAAGGCCAACCGGGAACAGCAGCAGGACAACACGCCGCCGCCGCAATAACTGCGGCCTGACATACGCTGCCGAGGGGAGAGCGCGCCCATGACGATTGCCGACGCAACGCCCGATCTCGAGCAGGTCGACCGTAACGACCGCGCCTTCCTCGGCCACCCCAAGGGCTTGGGCTATCTCGGCTTCACCGAGGCGTGCGAGCGCTTCTCTTACTACTCCATGCAGACGCTGCTGGTGCTCTACATGGTCAACTACCTGCTCGTGCCGGGCCGGATGGAGAAGGTGGTTGGGCTCAACTGGGTCCAGGCTCACGTCTATCACGGACTGCAGGGCCAGCCGCTCGCCTCGGCGATCTTTGGAACCTATACGGCGCTCGTCTATCTGACGCCGATCTTCGGCGGGATCATCGCCGACCGTTGGCTAGGACGGAACACGACCCTCGTCGTCGGTGGTGTGCTGATGGCGATCGGTCATTTCCTGATGGCGATCCAGCCTGCCTTCCTGCTCGCGCTGTTGGCGCTTTTGCTTGGGGTCGGAGCGTTCAAGGGCAATATCGCGAGCCAGGTCGGGGCGCTGTACGGCCCCAACGATTTGCGCCGCGCGATGGCGTTCCAGATTTTCTACATCTTCATCAACGTCAGTGTGATCATCGCGCCTCTGGTTTCCGGCACGCTGGGACAGAAGGTCGGCTGGCATTACGGCTTCGGCTGCGCCGGGGTCGTCATGGTACTCGGGCTGATCATCTATCTGTCGGGCAGGCGCTGGCTGGCCGCGGACGAACGGCCCACCCGTCAGGAGCGAAAGGGGCGGGAGAAGCTTGGCCGCGAGGACTGGATGTGCGTCCTTTACCTCGTGATCCTGATCCCGGTGATGGCGGTCGCATTGTTGACCAATCAGGAGATTTTCAACGCCTATTTGGTCTGGGGCGACCAGCAGTTCGACCTGACCTTGCTCAACAACACCAGCAGCTGGCTGATCACCCTCGACGCCGCGTTGAGCTTTTCCATGCTCGTCGCCGTGGCGGCATTCTGGAAATGGTATGGGATCAAGCATCGCGAACCGGACGAAATAAGCAAGATGATCATCGGCAGCCTGTTTTCCATCGCCGGTGGCCTGTGCCTGTTCATGGCGGCGCTCACGCAACCGCATGGCGGCAAGATCAGCCTGTTCTGGCCGGTGCTGTTCCATCTGCTGAACAGCATCGCCTTCGCGCATATCCTGCCCATCGCGCTTGCTTTGTTCTCGAAGATCGCGCCGAAGCAGATCAACGCGACTGTGATCGGCCTCTATTATCTGTCCTTCTTCATCGCTAACGCCGTGGTTGGCTGGGTCGGCGGTCTCTATTCGTCCCTGCCGACGACGACCTTCTGGCTGATCCACGTCGCCAGCGCGGCCTTCGGTCTGGTCGCATTCGCCGTCTTCAAGGTCGTGATCGGACACCGCATGCAAGGCACGCCGCGCGACCAGGCGGCCGCCCTGAGCTAGGGCACCACCGGCAGCAGCACCGCGCTCGCGGTGGCGCCGCCGCGATACACGCTCTGCGTCGCCTTCACGTAATCGCCCGCCTTCGCATTGAAGATGTTGGGCACGAACGACTGCGGGTTCCGGTCGTATAGCGGGAACAGGCTCGACTGGATCTGCACCATGATCCGGTGCCCCGGCAGGAACACGTGGTCGACGTTGGGGAGGCCGAATTTATATTCCTCGACCTTGCCCGACTGCAGCGCCGCCGGGTGGGCGAGGTCGTGGACGTAGCGGCCGCGGAAGATGTCGGTCCCGATCGCCAGCTCATAGCCCGCCATGCTCGGCTTGGCGCCTTGCGAACGGGCTTCGGGAATGTCGTTCGGATAGACATCGATGACCTTCACGACCCAGTCGCTGTCGGTGCCCGTGGTTGCGGCGAACAGGTCGACTTGGGGCGGGCCCATGATGTGCAACGGCTTCGTCAGCGGCTCCGTCGTGTAGCTGATCACGTCCGGTCGCCCATCGACGAAGCGCTGGTCGCGGACGAGCCAGCTATGCCACTGTTCGCTGTCGGCCATGTTGATCGGCCGCGGCAGGAACGGCACCGGGTTGGCGGGGTCCGACAGATAGTCGTCATGGCCTGACGCGGCCGCGCGCTCGAAGCCGGCGGAGTTGGCTCCTGTGAGGTAGAGCGGCGTCGGCATTCCCATCGGCCAGCGCGGGCTGCCCTCCCACTTGTCGATGCCGGTCGCATAGGTCAGCGCAGCGGGCATGTGCGGGTCCGGCGCGCCCTTCAGATGATGGTCGAGCCAGGGTTTCAGATATTGCGTGCGCCATTGCCGTGCGGTGTCGCCGGCGAGGGTCAGGTCGCCAAGCTCGAAGCCGTAGTGATTGGCGCCCGAATGTCGCCACGGCCCGATGACGAGGTGCAGCATGCCGGTGCCCTCATAGCGTGACTTGAGCGCCCGGTAGACGGCGGGCGCGCCATAGCTGTCTTCCTGGTCCCACTGGCCGACCTCGAGCATCGTCGGGACGGCGAGCGGACGCGCGGCGAACCATTTGTCGACCGCCTGCAGCTGCCAGAAGTCCGTGTAGGCGGGGTTGTCCATCACCTTGCGCACGAAGGGCACCTGGTCGACGCCCCATTTGCGTGCGAAGTCGCCGGCCGAACCGGCCTCGAGGTAGGCGGTGTAATCGTCCCCCTGGCCGCGCGCGATTGCCGCGTTGCTGTCGTCACCCTTGCCGGCGCTCATCGACAGGAAATAATCGAACGAGGGCTGTCGGAAGGCGCCGTTGTGAAAGTCGTC
>JBJMVJ010000030.1:0-6736 GCA_045810685.1 Sphingomonas sp.
CGCGCGGCGAGGAAGCCGGCCGCGAACTGGTCGCCAGCGCCGGTGGTGTCGATGATCCGGGCAACGGGCGCGGCCGTAATGTCGATTTGCTCGCCGCCCTGGATCGCCGTAGCGCCCGCCGGCCCGCGGGTGATCACGACGGTCCCGACATGCTTCGCCAGCGCCGCGGCGCATTCGGCGGGCTCGCCGCAGCCGGTCAAGTGCCGCACCTCATGCTCGTTGCCGAACAGCACGTCGACCATCCCCGCCTCGATCATGCCCAGCACCCCGTCACGGCGATCGCCGAGGCACAGGCTTTCGGATAGCGTGAAGGCGACGGTGCGCCCCGCCGAATGGGCAATCCGGGCCGCTTCCAGCATTGCCGCGCGCGGCCGTTCAGGCCCCCACAAATACCCTTCGAGGAAGATCACGCTGGCCGACCGAATCAGCTCCGGGTCGAGCGCCGCGGGAGTGAGCTCGTGGCTGGCGCCGGGATGCGTGCTCATTGTCCGCTGCGCGTCGGGTGTCACCAGGATCAGGCAAACGCCGGTGGGCGGCGGTGGGGCAATGACCGGTGTCTCGAACCGCACCCCCAATGAGCGCATGTCATGCGCGAAGATCGTGCCAAGCTGGTCGTCCGCAACCTGGCCGACGAATGCGGCCTTGAGGCCGAGCGCTGCGGCCCCGGCCATGCTGTTGGCGGCCGACCCGCCGCTGCTTTCGCGCGTCGGCCCCATCGCGCCGTAGAGATCGGACGCCTCGTCCACCGTCAACAGCCGCATCGACCCCTTTGCGAAGCCACGCTCGGCAAGGAACGCATCGCTGCAGGTGCTGATGACGTCGACGATCGCATCGCCGATCGCCACGATATCGAGGCTGGTGGAAGTCACGGATGCCCTCGCTAGCCGCGCCGCTGAGCCGCGGTCAACGCCGGTTGCATGGCCGACCAAAGCGGGTAGGTCTTGGCCCATGACAACCGAAATCGATGCGGCCGCCGACGATCCACAATCCGCCCCGCGGGCCATTCCCTTGTCGCTCGTCGCGCTCGCCGTCTTTTACGGCGGCATGGTGACGATCGCCGGCGTGCTCGGCAACAAGCAGGTCGCGCTCGGGCCGCTCGCGGTCGAAGCGGGAATATTCGCGTTCCTGCTGCTGGTCGTCACCTCGAGCTCGGTCGCCGAGCTGCATGGACGCGCGGTCGCCCAGCGGCTCGTGCTGTTCGGCTTCGTCCCGATGATCGTGTCGATCCTGCTCAGCATTGCGGTGCTGCGCATCCCAGCGTCGCCAGACATGGACCCCGCGCGCCTGTCGGCGTTCGCAACGATTGTCGGCGGGACGCCCCGGATCTGGATCGGCGGCATCACCGCCTACGGCGTCTCAACCTTCCTCAACGTCAATATCTTCAGCCGCCTCAAGGCGATCGAGGGATCGCGCCTGATGTGGCTGCGCGCGGCGATCGCAAGCATCCTCAGCCAGATCGTCGACACGTTGATCTTCATCACCGTCGCCTTTTACGGCGTGTTCCCGATCGGCGAATTGCTGCTCGGCCAAATGCTGGCGAAGGTCGTACTCTCGACCATCCTGGTGCCGCCTCTGGTCTATGCCTTTGTCGCAATCGGACGGCAGCTCGACCGACCTTACGAGCCACCCAGCTAACGGACGCGAGAGTGGCATAAGTGCAACGGTTCCAAGGAATCGTTGCTCGGCGCGAGACTGCTGTAACGTGAGTGCCTTAATCGGCTAATAGCGGCATCAGGGTTCCACTGACATCTTGTCGTTTGCGGGGGGAAGTTTCCGTGAGAAAAATCGTGCTTCTGTGCACGACGGCGCTGCTGCCGTCGGCTGTTTACGCTCAGTCCACCGGTACCGTTGAAACCGAAAAAGAGTCGATCGTCGTCACCGGCGCCCGGACCAGGTCGGTCGGTGGCTTCCAGGTGCCCGACACCACCAAGGCCAAGGCCGTGATCACCCAGGAGCTGATCTCTCGCCAGCAGCCCGGCCAGACGATCCTCAACGTCATCAACCTCGTGCCGAGCGTCAACTTCACCAACTCGGACCCGTACGGCAGCTCGGGCGGCAACATCCGCATCCGCGGCTTCGACGGAAACCGAATCAGCCTCACGTTCGACGGCGTTCCGCTCAACGACAGCGGCAATTACGCGATCTTCTCGAGCCAGCAGCTCGACCCCGAGTTGATCGAGCAGGTCAACGTCGGACTCGGCGTCACCGACGTCGACTCGCCGACCGCTTCGGCGGCCGGTGGCACAATCAACTATCGTACGGTGCTGCCCACCAACGACTTCGGCGTCCGCGCGACCGCCGGCGTCGGCGACTGGGACTATTACCGCTTCTTCGGGATGATCAACACCGGTGAGTTCACATCGTTCGGCACTAAGGCCTGGATCGCCGCCAGCCGCGCTCATAACGACAAGTTCAAGGGCCCAGGCGCAATCGACAAGTACCAGTATAACGGGCGGGTCTACCAGCCGCTGGGTTCGAACGGCGACTTCATCTCGCTCGCCGCCAACTATAACAAGAGCCGGAACAACTTCTACCGCAACCCCAGCATCACCGACCTGCGCGGTATCCTTGGGGCCAGCGAAATCCCCGCTACGCCTGCGCAGAACCCGGCCGGCACGTTCAATCCGACGGCCGCGAACCCGTTCGAGATCGGCTTTTTCAACGGCAGCCAGCAAGACGCGGTAATGGCGTTTGAAAACCTGCGCACATGCAATCGCACGGTCGCGGGACCGGGTGTCCAGAACGACAACGGCGGGACCGGTCCGAACGGCACCGGCGCCACCGCCCCGGCGCTACCCGTTCCGCTCGATGGCGGCGCCAATTACGGTTCAACGGCGAACAACCCAAGCAACAGCTCAAGCTGCACCAATTATTACAACCTCAAACTCAATCCTTCCAACACCGGCAACATTCGTGGGCAGTCGCGTTTCACGCTGGCCGACGGCCTGCTGCTGACTGTCGATCCGAGCTATCAGTATGTGCTGGCGCACGGCAGCGGCAATACGGCGTTGGCGGAGAACAGCCGTCGCGCGAAGGGCCAGAACCAGGCCGGTACGGGCATCGACTTCAACGGCGACGGCGACACGCTCGATACGATCCGTTTCTTCACGCCCAACATCACCAACACCCACCGGCTCGGGCTGACCAGCTCGCTGATCTGGGAAATCAATCCGCATCATCGCGTGCGCGTTGCCTACACCTATGATCACGCGCATCACCGCCAGACCGGGCAGTGGGGCTTCCTCCAAGCGAACGGCGACCCCGAAAACGTCTTCTCGGGCCGCAACGGAACGCCGGTGCTCAACTCATCCGGGTTCCAGATTCAGCAACGCGACCGCACCTCGACTGCGCTCCTCAATCAGATTTCCGGCCAGTATATCGGCAAGTTCTTTGACGATAGGCTGCGGGTCGAGCTTGGCGTCCGCCGGCCGTTCTTCAAACGCGATCTGCAAACCTTCTGCCCGATTCAGGCAACGAACGGTTTCGCTTATTGCACCGACGAGCCGATCCTTGCGCGCGGGACTCCGCTGACCGCGACGTCGGCGCCGAACGGCACGATCCCCATCTTCGTCAACCTTGGCGATCCGATCCCGACGACCGGCAATGCGAGGAACTATAACTTCGTCTACGCGCCGTTCACTGCGCATTATAAGTACGGCAAGGTACTGCCGAACGTTGGCTTCACGTATAATTTGACTAACGCGATCAGCGCCTTCGGCAGCTTCGCCGAAGGCTTCTCGGCGCCGCGCACGGACAACCTCTACAACGCGCCGATCGTGTCGGTTCAGCCCGAGCAAACCAAGGCGTTCGACCTTGGCGTGCGATATTCGACCAGCCGGATCCAGGCGCAGCTTGCCGGGTGGAAGATCGATTATACGAACCGAATCGTCACCTCGTTTAATACCGATCTTGGTATCTCCATCGACCGCAACGTTGGTCAGGTGAAGACTTGGGGCTTCGATGGAAACATCGGTTTCAAACCGATGCCCGGCCTGACGGTTCTCGCAGTCGCGAGCTACATCCATGCGGTGCTTCAGGACAATATCGAGATTGGTAGCTCAACAGCCGCGGCCCTGCCGGCCGGACTGCTGTTCTGCACCACCGTTCCGACCGGCTCCGCGACGGCCACGACCTGCGCGCCGACCGCTGGCAAGATGGTCGCCGAGACTCCGAAGTGGCAGTACGGCGGCCGCGCACAATACGAGATCGGAGCGGTTTCCGTCGGGATCCAGGGCAAGCACGTCGGGTCGCGCTTCGCGACGGACGTCAACGACGTACGGGTGAAGGGCTACAACGTCGTCGACCTCGATGCCCGAGTCTCGCTCGACCATATCGTCGCGCTCAAGAACGCCACTCTCCAGGTCAACGTGCAGAACCTGTTCAACACTTTCTACTTCGGCAACCTGTCGACCCAGATTCGCGCGGTAGACAACCCGAACTTCGCGGTTGGATCGCCGCGGACGATCTCCGGAACGGTCGACGTGCGCTTCTAAATTCCGGCTAGTGAGGCAACCAGAAGGCCGGGCGGGAGAGATCCTGTCCGGCCTTCTTCTTGCTGGAAGGCTCAGGAGGCCTTCGCGACCGGACAATATTTGTCGCGCTCGGGGCCCCTCAAGCGGACGTCCACATAATAGCCGAGCAGGCCGTCGATCTTGGCATTGCCGAGCGGCGCCAGGAATTGCGCGGCATCACGCTTCCAGCCGGCGATGCAATCGGCCTTCGGGGCCTTGCTGTCGGCGCAATCGAGGAAGTGGTGAAATGCCGTTTCCCATTGCCTGTATTGTGCGCGGTTCATCGGCTTGCCCTGGCCGGGCACCAAGGTCGTGAACGGCACTGCCTCGATCTGCTTGAGCGCGCGGAGCCAGCCCGGGACGCAAACCGTATCGAAAAACGGGGTGTAGGAATTCACCAGCGTCCCAGTGATGACGGTCTTCGTCCTCGGGTCGTAAACCCAGACGTCACCTTCGGTCACGGCATTGCGCGCCAGATGAATGTCGAGCGGCCGCCCGGCGACCTTTCGGTGCTCTGTTTTCGTCACCGGATCCGTTGGGATCAGGTCGGCAGTATCGTCCATCGCGGCAAAGTCGCCGCGAACTTCAGCCTCCTGCTCGGGCGAGACCTTGCCGGTCGCGAGATATTCCTCGGCCCCCTTGCGGCTGTCCTTGAGGAAACCGGCAAGCGCGCCGACGATCGCATTCGAAGCGATGATCCGCGCTTTGGGATAGACCGCGCGGATTTCCTGGTTCCCGCCCGTATGGTCGAGGTGCCAGTGCGTGTTGATGATCGCGGCGATCGGCTTGCCTCGATCGGCGGCGAAATCGAGGATCTTCTCCTGCTGTGCCTTGTGCCGGCCGGTGTTGATGACGATCAGCCCCTGGGGGGCGTCGAGAATGATGCTGTTGGCGTCGGGCTGACGGCCCTCTTCGAACGATCCCGGGATCAGGTGAAAAGGCTCCGCGTTGGCGGACGCCGCGGCGAGCAAAGCAAGCGCAAGAAGTGGCATCGGCCGATCTCCCCCTGTGACCGGCGCCCGCTAGTGCAGGCCTGATGCGCTAACGAGTCAAACTCGTTGGCCGTCGGCCGCCGCTCGACGAGCCGACGAACGGAGGCTCAATACACGCGCGCCTTGGGCTTGATGTACTCGATGTCGCTGGTCAGCGTGAACTCGTGGACCGGGCGGTAGTCGATCCTGACGCCGCCCGCGCCAGTCTTGCCGCCCCAGCCGTCGAACCAAGCAACCGTGTGCTTCATCCAATTCTTGTCGTCGCGCTTGGGATAGTCTTCCTGCATGTGCGCGCCGCGGCTTTCCCTGCGGTTCGCGGCGCAGTGCATGGTGACCACCGCCTGGGCCAGGAGGTTGTCGAGCTCGAGCGTCTCGACGAGGTCGCTATTCCAGATCAGGCTGCGGTCGGTGACCCCGACATCCGCCATGCGCGTGAACACCTTGTCGATCTTGGCAACGCCCTCAGCGAGTGTGCGGTCAGTGCGGAACACGCCGCAGTCGGACTGCATGACGCGTTGCATGTCGAGACGCACCTCGGCCGTCGGGCTGGAGCCCTCGGCGTGGCGGAAGCGGTCCAGCCGGGCGAGCGCGAGTTCGGCGGAGCTGGCGGGCAGCTGCGCCTGGATTGCTCCGGGTTTGACCACCTCGGCGAGCCTCAGGCCGGCGGCGCGGCCGAATACGACTAGATCGATGAGGCTGTTCGAGCCCAAGCGGTTGGCGCCATGAACCGACACGCAAGCCGCTTCGCCGACCGCGAATAGCCCGGGCACGACGGCATCCGGATTGCCGTCCTTCAGCGTGACGACCTCGCCATGATAGTTGGTCGGGACCCCGCCCATATTGTAATGGACCGTCGGCACCACCGGGACTGGCTGGCGCGTCAGGTCGACGCCGGCGAAGGTCTTGGCTGTCTCCGTTATCCCAGGCAGCCGCTCGGCAAGGATCTTCGGATCGATATGGTCGAGATGGAGCCAGATGTGGTCCTTGTGCTCGCCGACCCCCCGGCCTTCCCGGATCTCCATCGCCATCGAGCGTGACACGACGTCACGGCTGGCAAGGTCCTTGGCATGGGGCGCATAGCGCTCCATGAAGCGCTCGCCATTGGCATTGGTGAGGTAGCCCCCCTCGCCGCGCGCGCCTTCGGTGATGAGCACTCCGGCGCCGTAGAGGCCGGTCGGGTGGAACTGGACGAACTCCATGTCCTGCAGCGGCAGACCGGCGCGAAGCACCATC
>JBJMVJ010000031.1:0-14517 GCA_045810685.1 Sphingomonas sp.
ATCGAGTTCCGCGACATGCCGACGATCGTCGACCCGCGCGGCCGGCACCTGTCGCTGTCGCGATCGGGCGAGATCGCGATCGTCGACATGGACGGCCGCGAGCTTTCGACCCATCGGGTGCCCTACGGCGCGCACCTGCTGTGCGAGAGCGGCCATATCGTCAGCCGCGGCGACCGAATCGCGGAGTGGGATCCGTCGTTCAGCCCGGTGATCACCGAGAAGGCTGGTATCGTGAAATACCAGGACCTGGTCGAAAACCGGACTATGACCGAGGTAGTCGACGAGTCGACCGGCATCGCCCAGCGCGTGGTCACCGACGACAATGCCAAGTCGAAGAAGGAGTCGCTCCATCCCCGCCTAACGCTGACCGGCGCCAAGGCGAAGGAGGCAGGCGTCTACCGGCTCGCACCGGGTGCCATCGTCGCGATCGAGGACGGGCAGCAGGTCGAGGCCGGCGAAGTGCTGGCGCGTATGCCGCGCGAAGCCGCGCGGACGCGCGACATCACCGGCGGTCTGCCGCGCGTCGCCGAGCTGTTCGAGGCGCGCAAGCCCAAGGAGAATGCGATCATTGCCAAGGTCTCGGGCAAGGTCACCTTTATGCGCGACTATAAGGCGAAGCGGAAGATCGCAATCGTCCCCGACGACGGGTCCGAGCCGGTCGAGTATCTCGTGCCCAAGTCGAAGATGATCGAGGTACAGGAAGGCGATTTCGTGAAGCGCGGCGACAATCTGGTCGGCGGCTCACCCGATCCGCACGACATCCTGGAGGTGCTCGGCGTCGAGGCGCTGGCCGAATATCTCGTCAGCGAGATCCAGGAGGTCTACCGGCTGCAGGGCGTGAAGATCAACGACAAGCACATCGAGGTGATCGTTCGCCAGATGCTGCAGAAGGTCGAGATCACCGACGGCGGCGACACTACCCTGCTCGCCGGCGAGCAGGTCGACCGCGACGAGATGGACGAGACCAACGCCCGCCTCAGCAAGGGTCAGAAGCCGGCTGAGGGTAAGCCGGTGCTGCTCGGCATCACCAAGGCGAGCCTGCAGACGCGCAGCTTCATCTCGGCGGCGTCGTTCCAGGAGACGACGCGGGTGCTGACCGAGGCTGCCGTCCAGGGCAAGGTCGACACGCTCCAGGGCCTCAAGGAGAATGTCATCGTCGGCCGGCTGATCCCGGCGGGCACGGGCGCGGGCATGAACCGCCTGCGCGTCGCCGCCTCGTCGCGTGACACCGCGCTGCGCGCAGCGCAGAGGCGGATGGCCGAAGCTTTGATCGCGCCGGATTCGGCCGAGGAGCTTCGCGCCGCCGAGCTCGCGCGCTCACCGCGCGACGATACCGGGACTGGCGACGACCCGCTCGGCGACGTCGTTCCGAGCGGCCATGGGCTCGACGCCGACGCTGGCGACTATTTGCAGGACTGAGCGAGTAAGGAGCGATTCGGCAACACCGGACCGCTCCTTTGCGGCTGATTTGCGCGGCTTCGTCGAATTGCGCTTTCGCACGCCGGGCCGTTCGCGCCAGCACCGCGGCGATGGGGAAGCTCGTCCCGATTGCTTGCATCGTTGTGGCGGCCGCCTTGTCGCTCGGCTCGGTACCGGCGCCGACGCGGGTGGCCGGTATTGCCATCCCCCGCACTCCGCTCGCGATTGCCGCCGAGGATTACGTCCGCTCGGTTGAGCCCGATTTCCTGTTCAACCATTCGGTGCGTACATACCTGTTCGGAGCCCTGCGGTTGAAAGCGAACGGGACCGACTATGATCCCGAGACCGCCTATGTCGCGGCCTTGTTCCACGACTTCGGCCTCGTACCGGCGATGGCCTCGCCACGCTTCTCGTTCGAGATCGACGGCGCCAACAAGGGCGAGGAGTTCGTCAAGGCGAACGGCGGCAGCCCGGAGCAGGGGCGCATCGTGTGGAATGCGATCGTAATGCACGACATGAGCCGGCAATATCAGGCGCATCAAACGCATGAGGCGCTGTTGCTCGGCGCCGGAGCGGGAAGCGACGTCGACGGCGTCGATACAAAGGTAATTCCGCCCGCGATCGTCGCTGAGGTCTTGCAGGCCTACCCGCGGCTCCAGTTCAAGAAGCGGTTCACGGCGGCGGCGATCGACCATTGCCGGCGCAAGCCGATTGCGCAGATCGGCTGGCTCGAAACCTTGTGCCTCAAAGTGGTGCCGAACATCGACCGCGGCTCGGTCGAGGAAGAAATTGCCTCGGCGCCGTTCGCCGACTGAAAAACCCCGCCGGAGACAGCTCCGGCGGGGCATCTGTGGAAAACAGGTTCAGCACTTACCGCCGTGCATCGCATTCTCGGTGCAGGTCGCGGCCGAGTTCACGTCCGCAGCAGCGCCGCGCACGGTGTTGCAAGCCACGATCGTCAGCGACGCCGCAACAAGCACCGCCGCAACCACCTTCTGAATCATTGTCGCTCCTCCGTTGGATGTCCGGAACGACAGTGAATCACCGAAACGGCTGTCTGTCCACTGAACGTTAGTGGCAGCTCGTCCCGTTGATCGTGTTCTCGGTGCAATTCGCGACCGAATTGACGTCCCTTGCGGCACCCCGAACCGTGTTGCACGCGGCGAGCACCAGCGCGGTGCCGATCAGAAGTGCAGTCGTGACTTTCTGGAACATTGTCCTCTCCTCGTCTGTGGCAGAGACTAACGCTGCGCTTCCGAAACGGCTCCAACGGTCGCGGATTTTGGGCTGATGCGGCGTCAGACAGCGACCGGCGCCGAGATATGC
The DNA here is from genome assembly GCA_045810685.1 of Sphingomonas sp. Classification (GTDB taxonomy): domain Bacteria; phylum Pseudomonadota; class Alphaproteobacteria; order Sphingomonadales; family Sphingomonadaceae; genus Sphingomicrobium. The sequence continues at coordinate 2,746 of JBJMVJ010000031.1, forward strand.
GGGTGCGGTTCGTAATTCTCGAACATGAAGTCTTCTGGCTCGTAGCCGAACAACCCCTGCCCGCGGTCCTTGATGACGAGCTGCGGTAGCGCTCGCGGCTCGCGGGTCAACTGCAGCCGGGCCTGCTCCAGATGGTTGGAGTAAAGGTGGCAATCTCCCCCGGTCCACACGAACACTCCTGGCTCGAGCCCGCATTCGCGCGCCAGCAGGTGTGTGAGCAGCGCGTAGGAGGCGATGTTGAACGGGACACCGAGGAAGATGTCGGCGCTGCGCTGATACAGCTGGAGGTTGAGCCGGCCGGCCGCCACCTGGGTCTGGAACAGGCAATGGCACGGCGCCAGCGCCATCCTGGGAATGTCGCCCGGATTCCAGGCGGTGACGATCTGGCGGCGCGAATAAGGGTCGCTGCGGATCAGCTCGACGAGGCCCGCGATCTGGTCGATGTGGCGGCCGTCCGCGCTCTCCCAGTCCCGCCACTGTTTGCCGTAGACCGGACCGAGGTCGCCCTTATCGTCGGCCCATTCATCCCAGATGCCGACCTTGCGCTCCTGCAGCCAGCGGATGTTGGTGTCGCCACGCACGAACCACAGCAGTTCGACGATGATCGACCGCACGTGCAATTTCTTGGTCGTCAGCAGCGGAAAGCCTTCGCCGAGGTCGAAGCGCATCTGCGCACCGAACCAGGACAAGGTGCCGGTGCCGGTGCGATCCTGCTGCTCTACTCCGCGGTCGAGAATGAGCTGCATGAGGTCGAGATATTGGCGCATGGCGAGACCCTAAACCGGCGCCGCCGCGGCTCCAAGTGGGGTGTGATACGTCCATTATGGACGACCGTTCCGGAGCCGGTTCAAGTGGGCGCCGGCGCCGCCATCACATAATTGACACGGATGCGGTATCAGCGTGCCGAACTCCCGCTGAAGCTCGACGGCCTCGCGGCCGCGCAGACCTTTTTCGCCGGTTGCATGGCGGACTCGGACCCGGCCCGCGAGTGCCTGTGGGTCGCCCATGTCGACGACGAGGCGCGTTGCGTCCACGTTTCACGTCATGTCGGCGACGAAAACGGGACCGACTTTCCCCTGCGCGCAATCATCGCCGACGCCGCCGAGCATGGCAGCGCCGGAATCGTCCTCGCGCACAATCATCCGAGCGGCGATCCGCGCCCGAGCGACAGCGACTGCCGTTCGACGCGGCGGCTGGCGAACGCCGCGGAAGCGCTCGACTGCGCGGTGCTCGACCATCTGGTCTTCGCCGGCGGGCAATGCACCAGCTTCCGCCGCATCGGCCTCCTCTAGAAGCGAGAGGCCGCTTCCGCCGGACCGGCTGGCTCTAGGTCGATTTGCTCCCGCACGGCACGATATGGTCGGGCGCGGGTCGGGGACCGGCGAGGCGGAAGGTCATCAGATAGACGTCGCCGCCGGACAATCGCTCATACTTGCCGGGCTGCATGCCGAGTGCGGCAAATTCGCATTTGAGCGCGGCCGGCGGCATTCCATGCTGCTTCACGGGCCGGTCGGAATCGACCACGACGACAAGGCCGTCCGGCTTCACCCCTTCGCGCATGTGCCACAGGAAGGCGTAGGGCGACTGCACCTCGTGGTACATGTGGACGAGGAATATGCGGTCGAAGGAGGCCGCCGGAAGCATCGGATTGTCGCCTGTGCCGAGCTTCACCGCGACATTGTCGAGCCGCTCGCGCTGGACGCGGTCACTGAGCTGGTCTCGCACTTCGGGCACAATGTCCTCGGCGAGGACGCGCCCCTTGGGGCCGACCACGCGGGCCAGGCGGACGGTGTAATAGCCCTGGCCTGCGCCCACATCGGCGACCGACATTCCGGGCTTCACCCCGGCAAGCTCCATCACGTCCTCGGCCTCGCCGACGCGGTCCCGTGCATCCTCAGTCGAGAAGGCGTCGCTGACGGTCGGAGCGACGTCGCGGTGCGCGGCGGGGAAGCGCGGCTCGCTCGGCTGCGCGCGGCAGGCGGCAAGCGCAAGGACCGCCGCGGCGGCGCCCGCCCTATTCCACATCCTCGACCTCAATCGTCTCGCCCGTCACGCGCTGCGACAGCGCCGCGGCCATGAATCGGTCGAGGTCGCCGTCGAGAACGTCGCTCGGCGCCGTCGAGGTCACGCCGGTCCGCAGGTCCTTCACCAGCTGATAGGGCTGAAGGACGTAGGAGCGGATCTGGTGGCCCCAGCCGATGTCGGTCTTGGCGGCATTGGCGGCGCTGGCCTGCGCTTCCCGCTTCTGCAGCTCGGCCTCGTACAGCCGAGCCTTCAGCTGCTTCATCGCCGATGCCCGGTTCTTGTGCTGCGAGCGCTCGTTCTGGCAGGCCACCACGATGCCCGTGGGTACGTGGGTTATGCGCACTGCGCTGTCGGTGGTGTTGACGTGTTGTCCGCCCGCGCCCGACGCGCGGTAGGTGTCGATGCGCAGCTCCGCATCGTTGATCTGGATGTCGATGTCGTCGTCGACTTCCGGATAGACCCACACGCTCGAGAAGCTGGTGTGGCGGCGGGCGTTCGCGTCATACGGACTGATCCGGACCAGACGGTGGACGCCGCTCTCGGTCTTCAGATTGCCGTAGGCGTTCTCGCCCTTGACCAGGATGGTCGCCGACTTGATCCCCGCTTGCTCGCCCGAATGATGGTCGATGAGCTCGACCTTCATTCCCTTGCGCTCGGCCCAGCGGGTGTACATCCGCTGCAGCATCTCTGCCCAGTCCTGGCTCTCGGTGCCGCCGGCGCCGGCGTTGATCTCGACATAGGCATTGTTGGGGTCGGCCTCGCCCGCGAGCAGCGCCGCGACTTTGTCGCGATCGGCGCGCTCGGCAAGCTCGGCAAGGCTGCGGATGGCATCGTCGACCAGCGCGGCATCGCCCTCGCCTTCGGCAAGCTCGATCAGCTCGCTGGTATCGGCGAGCTCACGCTCGAGGGTGCGGGTGGCGCCGATCGCCTCTTCCAGCCGCCGCCGCTCGCGCATGACCTCCTGCGCCGCCTTGGGATCGTTCCACAGCGACGGTTGCTCGACCTTGGCGTTCAATTCCTCGAGTCGCTTCAAGGCGCGATCCCAGTCAAGGAACCGGCGCAGCAGCGCAGTCGCGGCATTGATCTGATCGATATGGGCCTGCGCTTCGGCGCGCATGGTCAAGCTCTCTTCAAAGGTCGGATACGAGAAGCCGCTATTAGAACGCGTTTTGCGTCGGCACGCCAGCGGCGGGCTGCGCGGGGGGCGGCCCCTGCACCACCGGCTGCGGCACCGGTGCCGGACCGCTGGTCACACCGCCATTCTGGCGTTCCTGCAATTGCTGCTGCTGCAGTTGGAGCTGTTGCTGCTGCCACGCCTGCAGCGCCGCCTGCTGCTGCGCGGCGTTGTAGGGATCGCCAGTCGAGCTGCGGAAGCTCCGCTGCTGCTCGGTTTGGGGCTGGAATGCTTCCCAGATCACCGCCGCCTTGGGATCGTTCCCCGTGGGGAAGATACCGTAGACCGGCTTGCCACTCGCGCGGTCAATGCGCTCCCAATGGATGCCGGGCGGTGCGACGAACGGAACCTTGGGCTGGTTCTTGAGCGCAGTCAGCGCCCATTGCTTCCAGATCGGCGCCGAGATGCGGCCGCCCTGGGCATAACCGCCGAGCGAGCGCGGCTGATCGTAACCGAGATAGACGCCGGCGACGATGTCCGGCGTTCCCCCGACGAACCAGACATTGGTCGGTCCGTTGGTCGTGCCGGTCTTGCCGAACAACGGTCGGTTGAGGTCACGAAGCACCGTGGCCGTGCCGCGGATGATCACGCCCTCCATGATGTGCACCATCTGGAACGCGGCCATCGGATCGAGCAGCTGCCTGGTCCGGCTCGGCGGCCGCGGCATCGCCTTGCCGTCCCAGTCCGGCGCGTCGCAATTGCCCATTACCACGCAGCGGTTGTCGGTGCGGTAGATGACCTTGCCATTGCGGTCCTGCACATAGTCGATGGTCGTCGGCTTCACCGAGCGGCCATGGTTGGCAAGGATTGCATAAGCGTTGGTCAGGCGGAGCACGGTGGTGTCGCCGGCGCCGAGCGCAAAGGCGAGGTAATTGCCGTAGTCGCCAACGCCCAGCCTGCGCGCGGTGTCGGTGATCTTCGGCATGCCGATGGTAGAAGCCGCGCGGACGGTCATCAGGTTGCGCGACTGCTCGACGCCCCAGCGCATCGTGTGCGGGCCGGCCGAACGGCGGTCGAAGTTGACGAAGCACTTCTGCCCGAGGCCGGCGCCCTGCCAAACGCAGAACGGAGCATCGAGTTCGATCGTCGCCGGCGTGAACCCATTCTCCAGCGCCGTCACATAGACGATCGGCTTGAACGCCGATCCGGGCTGGCGAAGCGCCTGCGTCGCACGATTGTAGCTGGAGCCGACTACGTCGAAGCCGCCCTGCATCGCCATCACCCGGCCGGTGTGGACCTCCTCGACCAGCATTCCGCCGGAAACTTCCGGGATCGAGCGCAGCGCATAAGCATTCCCCGCGACCTGCTTGACGATGATCACCATTCCCGGCGTCAGGAAGTCAAACGCGCGGCCGCCGACGCCGCGCTTGGGAGCGGCCGCATCGCTTGCGGCAAGAGTGCCGGTCGAGCCGTTGGCAAAACCGATCGTCGCCTGGCCATCGCCCTTTTGCAGAACGACCGCCTTGAGCCAGTCGGGATAGCCGGTGCCCACCGGCGTGCGGTCGAGCTCGCCTGCCCAATCCTTCGCCAGGTCGACCTTCATGCCGAGATCCGTCCAGCCGCGCCCGCCGTCGTAGCGGGTGAGCCCGTCGCGCAGCGCCTGCGCGGCAGCGTTCTGCAACGTCGGATCCATGGAGCTGCGCACCCACAGGCCGCCCGAGTAAAGGCTGTCCGGCCCGTCCTTGGCGTCCTCGCCGAAATGCTTGATCACCTCGCGGCGCACTTCCTCCATGAAGTAGCCGCCCTGCTGCTGGAACTTTTCGTTGCTGCCATAGCGGATGGTGCCGAGCGGGGTCGTCGCAGCGGATCTCCACTGGTCTTCGCGGATGTAGCCGTTGCGGTACATCTCCCGCAGCACATAATTGCGGCGATCGAGCGCCTTTTGCGTCGAGCGTACCGGATCGTAATTGGCCGGCGCCTTGGGCAGGACCGCGAGGTATGCGGCTTCGGGCAGGGTCAGCTCGCCGACGTCCTTGTCGAAATAAGCGCGGGCGGCGGCCTGGACGCCGTAGGCGTTGCGGCCGAGAAAGATCGAGTTGAGATAGAGCTCGAGAATCTGCTGCTTGTTCAGGGTGGATTCGAGGCGAAAGGCAAGGATCGCCTCGCGCGCCTTCCGCCCGACGTTGTAGCTCGAATCCTTGAGCAGATATTTGGCGACCTGCTGGGTAATGGTCGATCCGCCCTTTGCGCGGCCGCCGCCCGTCACGGTCTTGAAGCCATAGTCGGCGACTGCGCCGATAAGGCCGGTCACGTCGATCCCGTGATGTTTGAAGAAATTCTTGTCCTCGGCGGAAATGAACGCATGCACGACCAGCGGCGGGACCTCATCATAGGACAAATCGACGCGGCGCTCGCGTGCGAAGGTCTGGACCGGCGTTCCGTCAAAGCCGCGGACGTTGGTCGGGAGCGGCGGCTGATAGGCAAGCAACGTCTGCGATGAGGGAAGCCCGCTCGCGAAATAGATCCACATCGTCGCGAAGAGGGTGAACAGGCCGAGCGCCGCCCAGGTCACTCGGCGGAGCCACACATGCTGCCACCAGGGATCGACCCAGTCGTGCACCCTCTCGTTGAAGGCAACGAGGTCGGGCAGCGGCCAATCGGGGACGTTCAGGCGCTCGAATTTCATTCGGAGCTGCGTCTAGCGGGTTCGAACGCGAGCGGGAAGTTACTTACCGCCGCGAATGGGAGGCGACATCGGCCTCGATCGCCTGAGCAAGCGCGAGCACCATCTTGGCGCGCTCGGCCGGGTTGCGGAGCAGGATCTCGTCCTCGGCATTGCTGAGATAACCCGCCTCGAACAGCACCGCCGGCGCATCGGCGCGGCGGAGCACGTGGAAGGCCGCGAAACGGTGCGGGTTGGGCCGGAGCTCGACCCGCCCGGCGGCCTTGTTGACGAGGCGCGAGGCGAGGTCAGCCGAGGCGCTCATCTGCGAACGCATCGCAAGGTCCGCGAGCATCATGTCGACCATGCCGCCGCGATCACTGCGACCGGGGCCGTCATTCTCGCGCGCCGCGTCCGCCGCCGCTTCGGCATCGGAGGCAACGTCCGACAGCGAATAGACGCTGGCACCGCGCGCCAGCGGGTTGGCGGCGCTGTCGAGGTGGATCGAGATGAACATCGCGGCATTGAGGCGGCGCGCGACCGCGGCGCGCTCCTCTAGCGTCAGATAGCGGTCCTCATCGCGGGTCATCGCGACCCGCACACGGCCGCGCTTGACCAGCTCGTCGCGCAACGCCTGGGCGACCACGAGGCTTAGCTCCTTCTCGTGCACCTGACCCGAGACGCTGGTGGCGCCAGGGTCTCGGCCGCCGTGGCCCGCGTCGATCACCACGATCGGTCGGCCGCGCGCGATCGACGACCCATAAATACGGTCGGTCGCTGGCGGCGGCAGATTGACGGTGAGGCTCGACTGGGCGGCGGCGTCGCTGCTCCGTCCTCCGGCGAGGAACAGCACGGCGCTCACGGCAGCGATCGTTGCCGCTATCCCGGTGATGGCGCCGCGCTTGTTCATCATCCCAGCCAAGTCATTGAACCGACGACGCTATGTATCAGCCAATGATAGTTAATGCGACCTTCACGGCCGAAGCCCGGCGGCGGCCTCCGCGGTCACGCCTGCTCGGCTTCCATGGCCGCAAGCATCGCCGAGGCGCCGGCTTCTGCCTCGCTCGCGTGAAGGCGCATCAGCGCGAACAGCTCGCGGCCGGTGCCTTGCGGCGGCGGCGGCGAATTGGCTGGCGGCCGCGTCGCGAGGTCGACGCCGACTGCCTCCAGCGTGCCGCTGCGCGCGTCGAGACGGATGAGGTCGCCGTCGCGAACCCGGGCGAGCGGCCCATCGGGCAGCGCTTCGGGCGAGACATGGATCGCAGCCGGCACCTTGCCGCTCGCGCCGGACATGCGCCCGTCGGTGATCAGCGCGACCCTGTGACCGCGGTCCTGGAGCACGCCCAGCGTCGGCGTGAGCTTGTGCAGCTCGGGCATGCCGTTTGCGCGCGGACCCTGGAAGCGGACCACCACCGCGGCATCGCGGTCGAGCTCGCCGGCCTTGAACGCCTCGAGCACTTCGTTCTGGTCGGAGAAGCAGCGCGCCGGCGCTTCGACCAGCCAGCGCTCGTCATCGACGGCGCTGGTCTTGAACACCGCGCGGCCGAGATTGCCCTGGACGAGGCGCAGGCCGCCGTCGGGCTTGAACGGATCCGAGGCCGGACGCAGCATGTCGACGTCGGCGCTTTCCTCGGCCGGTTTCCAGATGAGCTCGTCGCCGTGAAGCTCGGGATTGCCGATCCACGCGCCCATCGAGTCGGCGCCGGCGGTCAGTGCGTCGCTGTGGATCAGCCCCTCGCGCGCAAGCGTGTAGGTGACGAACGCCATTCCGCCTGCGTCGTGGAAGTCGTTCACGTCCTTGGCGCCGTTGGGATAGATGCGCGCGATCAGCGGCACCGCCGACGACAGCTCGGCGAAATCCTGCCAGTCGATCAGGATCCCCGCCGCCCGCGCGATCGCCGGCAGATGGATGAAATGGTTGGTCGAGCCGCCCGTCGCGAGCAGGCCGGCCATGGCGTTGACGATCGCTTTTTCGTCGACGACCTGCGCCAGCGGCCGATCGCCGCTTGCCGCAAGCTGCGCGAGCCGATGGACTGCGGCGCGGGTCAGCGCCTGCCGCAGCGGCGTTCCCGGGTTGATGAACGCCGCGTTCGGCACGTGCAGGCCCATCAGCTCCATCATCATCTGGTTCGAGTTCGCCGTTCCGTAGAAGGTGCAGGTGCCAGGCGCGTGATAGGAGCGGCTTTCGGCCTTCAGCAGCTCGTCCCTGCCGACCTTGCCTTCCGCATAGAGCTGCCGGACCCGCTGCTTCTCCTTGTTCGGCAGGCCCGAGGGCATCGGTCCGCCGGGCACCAGCAGTACCGGCAAATGACCGAAGCGCAGCGCGCCGATCAGCAGGCCCGGGACGATCTTGTCGCAAATGCCGAGCAAAGCCGCGGCGTCGAACATGCCGTGGCTGAGCGCAATGGCGGTGCCCATTGCGATCACGTCGCGGCTGAACAGCGACAGGTCCATGCCCGCCTGCCCCTGGGTCACGCCGTCGCACATCGCCGGTACGCCGCCCGCGACCTGGGCGGTTGCGCCGACCTCGCGCGCGAAGATCTTCATCTGCTCGGGGTAGCGGCCGTAGGGCTGATGGGCCGAGAGCATGTCATTGTAGGCCGTGACGATGGCGATGTTCGGCCCGGCGAGCGTGCTGATCGCTCCCTTGTCCTCACCGGAGGCGGCAAAGCCGTGGGCGAAATTGCCGCACGACAGGCGCGGCCGGTTGATCCCGCGGTCCCTATGCTCGGCCATCAGGTCGAGATAGCGGTGACGGGTCGGCTTCGACCGGTCGATGATCCGGTCCGTGACTGCAGCGACGGTGGGATTAAGGCTCATAAAGTCACTCGTGCCAGCTGATGCCGTCGCGCTCCGTCAGCGCGATCGCCGCCGACGGTCCCCAGGTTCCCGCTGCGTACGGCCGCGGGGTGAGTCCCTTCTCGGCCCAGGCCGCGCGGATTCGGTCGATCCACGCCCATTGCGCCTCGACCTCATCGCGCCGCACGAACAAAGTCGGGTCGCCTTCGATGAGATCCAAGAGCAGCCGCTCATAGGCGACGCGCCGGCGATTTTCGCTGAACGCATTGGCAAGGCCGATGTCGAGCGGGACCTCGCGTAGCCGCACTCCGGCGCGATCGAGCCCCGGGGTCTTTGCCATCAACCTGAGCTCGATGCTCTCTTCGGGCTGAAGGCCGATGATCAGCTTGTTCGGCCTCGTCGCCGCTCCGCGCGAAGCGAAGATCGAATAAGGCACGTCTTTGAACTGGATGAAGATTTCGGTGTCGCGCTGGGGCATGCGCTTGCCGGTGCGCATGTAGAAGGGCACGCCCTTCCACCGCCAATTGTCGATGTGCGCCTTCAAGGCGACAAACGTCTCGGTGGTGCTGTCATGGCCGACTTCCTCCGCGTAGCCGGGGACCGGCTGACCGTCGATGGCACCCCTCGTATATTGGCCGGTGACAGTCGCCGCCTCCACATCCTGGGCGGTGATCCGCCGGAGCGCGCGCAGCACCTTTACTTTCTCGTCGCGTACCGCCGCCGCGTTGAAGTCGGTCGGCGGCTCCATCGCGACCAGCGAGAGGAGCTGCAGCATATGGTTTTGCACCATGTCGCGAAGCGCCCCGGCGCCCTCGTAATAATCGGTGCGGCCCTCGAGCCCGACCGTCTCGGCGACGGTAATCTGGACATGGTCGATGTGCGCCGCGTTCCACAGCGGCTCGAACAGCAGGTTGGCGAAGCGCAGCGCGAGAAGGTTCTGGACGGTCTCCTTGCCGAGATAATGGTCGATCCGAAAGGTTCGGTCCTCGGGGAAGGCGGCGGCCACCGCATCGTTGATCTCACGGCTGGATTCGAGATCGCTGCCGAGCGGTTTTTCGAGCGCCATGCGGACCGTCGGGCAGGCGAGCCCGGCGGCCTGGAGCCCGTCGATGGTCGGCTTGAACAGCGACGGGGCCGTCGAGAGGAAGATCGCGACGCCGTCGCACGGATCGCCAATGGTACCGGCGAGACGCTCGAACCCCTCCGCCTGGCCGATATCGACGGGCACATAGTGAAGGCGCTTCAGCAAACGCTGCGCGATGTCCGGCCGGTAAAAGCCTTGCGGCAAATGCTCCTGCAACGCGGCGTCGGCGCGCTCGCGGAAGGCGCCGTCGTCGAGCTCGGTCCGGGCGGTGCCGATGATTCTGAGGTCGGCCGGCAGCAACCCGTCGGAATCCAGGCCGTAGAGCGAGGGCAGCAGCATGCGCCGTGCAAGGTCGCCGGTGGCGCCGAACATCAGCAGCGTCGAGACCTTGTCAGCCATGGTCCCGCTATAGGCAGCGCTTCGTCCAAGCAAAGGAGGAAATCGGGCAAGCGGGAAACAACCGTTGCAGCGGTTGCGGCGGGCCTGGTGGAATGCTAACCGAAACTTGATCTCCGGCAAGCCGCCGGGGAAACTGCCGCGGCCAGTGCGATGGACCGCAGCTCCACGAGGTTGACGCTCGAATGACTCCACAGAACGCCCATCGTCCGCTCCGCAAGGGTGCGGCGGGCGCGTTCCCCGCGAAGCTTCGCGGGATGGCCCATCGAGCAGAGGCGCTTCCCATTCATCCTGTCCTCGCCGGAAGCGAGGCTTTCATTATCGCGCGCCGCAGCGCCGTTTCGCTGCCCACGCGCGCCCGGAGAATTTTCAATGTCCATGCGCATGCTGATCGATGCGCGCCACCCGGAAGAGACCCGGGTCGCGGTCGTCAAAGGGAACCGGATCGAGGAATTTGACTTCGAATCCGCCGAGCACAAGCAGCTCAAAGGCAATATTTATCTAGCCAAGGTCACCAGGGTCGAGCCGTCGCTCCAGGCGGCGTTCATCGATTATGGCGGCAATCGCCACGGCTTCTTGGCCTTCAGCGAAATCCATCCCGATTATTACCAGATCCCCAAGGCCGACCGCGAAGCGTTGCTGCGCGAGGAAGCCGAGCACGCCGCCGAGGAAGAGCGGCTGCGTGCCGCCGAATATGACAATGGCGACAATGGCGACGAGGCTGCAGAAGAGCCTTACTACGAGGCCGAGGCGGACGCCGAGGCCGAAGACGGTAATGGCAGCGCCGAGGAGGCTGGCACCGGCTCAGACCGCTCGCCGGTCGACGAATCCGCGGCCGACGAGCTTCGCCGCAAGCGCCAGAATCTGCGCCGCCGCTACAAGATCCAGGACGTCATCCAGCGCCGCCAGGTGCTACTGGTCCAGGTCGTCAAGGAAGAGCGCGGCAATAAGGGCGCCGCGCTGACCACCTATTTGTCGCTCGCCGGCCGCTATTGCGTGCTGATGCCCAACACCAGCCATGGCGGCGGCATTTCGCGCAAGATTTCGAACGGCGCCGACCGCAAGCGGCTGAAGTCGATCATGTCGGACCTCAACCTGCCCCAGACCATGGGCCTGATCGTCCGCACCGCCGGCCTGTCGCGCACCAAGGTCGAGATCAAGCGCGACTTCGACTATCTCGCGCGGCTGTGGGACGAGATCCGCGAGCGCACTTTGTCGAGCACCGCGCCGGCGCTGATCTACCGCGACAGCGACCTCATCAAGCGCGCGATCCGCGACCTCTACCACCGCGAGATCGACGAAGTGATCGTCGAGGGCGAGGAGGGATACAAACAGGCCCGCGGCTTCATGAAGCTGCTGATGCCGAGCCACGTGCGGCGGGTGAAGCTGCACAGCGAAACGACCCCGCTGTTCCAGCGCCACGGTGTCGAGGACCAGCTGTCGGCGATGTACCAGCCGATCGTCCAGCTGAAGTCCGGCGGCTACCTGGTGATCAATCCGACCGAGGCCCTGGTCTCAATCGACATCAACTCGGGCCGCTCGACACGCGAGCACAATATCGAGCAGACCGCCTACAACACCAATCTCGAGGCGGCGCAGGAGATCGCGCGGCAGCTGCGCCTTCGCGACATGGCCGGCCTGATCGTCATCGACTTCATCGACATGGAACAGAACAGCCATGTCAGAAAAGTC
>JBJMVJ010000032.1:0-7090 GCA_045810685.1 Sphingomonas sp.
CGACCGCATTCCCGTCATTCGCGTCACCGCGATGCCGGCCGACACCAACCCTTACGGTGGCGTGTTCGGCGGGTGGTTGATGGGTCAGATGGGCCTCGCCTGCGGCTCCTTCGCCTCACGGCGGACGCACGGCAAGGCGATCCTGGTTGCGGGGGACGCGATCAAATTCCCGGGCGCGATGGCGGTCGGCGACGAGCTCAGCGTCTATGTCGATTTGCTGAAACAGGGCCGGACCTCGCTTCGCCTCAAGGCAGAGGCGATCGCAAGGCAGCGGGACGGCGACCTTGAAACAGTGGTTGCGGAGGGCGAGTTCACCTTCGTCGCGCTCGACGACAAGAACCAGCCGCGGGCCATCGCGGCGGAAGAGGAAAGCAATGGCTGACAATTACGATGTGGTGGTGCTCGGCTCGGGGCCCGGCGGCTATGTCGCGGCGATCCGCTGCGCGCAGCTCGGCCTCAAGACCGCGATCGTCGAGCGCGAGCTCCTGGGCGGCATCTGCCTCAACTGGGGCTGCATCCCGACGAAGGCGCTGCTGCGCACCGCCGAAATCTTCCACTACCTCCAGCATGCCGATGCCTACGGCCTCAGCAACGAGAAGCCCGGCTTTGACCTCGCCAAGGTGGTCGCGCGCAGCCGCGCGGTAGCCAAGCAGCTCAACCAGGGCGTCGTGCACCTGATGAAGAAGAACAAGATCAACGTCGTGATGGGCGAGGGGAAGCTCACCGGCAAAGGCAAGCTCAGCGTCACCGGCGCCGACGGGAAGGCGACCGAGCTTGCCGCCCGGCACATCATTCTCGCCACCGGCGCCAGGGCGCGCGACCTGCCGTTCGCCAAGGCCGACGGCAAGCGCATCTGGACGTACCGGCACGCGATGACTCCGCCGGAAATGCCGACCGAGCTGCTGGTCATCGGCTCCGGCGCGATCGGGATCGAGTTCGCCAGCTTCTACGCCGATCTCGGCGCGAAAGTGACGGTGGTCGAGATGCTCGACCGGGTTGTTCCGGTCGAGGATGCGGAAGTCAGCGCGCAGCTCGCCAAGAGCCTGCAGAAGCAAGGGCTCACGATCCTCACGTCGGCGGGAGTGGAGGGCCTTGCCGCCGACGCCAAGGGAGTCGCGGCGAAGATCAAGACCGCCGACGGCACGACCAGCGAGCAGCGCTTCAGCCATTGCATCGTCGCAGTCGGCATCGTCCCCAACACCGAGAATATCGGGCTCGAGGCGCTCGGCGTGAAAACTACCAAGGGCCATGTCGATACCGACCCCTATGGCCGCACCAGCGCACCGGGCATGTGGGCGATCGGCGACATCACGGGTCCGCCGTGGCTCGCGCACAAGGCAAGCCACGAAGGCGTCACCACCGCCGAGGCGATTGCCCAGGAGCTCGGCACCAAGGACGTCCACCCGCACCCCAGCGACCCGCTGAACATCCCCGGCTGCACGTACTGCCGGCCGCAGGTTGCGAGTGTTGGCCTGACCGAGGCGAAAGCGAAGGAGGCCGGGTACGAAGTGAAAGTCGGAAAATTCCCCGCGATCGGCAACGGCAAGGCGATCGCGCTCGGCGAGGTGGAGGGGTTCATCAAGACGGTGTTCGACGCCAAGACCGGCGAATTGCTGGGCGCGCACATGATCGGAGCCGAGGTCACCGAGCTGATCCAGGGTTATACGATCGGCAAGACCGCGGAGCTGATCACCGAGGATTTCATCCAGACCGTCTTCCCGCACCCGACTCTGTCCGAGATGATGCACGAAAGCGTGCTCGCGGCCGCTGGACGGGTGCTCCACATTTGAGCCCGCTAACGCCGATTCTCCTCCTCGCAGCCGCGGCGGCGCAGACGCCGGCGCCGGCGATCGATTATGCCGGCGACGCGCAGGCGCTCGACCGGCTCGTCGTCAAGAATTACGCCTACGAGGATCATTGGCCGGGCGGCGTGCTACCCGACTCGCCGGTGCTCGCCGCCGAGCGCGCCGCGGTGCACGACCAGCGCAGCCTGCTTCATTATGCCGAGCATCGGACACAGTCGCTGGCCGACCACCACGCCATCACCGGCAGCTCGTTCAAGGACAGCTGGGCGGTCGTTCCGACCTATGCCGATCTGTGGGTGGAGCGGCGGGGCAGCGACTATGTGATCACCGCTGTCCGGAACGGGAGCCCGGCGGAGGCGGCGGACATTCGTGCCGGCGACATGCTGGTGGCGGTGGCGGGTACGCCGACGTCGCAAGCCGTCGACCGCTTTTGGCGCGAGCTTGGCCTTGGAGTTACCGACGAACGCGCCGATTATGCCGCGCGCGTGCTCGCCGCCGGGCGGCGCGACCGCCCGCGCGATCTCAGCATCTTGCACGGCGGGAGGACCCGCCGCCTGACGCTTGCGAACCTCTACGCGACCCAAGCCGATCGGCCGCCGGTGACCGTGGTCCGCCGCGCCGGCACTCCGGTCATCCGCATCAACAATTCGCTCGGCGACCAGGCGACCATCGCCACCTTCGACGCGGCCATGGCTGCGCTCCCCAGGAAAGCGCCGCTGGTTATCGACCTCACCGACACGCCGAGCGGCGGAAACACCAGCGTCGCGCGGGCGATGATGGGGTGGTTCGTCAACGGCCCACGCAGCTACCAGGTGCATCGCCTGGCGGCGGAGGAGCGCGAAACCGGGATCCCGCGCCAGTGGATGGAGCAGGTCCTGCCGCGGTCCGGCAAGTTCCACGCCGCCTTGCCGCTGGTTGTGGTTGGACGCTGGACCGGGAGCATGGGCGAGGGCGTGGCAATCGGCTTCGCGGCGCTCGGCGCGCGTGTCGAGGGGACCCGCATGTCGCAGCTCAAAGGGGCGGTCTACGATTTCCCGCTTCCGTCGAGTAAGCTGGTCGTGAAGCTTCCGGCCGAGCGGCTCTACACCGTCGGCGGACTGCCCCGCGAGAAGTTCGTGCCCCAGCCCGTTCGCCAGGCGACCGCGAGGTGAGCGCGACCACCACCAGCACGCGCACGCTGGTCGTCGCGCTGCTTGCCAATCTCGGGATCGCAGCGTCGAAGTTCGTGGCGGCGGCGATCACCGGCTCGTCCGCGATGCTGACGGAGGGCGTCCACAGCGTCGTCGATTCAACCAATCAGCTGCTGCTGATGTGGGGCCGTCATGCCGCCAAGCGGCCGCCCGATCGGATTCACCCGTTCGGCTACGGACGCGAGCTTTATTTCTGGAGCTTCGTCGTCGCGGTGCTCGTGTTCTCGCTCGGCGCGGGCGTGTCGGTGTACGAAGGCATCATCCACATCCGCCACCCCGAAGCGGCGGTGTCGCCGCTCATCGCCTATGTCGTGCTCCTCATCGCCTTCCTGCTCGAGGGCTGGTCGACGATCGAGGCCTTCCAGGATTTCAGAAAAGCCAAGGGAGACCTCGGCTGGTTGCAGGCGGTGCGCCAGTCTAAGGACCCGCCGGCCTTCATCATCCTGCTTGAGAACGGCGCGGCAATGGCCGGAATCATTGCCGCGGCCATCGGGCTGATGCTGTCGCAGCTCACCGGCAACCCATTTTTCGACGGCGCCGCATCCGTGGTGATCGGAGTCATTCTCGCCCTCACCGCAAGCCTGCTCGCCTACGAATCCAAGGGGTTGCTGATCGGTGAGTCCGCCGACCCGGTGCTGGTCGAGAACCTCCGCCGGCTGGCCTGCAGCCTGCCGGGGGTCGTCGGGGTCGGCCATGTGCTGACGCTTCATTCCTCGCCCGACCAGATCACGGTGATGATGAATGTCGACTTCCGCGATGACATGCTCGCCGGCGAGCTCGAGCGGATCGTGTGCCGCATCGAGGACGAAGCGCAGGAGCGCTGGCCGGCGGTCAGCCGGCTGTTCGTGCGCCCGATGCAGAATGCCGCCGGTCAGCTGCTGGATTTGCCCACCTGGCGCTGATGCCACTGCAGGGTCGACAGGCGCTACCGCCTAGCCGTTGATGACCTTCACGCCTTCCTTGGGCCAGTCCTTGTCGACATCGACGCCCTGGTCGGCCCATTCTTCGCGGGTCCAGCATTGGACAGTCTCGATGAGAGTGCCGGTCACCGCCTCGATCCGCATGCAATATTTCGTCTCCGGGGTTCCGGGCGGCGCTACCGCCGGGCGGATTGGCCCGGACATCGCCGCGACAGCCGGGCCGGCGGCGACGATCATTGCCAGAGCGACGATCGATTGCTTGAGTGCCATCTCGTTTCTCCTCGATGCGCAGCGCGCGCCAGCCTACATCATTTGCGCTCGTAAATCCCGACCAGTTCGCCGACGCCGATCATATGGGGCTTGACCGCACTCTCGAGCTCCTTGACCTTCGCGCCGGGTGAGACGCCGAGTTTGTCCACATCCAGCGCGTAAAGCTTGAAATGATAATGGTGCGGGCCGTGGCCAGGGGGCGGGCACGGGCCGCCATAGCCGGGCTTTCCGAAGTCGTTGACGGCCTGCCGCCCGATCGACTCGCCTTGGCCGATCGCGCGGGTGGTCGGGGGGATGTCGTATGCGCCCCAGTGGCGGAATAGTCCGCTGGGGGCATCGGGGTCGTCGACCACCAAGGCGAAGCTCTTGGTGCGTTGCGGCGGCTCGCCCCATTTGAGCGGCGGCGACTGGCCGGCGCCGTCGCACGTATATTGCGCCGGGATCGCTTGCCCGTCTGCGAAGGCGGTGCTGGTCAGGCTGAGCTTGGTGAGCGTGGCGTTCTCCACGGCGGGTCCTCCATTCGCGCGTTGTGACGCCGCGTCCCTGGCGCCGCAGCTCGCCAGCGCGACAAGCGCGAGTGCGGGCGAGCATTTCAGCAATGTCTGGCGGTGCATCTCGGCCTCCGCGGCGGAAGCGCTCGAACGAACGTGCCGCATTCCCGCCGGTTCCGCGCGAGCCCGTAAGTGGCACCCCGTATCAACCACAGGCCGCCGCACGCCACGGGCGGCCACCAGCGCAGCCCGCCGGTTGATTGTCGGTCCTCGTTAGCTAAGCTCCGGCCATGTTCTTCAAGGCGCGACTGAAATCAGCGGTGGGTCGGTTGGTGCCGCGCGACCGGCTCGAACAATTGACCGAATATGCGATCGCCGAACGGGAACAAGCTGTGTCCCTTCGCGATGCCGAGCTGATCCAACCCAGCGGAAGCAGTTGGACCGACGTGATCGAACGCGGCCGGGAGACGCTTTGGCAGCGCACCCTGGGACACATCAGCCGCACCGACATCCTGTTCCTTGAGTTCGGCGTCTGGCGCGGGGAATCGATCCGCACCTTCACCGGTCTCAACACTTCCGCCAATTCGCGGTTCTACGGTTTCGATTCATTCGAGGGACTGCCGGAGGATTGGCGCGGGATGGCGGCGGAGCGATTTAATGTTGAGGGGCGCCCGCCGGAGGTCGATGACGACAGGGTCGAATTCATCAAAGGCTGGTTCCAGGATAGCCTCCCTCCGATGATGGACCGGATTGAGCGGGAAGCTGCCGCGCGTGCGGTGGTCGTCCACTTCGATGCCGACCTATATTCCTCGACCCTGTTCCTGCTCTTCACTCTCGGTGCGCGGCTCAAGCATTATCATTTCATTTTCGACGAATTCTCTGGTCACGAAACACGGGCATTGTTCAACTATATCCAGGCTACAGGAGCAAAGGCATCGTTCCTGTATCGTCTCGATTGGAGAGGATGTCCTCAGGTGGTTTCAGGAGAGATGAGGAATAGCTAGAGCCCAACTCCGCTGACGAGGGGCAGAAGCTCCGATTGAATGATGGTGCTGCGGTTGACCCCTGACCGCCCTCTCGCTATGTGCCCGCCGTCCGAGCGAGAGGGATTTCCATCGCTAGCGCCGGACAAGAGCTGAACATTGCTCAACATGCGCGTCGCCAGGCGGCTCAGAAGGCTGCTGCGGCTCCGCGCTTTTTCTGTTGCGCAAAGTAACCGCCGGAAGCTCCATCGTGGAGTTTTGGCCGGCACAGACAAGGTGAAGGGCTTCATGCCGACGATTAACCAGCTGATCCGCAAGGGTCGCGAACCGCAGAAGGCCAAGTCGAAGGTCCCTGCGATGGAGCAGAACCCGCAAAAGCGGGGCGTCTGCACCCGTGTCTATACGACGACCCCCAAGAAGCCGAACTCGGCGCTGCGCAAGGTGGCCAAGGTCCGCCTGACCAACCAGCGTGAAGTAATCAGCTATATCCCGGGCGAAGGCCACAACCTCCAGGAGCACAGCGTCGTGCTGATCCGCGGCGGGCGTGTGCGCGACCTTCCCGGTGTCCGCTACCACGTGCTTCGCGGCGTGCTCGACACCCAGGGCGTCAAGGACCGCAGGCAGTCGCGGTCGAAGTACGGCGCCAAGCGCCCCAAATAATCCACGAGAGTAAGCCCCGGGCAAAGCGAAGTCCCGGATCAGCTGAAGAGAAAGGAAACATCCAATGTCTCGTCGCCGCCGCCCAGAGAAGCGCGAAATCCTGCCCGATCCCAAGTTCGGGGACGAGGTCCTGTCCAAGTTCATGAATTCGGTGATGTTCGACGGCAAGAAGTCGGTCGCCGAAGGCATCGTCTACGGCGCCCTCGAGAGCGTCGAGACGCGCCTCAAGCGTGAGCCGCTCGGCGTGTTCCACGACGCCCTCAACAATGTGAAGCCCGGCATCGAGGTCCGCTCCCGCCGCGTCGGCGGCGCCACCTATCAGGTGCCGGTCGAAGTGCGCCCCGAGCGCGCCCAGGCGCTCGCCATCCGCTGGCTCATCACGGCCGCTCGCGCCCGCTCGGAAAAGACCATGTCCGCCCGTCTTTCGGGCGAGCTGATGGACGCCGCGCAGAACCGCGGCAACGCCGTCAAGAAGCGCGAGGACACGCACCGCATGGCCGAAGCGAACCGCGCCTTCTCCCACTACCGCTGGTAACAATCGTACCTATATCGGGAGAAGCCGGATCCGCCGGCTCCCCACATCGCTAAGGAAGCATCTGAAATGGCCCGCAGCCATCCGCTCGAACGCTATCGCAACATCGGCATCATGGCCCACATCGACGCCGGCAAGACGACGACGACCGAGCGCATCCTCTATTACACCGGCAAGTCCTACAAGATCGGCGAAGTCCACGAGGGCACCGCCACGATGGACTGGATGGAGCAGGAGCA
>JBJMVJ010000033.1:0-18463 GCA_045810685.1 Sphingomonas sp.
AGGATCGAGCGAGTCGATGCCGTTCGCGGCGGCTTTTATGTGCGCCCAGCCATTGTCGAGGCCGGCTCACAGGACGGAAGCGTGCTGAAGGAGACGTTCGCGCCCATCCTTTACGTGCTCGGCTATCGCGAGCTCGAGGAAGCGATCGCGCTGAACAACGGGGTTCCGCAAGGTCTCTCGTCATCGATTTTCACCAACGACCTTCGCGAGGCGGAGCGCTTCGTCTCCGCCGCAGGCTCCGACTGCGGCATCGCCAACGTCAACATCGGACCGTCGGGAGCCGAAATCGGCGGCGCGTTCGGCGGCGAGAAGGAAACCGGCGGCGGACGCGAAAGCGGCTCGGACAGCTGGCGCGCCTATATGCGGCGTCAGACCAACACCATCAATTACGGCTCAGATCTGCCACTCGCCCAGGGAATCCACTTCGACGTCGCCCCATAGAGCGAGCTTCTCCTCGGCGATCATGGCCGGCCAGGCGCGGCGGAACTTGCTGGTCCAGGGCTTGAGCGCCCGTGGCTCGAGGGGCGGTGAGACAAGATAGCCCTGGACGCAGTCGCAGCCGAGCTCGCGTACAAGCCGCAGCTGGTCGATGGTCTCGACGCCCTCCGCGGTCGAGGTGAGGCCCAGCCCCTTGGCGAGCTCGA
The DNA here is from genome assembly GCA_045810685.1 of Sphingomonas sp. Classification (GTDB taxonomy): domain Bacteria; phylum Pseudomonadota; class Alphaproteobacteria; order Sphingomonadales; family Sphingomonadaceae; genus Sphingomicrobium. The sequence continues at coordinate 645 of JBJMVJ010000033.1, forward strand.
CGATGGTCTGGATGATCAGCCGGCTATCGCGCGAGTAGGGGGCATCGGCCACGAAGGCCTGGTCGATCTTGACCTCGGTGAAGGGCAGCTGGCGAAGCTGCATCAGCGAGGAATAACCGGTTCCGAAATCGTCGATGGCAAGGCCGATGCCCTTGATCCGGAACCGCGTCAGCGCGTCCATCATCTTGACCAGCGGCTGGGTCGCGCCCTCGGTGAGCTCGAGCACGATACGGTCGGTCGGCACGTTGAGAGCGCGGCACATCCGCTCGACCAGGTCGGGGAAGTCGAGATGCTGCAGGCTGAGCGCCGAGATGTTGAAGGCAATGCAGACATCGATGCCTTCCTGACGCCAGTCGAGCCACTGACGGAGGATCTTGCGCAGGCCCCAATGAGTGAGGTCGTCGATCAGCCCGTGCTGCTCGGCGAGGGGGACGAAGCGGGCGGGGCCGATGGTGCCCAGTTCGGGATCGTCCCAGCGGACCAGCGCCTCGACCTGGCTGAGACTGCCGTCGCGCATGGAAACCTTGGGCTGATAGACCATGTGCAGCGCCTGGCGTTCCAGCGCGAGCTGAAGCCCGTCGACCAGCCGCAACTCCGCCTTGGCACTCATGGGACCAACATCGCCTTGACCTTCGCGAGCAGCTCCTCGAGTTCGTCGAAGCGGACCGGCTTCTCGACTGGGCCGACCATGTTGAGCCCGAGCGCTTCGCCAAGGCGGAAGGCGGATTCGAGCACCCTGCGGTCGAATCCGCTGACGATCAGCACCGGGCCGCGATATTTCTGATCGGCGAGGAAGCGGATCAGCTCGACGCCGTCCATCCCGGGCATGCCGAGGTCGAGCGCGACCATCTCCGGGTGGTTGGCCTCAAACGCATCGCGGAAGTCCTGATCGCGGGCCGTGACGATTGGGTCGAAGCCCGATGCCGTCGCCGCGTTCGCCAGGAAATCGGCCAGCGTCGGTTCGTCATCGATCAGCAGCAGGCGCGGCTGCGGCATGAACTGTCTCTCCCCTCTAGGGGCGTAGGGAGCAACAACGCTCCAGACAAGCATTCTAAACGGCTTTTTAACCGTGTCCGCGATAAAGTCCCAATTTGGCGCGATGTGCGTCACTTGGAGGCGATTTCCGCATGTTCGCAGAGCTGATTCGGAGGAAATTCGGAGCCGAGCGAGTCGTTAACAGCGATGCTGCGTTCGACTCGACCACCGTTTCCCTCTCGACCGACGTCCCGCGCCCGCTCCAACGGCGCGGCGACGAGCGCATGTCGGCGATGCTCCGCGTCGGCAAGCTCACCGATTCCGCGGGAAGCGAGCAGCTGATCAAGATCACAAACCTTTCCGCGGGCGGCGTGATGGCCATCGTCACCCGCGCACCGTCTGTCGGTGACCAGGTTTCGATCGAGCTGTCCTCACAGCGCATCCCGGCATCCGTGGTGTGGATCCGCGACGGATCGGCAGGGTTCAAGTTCGATCAGAACGTCGATCTCGGCGAGCTGCTCGCCGGCCGCAAGCCGCGTCACGGGTTCCGCGCCCGTCCGCCACGGCTCGACATTCCGTGCAAGGCGTCGGTGCGGGTCGGCAAAACCTATTACACGGTCGACGTTCACGATATCTCGCTTGGCGGAATCAAGGTCGAGCCGATCGACGAATATTGCGTCGGCAAGAGCGTCGTCGTGGTGGTCGAGAGCCTGCGCCCGATCAAGGGCGAGGTGCGCTGGTATTCCGAGCGCCGGGCGGGCATCGTCTTCGAGCGGCCGCTCGAGTTCGAGGAGCTGACTGAGTGGGTCGGCAAGAGGCTCGAGCTTGCCAGCCTGAAGGCTTCTTACAAACCCGCCTGACAACGCCTATTTCGCTCCCGGTATTAAGTAAGGAGCGGAAATATGGCCGACCAAGTCGCAGTCCTCGCCGGCGGGTGTTTCTGGTGCACCGAGGCCGTGTTCCTCGACCTCGTCGGGGTTAAGTCGGTGGAAAGCGGCTACACCGGCGGTCATGTCGCGAGCCCGACCTACAAGCAGGTTTGCGGCGGGGACACCGGCCATGCGGAAGCGATCCGTATCACCTTCGATCCCGAGCAGATCAGCTACGATGACCTGCTCGACATCTTCTTCGCGACCCACGACCCGACACAGCTGAACCGGCAGGGCAATGATGTCGGGACGCAATATCGCTCGGCGATTTTCCCGCAGGACGAGGAGCAGGAGCGCAGGGCGCGGGACGCCATTACAAGGGCCAACCAGGAGAATGGCGGGCGCGTGGTTACGACCATCGAGCCCAAAGGCGAATGGTATCCGGCCGAGGATTATCACCAGGATTATTGGGCCGGGGAGGGCCAGCGGAACCCTTACTGCCTCGCCGTGATCCCGCCCAAGCTCCAGAAGCTCAGGAAGAGCTTCCAGGCGCGGCTCAAGAGCGCGAACGCGCCGGCTTAGGCCGCGGCCCGGCGCAGGCGGTCGTTGATCGCGACGCCGAGGCCCGTCTGCGGAATAGGCGCAACCGCGATGCGCGGCTCGGGCGAGGCCTCGGCAGCATGCAGCAGGTCGAACAGCCGTGCCGCGGCCTCTGACAGGTCGCCGGACCGGCTCAGCGACGCATGGCCGGAGATCGAACCGAACCCGATCAAATATTCGTCGGGCTCCGCCCTCTTGGCATCGAGGCGGAGCGGCTTGGACGGCGCATAATGGCTCGCCAGCTGGCCGGGCGCCTCGATCCGTCTGCTCGGCGCTGGTTCCGCCTCTACATCCAGCGGTCCCGGCCGAAGCAGCCGCAGTGGGCCGCCGGTGGCTGCGACGATCGTCGATTCGAGGCCGCGCTCGGTCGGTCCGCTGTCGATGATCAGCGGAATGCGCCCGCCAAGGCTTTTCAGCACATGCTCGGCCCGCGTCGGGCTGACCGATCCGCTGGCGTTGGCCGACGGCGCCGCCAGCGGGCGCCCGGCGGCGCGGAGCAAGGCCTGCATCGCTGGATGGGCGGGAACGCGAAGCCCGATCGACTGCAGGCCCGCAGTGACGATCCCGGCGATCCCCGCCGCTTGCCGCAAGGGCACAACCAGCGTCAGCGGGCCCGGCCAATGATGTTCCGCGAGCGCGCGCGCTTCGCTTGGGATGGCCCCGATCCGCTCCGCCGAGTCCAGGTCGGCAACATGGACAATCAACGGATTGAAGCTCGGCCTTCCCTTCGCTTCGTAGATCCGGGCAACCGCCTCCGCACTCGTCGCATCGGCGGCAAGGCCGTAAACCGTCTCAGTCGCGACAGCGACTGGCTCGCCGGCAAGGATCAGCCGTGCGGCCTGCGCAATGCTCTCGTCGCTGAACGGCAGGACCCGCGTATTCATAAGAGGCGGCTAGAGGATTCTCCGCCTCGGCGGAATATCAGGCGCCTTCGCGCTCCAGCAGGCTCACCGGGTCGATGCCCAGTCGGCGCATGCGCGCGCGGATCTGCGGCCATTCGTCCTTGAGGAAGCGGCTGCGCTCGGATTCGCTAAGCCGCGCCCGCGCGCCCGGCGCAACGAACATGCCGACGCCGCGCTTGACGATGATCAGGCCTTCGTCCTGGAAGCCTTGATAGGCCTTGGCGACGGTCAGCGGGTTCGCTTGCTCCTCCGCGGCGAGCGCGCGGACCGAGGGCAGGGAATCGCCGTCGGCATATTTCCCGGCGAGGATCGCATCGGCGATCGTCTCGCGAAGGCGGACGTAAACCGGTTTTTCGTGCTGCTTGCCGAGCGTCATGCTGTTGTAATACAGCGGATCGCAGTGAAGTTCAATTGCTTATCGCCAAATTGTCATGGTCCGGGCGGGCGCCACGGCCGGCACACGGTCGAAAGGGGCGGCCGTTCCCGCTCCTCGAGCTCGCGCCCCGCGTGTCCGATGAAGATGAAGCCGGCAATCCGTTCGCCAGCCTCACAGAAGGCGGCGTTCACCTTCGGCGAATAAGCGCCCCAGCCGGTGACCCAGCCCGCGACATAGCCGAGCGCGTGCGCCCCGAGCAGCAGGTTGATCCCGACCGCGCCGCAGGACAATTGTTGCTCCCAGACCGGGATCTTGTGACCTTCGACCGGAGACGAGACCAGCACCACCAGCTGACCAGCGTAATGGGCGAACTCGTCTTCCTTGGCGAAATGGGCGGCCGTTGCCCTCGGATCCTCCTCGGCGAGCGCCTGCTTGAGCAAGGCGGCGAGCGCGGCCCGCTGATCGTCGGCGACGGTGACGAACCTCCACGGCGTCAGCTTACCGTGGTCCGGGACCCGCGACGCAATCGTCAGGATCCGCTCCATTTCCTCAGCGTTGGGCCCGGGTCCCACCAGTTCGCGCGGCTTTCCGGAACGGCGGGTTTCGAGGAGCGATAGCGGTGAGGAGCGGTCGTTGAGCATCTTGCCGTCCATCTAGGAGTGCCGCCCGTCCGCAACAATGCAGCTTCACAAGGCTGATTTGCTCGTTACGGTTTCGCCCGGCTGCGCCCTCGGGGCGCTCGGGAGAGACATCGATGGTTGATACGCCTGCGGTTGAGGAACCGTTTTCGCCTGCGTCCGGACGCACCGACCCCGCCGACAAGAAAACCTGGTTCGGTCATCCGCGGCAGCTCGCGCGCCTGTTTACCACCGAAATGTGGGAACGGTTCGGCTATTACGGCATGCGGGCGCTGCTGACGCTTTATCTGACCAAGCACTTCCTTTTCTCGGACCAGCAAGCGACCGGCCTCTACGGCGGCTACACCGCCCTGGTCTATCTGACCCCGCTGGTCGGCGGGCTGCTTGCCGACCAGTTCCTGGGCTACAAGCGTTCGGTCAAGTTTGGCGCGATCGTCATGGCGATCGGCTATTTCACGCTCGCCTTCAGCGGATCCCCGGCCAAGCCCTATGCGACCGTTGCCGGCCAGCGCTACGAGGTCGTCGTCGACCATTTCGTCGACCGCCCGTCGAGCGATCCGCGCGAGACCCGCTACCTCGTCGATCACGGCCAGAAGCTGCAGATCCGCGGCAACGAGGACGGTTCGATCTCGCTCCTCGACAATGGCCGCGAAGCCAAGCACCTGCCCAAGGGCGCCATGCAAGCCGGCGCAGACCGCAACCCGATCGGGATTGCGATCATGCTCCTCGCGCTGTCGCTGATCTGCATCGGAAACGGCTTCTTCAAGCCGAACATCTCGACCATTGTCGGGGCGCTTTATGGGCAGGGGGACCGGCGCCGCGACAGCGGTTTCACGATTTTCTACATGGGCATCAATCTCGGCTCCATCCTCGGCCAGCTGTTCTGCCCGCTCCTCGCCGACTGGCTCGGCTGGTGGGCGGGGCTCAGCCTAGCCGGCGTCGGAATGCTGATCAGCTATGCGCTCATGCAGTTCGATGGCGGGCGGCTCGACGGCTATGGGGATCGTCCGGCCGATGCGCCCGCCAACCGCGACATCATCATCTACCTCGGCGCGCTCGTTGCCGTGCCCGTCGTGGTGTTCCTGTTCACCAACCTCATGAACTCGGCGCCGGCCGAGCCCGGGTCCGGGTTCATCGGCTATCTCGCCTCATTGTCGCTGATGGGCAAACTGCTGTTCGGCACGTTCATCGTCGCGGTTCCGGGAATCCTCATCTGGTCCTACGCCAAGGGAAGCCGGACGGAGGCGCAGATGATGACCGCGGCGATGGTCCTCATCATCTTCAACGTCTTCTTCTGGACGCTGTTCGAACAGGCCGGATCCTCACTGACGCTGTTTGCCGACCGCAACACCGACCGAAGCGTGTTCGGCCTGTTCAACCTGTCCGCCCCGCAGACCCAGAACTTCAATCCGATCTTCATCGTGCTGTTGGCGCCGGTGATGAGCTGGCTGTGGACGGGGCTCGCCAAGCGCGGGCTCGAACCGTCGATACCCATCAAGTTCGCGATCGCGCTGGTCGGCGTCGGCGCCGGCTTCCTGTTCCTGGTGTTCGGCACGACCTTCGCGGGAGCTGGCAACAACTTCCAGGTTGGGCTGTGGTGGCTCGCCGGGCTCTACCTCATCCATTCGCTTGCAGAACTGTGCATCTCGCCTGTCGGATTGAGCATGATCACAAAGCTTTCGATCGCCAGGATCGTCGGGCTGATGATGGGGGTGTGGTTCTTGTCGATCTCGGTCGCGCAATATTTCGCCGGCATCGTCGCGCAGTTCGCAAGCGTCGAGACGGTCGGCGGACAGGTGACCAACCTAAAGGTCAGCCTTCAGACCTACACGGCTACGTTCACGACCATCGCCTGGATCGCGATCGGGGCCGGCGTGGTGCTGTTCCTGCTGTCCTGGCCGCTCCAGAGATGGATGCACGGTGTCAAATAAACTCGTTCCGGCGGCGCTCGCCGCCGCATTCCTACTGGCTGGCTGCGCGGGTGGGGAGAAGCCCAAGACCGCGCCGATCGCGATCAACGAGGACCCCTATCCATCGACCTATGTCCGCTACCCCGGCGTGCCGACGGTTATCCGTCACGCGACTGTATTCGACGGCGAAGGCCGGCAGATCAACGACGGCACCGTCGTACTCGCCGGCGGCATCGTGCAGGCGGTCGGTGGAGCTCAGCTCCCGTCGCCGGCCGGGGCGCAGGAAATCAACGGGACCGGCAAATATGTGACGCCCGGGATCATCGACGTCCACAGCCATCTCGGCGACTATCCTTCGCCTGGGGTGTCATCGCTGTCCGACGGCAATGAAGCGACGTCGCCAGTCCGGCCGGAAGTGTGGGCTGAACATAGCGTCTGGCCGCAGGACCCGGGCTTCAGCCGTGCGCTGGTCAACGGCGGCGTCACCACGATGCAGATCCTGCCGGGTTCGGCCAACCTGTTCGGCGGCCGCTCGGTCGTCGTCAAGAACGTGCCTGCGCGGACCGTGCAGGGAATGAAGTTCCCGGGCGCGCCCTATGGCCTGAAGATGGCCTGCGGCGAAAATCCCAAGCGCGTCTACGGATCAAAGGGCAACATGCCCCAGACCCGGATGGGCAACATCGCGCTGACCCGCCAGACCTGGATCAAGGCGGTCGAGTACAAGCGCAAGTGGGACACATATATGAAGGAGGGCGGCGAGGCTCCCGAGCGCGACCTTGCGATGGACACGCTGAAGGGCGTGCTCGAGGGCAAGATCCTCGTCCAGAACCACTGCTACCGTGCCGACGAAATGGCCATCATGATCGATATGGCCAAGGAGTTCGGCTACCACGTCACCGCGTTCCATCACGCCGTCGAAGCCTACAAGATCGCCGATTTGCTGCGCGACAATGACGTGTGCGCGGTGATGTGGGCCGACTGGTACGGCTTCAAGATGGAATCCTATGATGCGATCAAGGAGAACATCCCCCTCGTCCACAACGCCGGCGCTTGCGCGATCGTCCATTCGGACGACCCGAATTACATCCAGCGCTTGAACCAGGAGGCGGCCAAGGCGCTCGCCGACGGCATCCGCGCAGGCATCCCCAACCTGTCCGAAGCGGTCGCTTGGGAGTGGCTCAGCCGCAATCCAGCGAAGGCGCTGGGCATCCTCGACAGGACCGGATCGCTGGCGGCGGGCAAGATGGCCGATGTGGTGCTGTGGAACGGCGATCCATTCAGCGACTATTCGCGGCCTGAGCGCATCTGGATTGACGGGGCCGAGATGTACGACGCGAACGATCCCAAGAAGCGGCCGGTGAGCGACTTCGAGCTTGGCCAGCCCGGCGAGGGAGACACGAAATGATCCGTCGCCTCGCCATGGCCTTGCTGTTTGTGACTGCGGCTCCGCTCGGCGCCGAGACATTCGCGGTCACCGGCGGCACCGTCGCAGTCGGCGACGGCTCGCAGCCGATCCCCAATGGCGTCGTCGTCGTGCGCGACGGACGCATCATCGCCGCGGGCGATGTTCGGATGAAGCTGCCGCCCGGCACGCAGGTGATCGATGCCACCGGCAAGTGGGTGACGCCAGGGATTGTCGCCGGTTTTTCCCGCCTTGGCCTCGCCGAAGTCGACCTGACTGCGAGTGAGGAAGACGGCGGCGGCAAGTCCGACACGTCCGGATCGGCGGACGACACGAGTTCGAACGGGCCGTTCAACGCTGCGATCGACGTCGTTCCCGCGATCAACCCACTCGATACGACAATTGCCGTCAATCGCGCGGACGGCGTGACGCGGGCACTAGTCGCACCAAGCACAGGCAAGAGCATCTTTGCCGGCCAGGGCGCGGTGATCGACACCGGTGCCGACCTTGAGCCGGTCACCGCCGCGCGGAAGTTCCAGTTTGTCGAGCTCGGCGAGTCCGGCGCCTCGACCGCGGGCGGTTCGCGCTCTTCGGCCTTCGCCTTGTTCCGCAACGCGCTTCGCGAGGCCTCGCAGTTGCGCCGCTATGCTCCCCCCGTCCAATCGGCACGGACCGAAACGCCGGACGAGCGCGATCGGCCGGTCATCCGCGATCCCAACGAATCGCGTCTCTATAATGGCCAGCGCAACCAGGATGTGCTGCTGACCCGTTTCGACGCGGCGGCGCTCGTTCCGGTGCTCCAGGGACGGCAATCTCTGTTCGTCCATGTCGAGCGCGCACGCGACATTCTGAACGTCCTCGACCTGCCGCGCGAGTTTCCGGGGCTGAAGCTAGTGCTGATCGGCGCTAGCGAGGGCTGGATGGTCGCGGATCGCATTGCGCGAGCCGGAGTCCCGGTGATCGCGTCGGCCGTCAACGACTTGCCCGCTTCATTCGAGCAGATCGCCGCGACCCAGTCGAATGTCGGACGAATGCGTGCCGCGGGAGTGAAGGTCGCGATCGGCATGATCGACGACAACGACACCCGCAATCTGTTCATGGAACGGCAGTATGCGGGCAATCTCGTCGGGCTGCAGAAGATTCCCGGCGCGACCGGCGTCAACTGGGGGGAAGCGCTGGCGATGATCACTTCGCGCCCGGCTGAAGCGATCGGCATGGGCGGAGAGATCGGCAGCCTGGCGCCTGGTCGCCGCGCCGACCTCGTGATCTGGTCGGGCGACCCGCTCGAAGGCACCAGCGCTGCCGAGCAGGTGTTCATCGACGGTGTCCGCCAGCCGCTGCAAACCCATCAGACCCGGCTGCTGCAGCGCTATCGCTATATGCCGGGGCTGCGCGACCTGCCCGAAGCGTATCGGCATTGACCCCGCAGGAGGGCCTGCTCCTGTCATCCCTCGCGTTCGTCGGGACGCATTTCCTGCTCTCGCACCCGCTGCGGCAGCCGCTCGTCCGCCGCCTTGGCGCAGGTCCGTTCCAGGGCATCTACTCGCTCGTCGCGCTGATCACCTTCGGCCTGACGATCTATTTCTACCGGACGATCGGCCGCGAGCCGCCGCTGTGGAGCATCGGTGATGGCGGTTGGCTCGTCGCCAGCCTGCTGATGTGGCTCGGCTCGATCCTTTTCGTCGGGTCGTTCGCAGGCAATCCAGCGCTTCCCGGCGCACGCCTCGAGCGCGGCGCCGAGCCTGCCGGCGTGTTCGCGATCACGCGCCATCCGATGATGTGGGGTTTCGCCATCTGGGCGGCCGTCCATCTCGCTGTCGTTGCCATGCCCAAGGCGCTGGTCCTCGACGGTGCGATCCTGTTTCTCGCCATCGCCGGATCGGTCGGCCAGGACGCCAAGAAGCGCAAGCTGATGGGCGAGCGCTTCCACGAATGGGCGCTCAAGACTGCGTTTCTCCCCTTCGCTCGCGGAGTCGCCTACCCGGGCACGCTGGCGCTCGTCGGCGGAACCCTGCTGTTCTTTGCCGCCACCTGGCTGCACCCGATCCCGGCGGGCTTCTGGCGCTGGATAGGCTAAAGTCGCTGCGACGAGCCTAGTGACGCGGCAATCCGGCGGCTGGATTGCTTCGCTTCGCTCGCAATGACGTCTATGTCGCGACCATGACACGCAAATTCTTCGGCACCGACGGGATCCGCGGGACCACCAACCGCGAGCCGATGACCGCCGAGACCGCGCTTCGCGTGGGACAGGCGGCGGGGGCACACTTCCTCCGCGGCGATCACCGTCACCGCGTCGTGATCGGCAAGGACACGCGGCTTTCCGGCTATATGATGGAATCGGCGATGGTCGCGGGCTTCACCAGCGTCGGCATGGACGTCGTGCTGCTCGGCCCGATGCCGACTCCGGCGGTGGCGATGCTGACCCGCTCGATGCGCGCCGACCTGGGCGTGATGATCTCCGCCTCGCACAACCCTTTTGCCGATAACGGCATCAAGCTGTTCGGCCCCGATGGCTACAAGCTCAGCGACGAGGCCGAGCGGGCGATCGAGAAACGGCTCGAAAAGGAACCCAGGCTGGCCAAGCCGGAGATGATCGGCCGCGCCCGCAGGATCGACGACGCGCGCGGCCGCTATGTTCACTTCGCCAAATCGACCTTTCCGGAGACTCTGCGGCTCGACGGCCTCAAGGTCGTGATCGACTGCGCCAATGGCGCCGCATACCATGTCGCGCCGGAGGCTTTGTGGGAGCTTGGCGCGGAGGTCATCCCGATGGGGGTCAAGCCTGACGGCACCAACATCAACGACGGCTGTGGGTCCACCCATCCGCAATTGCTGCAGGAGACGGTGGTGGCGAGTGGCGCCGACATCGGCTTGGCGCTCGACGGCGACGCAGACCGGCTGATCGTGGCGGACGAGAACGGGCGGCTGGTCGACGGCGACCAGCTGATGGCGCTGATCGCGCTCGGCCTCCAGGCGCGCGGCGAGCTGCGCGGCGACGGGGTCGTGGCGACGGTCATGTCCAACCTCGGCCTCGAGCGGAAGCTGAGCGAGGCCGGGCTCAAGCTGCTGCGGACCACGGTCGGCGACCGGTACGTGCTCGAGGAGATGCGCAGGACCGGCTGCAACGTCGGCGGTGAGCAGTCCGGCCACATCATCCTCGCCGATCATGCAACCACCGGCGACGGTTTGGTCGCCGGGCTGCAGGTGCTTGCCGCCCTCGTCGAGGCCAAGGCGCCCGCAAGCGAGCTGCTGCGCCAGTTCGAGCCGCTTCCGCAGCTCCTCAAGAACGTGCGTTTCAACGGCGGCAGTGAACCGCTCGAGGCCGACAATGTCCGCAAGCGTATTGCCGCCGCCGAGGCCGAGCTTGAAGGGAAGGGCCGGCTGGTCATCCGCAAGTCGGGCACCGAGCCCTTGATCCGGGTGATGGCCGAGGGTGACGACCCCGCCTTAGTCGAACGTCTGGTCGAGGATATTTGCGAGGCCGTGCGGACCGCCGCGTGAACCATTTCTTGGTATTTGTCGGCCTAACGACGTTGCCGTGCACATGGACAACTTCGCGCCCGAGAGCGGGTCGAAGACGCGGGGTATGACGTCGACGGCTCGGATTCTCATCGTCGCCGGCTCGGACTCGGGCGGCGGCGCGGGGATTCAGGCGGACATCAAGACCGTCACCATGCTTGGCGGCCACGCGATGACGGCGGTCACGGCCGTCACAGCCCAGAACACCGTGGGCGTGAGCGGGGTTCACCCGGTCCCGGCCGAGATGATCCTCGCCCAGATGGACGCGGTGGTCGGCGATATTGGCGTCGATGCGGTCAAGATCGGCATGATTGGCGGCGCCTTTGCCGCAGAGCAGGTTGCCGCGCGGCTCGAACGGCTGAGGGCCGAGCAGCCGGGACTTCCGATCGTGTTCGACCCGGTCATGGTCGCCTCGAGCGGTGCCCCGCTCGCCGACGATGCGACGATCGCCGCGTTCGGCCGGCTGATGGATGTCGCGACCCTCGCCACACCCAACTTGCCCGAACTCAAGAAGCTGACGTCGGAAGAAGATCCGGTGGCGGCGGCGCTTCATCTGGTCGGGGCGCATGGCTGCGCAGTGCTGATCAAAGGCGGTCACGAGGAGGGCGACGCGCTCGCCGACGCCCTGATCGAGACCGACAATATGACCAGCTGGCAGGGCCAGCGGATCGACACCACGAGCACCCATGGGACAGGCTGCACGCTGGCGAGCGCGATCGCCTTCTTCCTTGCCGAAGGGGCGAGCCTCGCCGACTCGGTCGCCCGCGCGCGCGAGTTCGTGCGCGTGGCGCTGCTCGACGCGCCAGGCCTGGGGCAGGGCACCGGCCCGCTGGGCCATTCGCGGGTGCGCCTCGACGTCGGCGCCGGACCGCGGCTCAACCAGGTGACGGTCACGGGGACGAACTACGAGCGGTCGGTCGACTTCTATCGCCGGCTTGGGCTCCAGCAGATCGTCGACAGTCCGGACACTGGCTATGCGCGGTTCGAGACTGCCGGGGGCGTGACCTTTTCGGTCCAGATCGACGCGGAAGAGAAGATCCTCGCCACGACCGCCATCTATCTCGAATGCGACGATCTCGACGAGCGCGTCGAGCTGCTCGCGCGCAGCGGCATCGCCTTTGAGCATGGGCCGCGCAACCAGCCGTGGATGTGGCGCGAGGCGAGACTGCGCGACCCCGACGGAAACATCATCTTTTTCTACAAGGCCGGCGAATCGCGGCGCTTTCCGCCGTGGCGGGTGTTGGAGCCGTCATCCCGGCCTTGAGCCGGTACACGCCTGTTTTCGCCGGCTCACTATCCACAAGAAAAGAAGGTGGATTCCAGCTTTTGCTGGAATGACGAAACGGGTTGCGCCTAGCGTGCCGACTCAATGCCGCGGCGCTGCTCCTTCAAGCTTGAACTCGACTATCCGCAGCCGCTCGCCGGCGTCGACGAGGCGGGCTGCGCGCCGCTCGCCGGGCCCGTGGTCGCGGCCGCCTGCATCCTCGACCGCGACAAATTCCCGCGCGGGATCGACGACAGCAAGAACCTGCCGATCGAGAAGCGCGAGGCGCTTTACGCGCGGCTGATCAGGTGCGCCGGGTGGGGCGTCGGCGTCGCCTCGGTCGAAGAGATCGACGCGATCAACATCTACTGGGCGCGGATGCTGGCGATGACCCGCGCGGTCGAGGCGCTCGGGGTGGAGCCTGCCTGGGTGCTGGTCGATGGAAATGGCCTGCCCAAGTGGCAGCGGCCGTCAAAGGCGATCGTCGACGGCGATGCCAAATGTCGCTCGATTGCCGCCGCATCGATCATCGCCAAGGTCACCCGCGACCGGATGATGGCCGAGCATGCGCGCCAATATCCGGGTTACGGGTGGGAGACCAACCGCGGATACGGCACGCCTGAACATTATCGCGCGCTGCAAACGCTCGGCCTAACGCCCCTTCACCGGCGGAGCTTCGCGCCGGTGCGCGAGATCGCGGCCAGGGCGGCGCAGCCGGAGATCGTGTTCGAAATCGTCGCTGCCGAGTCCTCCGCGCCACACCCACCACAAATTGAGTCCGCGCCTGCCGCGATGACTCAACATCTTGTGGAAGAGCCGCGCTCCGCCGCCTGACAGCGCTGTCCCGAAGCGGGCCGTTAACCCTTGTTTGCTTGACCGCGAGTCCGGCCTGACTCACCTTCGCCCGTCAGAAGAGGGGCAGAAGGTCAATGAATCTCGTCGCCCGCATTGCGGAGCCAGTGGTTCGTGCGCGTCCGGCAAAGCCGCGCGTGCTGCCGCTCGACACCATCCTCCAAGGCGATTGCATCGCCGAGATGGCGCGCCTGCCGGACAAGTCGGTCGACGCGATCTTCGCCGATCCGCCCTATAATCTTCAGCTTGGCGGTGACCTGTTCCGGCCTGAGGGCAGCCGCGTCGACGCGGTCGACGATGCCTGGGACAAGTTCGACAGCCTCGGCGCTTACGACGAATTCACCCGCGCCTGGCTGGACGAGGCACGGCGGGTGCTAAAGGACGATGGCACGATCTGGGTGATCGGCAGCTATCACAACATCTTCCGCGTCGGCGCTTTGCTCCAGGACGCGGACTTCTGGATCTTGAACGACATCGTGTGGCGCAAGGCCAACCCGATGCCGAACTTCCGCGGCACCCGCTTCACCAATGCGCACGAGACGCTCATCTGGTGCGCCAAGGACGAGCGGGCACGCTACACCTTCAACTACCGCTCGATGAAGGCGCTCAACGACGATCTTCAGATGCGGTCGGACTGGCTGCTGCCGATCTGCGCCGGCCCTGAGCGGTTGAAGGGACCGGACGGCTCCAAGGCGCATCCGACACAGAAGCCCGAGGCGTTGCTCTATCGCATCCTGCTCGCCTGCACGAAACCGGGCGATATCGTCCTCGACCCCTTCTTCGGGACCGGCACCACCGGAGCCGTCGCGCGGCGGCTGGGGCGGCGCTGGATCGGGATCGAGCGCGAGCCGGCTTATGTGAAGGTCGCGCGGGAGCGGATCGATTCGACCCTGCCGCTGGACGAGAGCGCGATGCAGACGGTGGCGGACAAGCGCGACCAGCCGCGGGTGGCGTTCGGCACGCTCGTCGAGAGCGGCCTGGTGCCGCCCGGCACAATGCTCACCGACGCGAAGCGCCGCTGGGCTGCCTCGGTCGGCGCCGACGGCTCGATTGCCTGTGAGAAGCACGCCGGCTCGATCCATCAGGTCGGCGCCGCGCTCCAGGGCGCTCCGTCGTGCAACGGCTGGACTTTCTGGCATGTCGAGCGGGATGGGGCGCTGACCGTTCTGGACGCCTTGCGCCAGGACCACCTGTCGTCATTGCGAGCATAGCGAAGCAATCTAGCAGGAACACCTGCCGTCATTGCGAGCGTAGCGAAGCAATCCACAAGCTCAAGGATTGCTTCGACGCTGCGCTCCTCGCAATGACGGGCTGAAATGACACGAACACTTCTCCGCCCGACCGGCTTCGTTGATTCGCCTTTCGGCCACGACGGCAAGGTCGCGCGGCTTGCCGGCGGGTTGAACTGGTTCGCCGCGGTCGAGTTGATCCGCGTCGACGGCCAGCGGCGGGTTTCAGCCGAGCTTGTCGCCGTCGACGGGATTGAGAGCGGCCTGGATGACCAGATGGCCACGCAATGGCAGGCGCTGACCGCGACGCGGCCTCCGCTTCAGCTCGGCGAGCGCACCATCCGCCTCGATCAGCCCCAGGTCATGGCTATCGTCAACGCAACTCCCGACAGCTTCTCGGACGGCGGGCAGTTCGCCGATGCGGCGGCCGCGGCGGAGGCCGGCGCGACGATGGCCGCAGAGGGCGCCGCGATCGTCGATGTTGGCGGCGAATCCACCCGTCCGGGCGCGCGATCGATCTGGGAAGGCGACGAGATCGAGCGGATCGTGCCGGTGATCGGCCAGCTCGCTTCTGGCGGGGCTGCAGTGTCGGTCGACACGCGCAAGGCCGCCGTCATGACCGCCGCGGTCGAGGCCGGCGCGCGGATGATCAACGACGTGTCCGCGCTGACCTACGATCAGCAATCGGCAGAAGTCGCGGCCGCGCTGAACACACCGGTCGTCCTGATGCACCACCGCGGGCCGCCCGAGGTGATGCAGGACGACCCCCGCTACGACGACGTGCTGGTCGAGGTTTATCTGTGGCTCGAGGAGCGGATTGCGGCCGCGATCGGGACCGGGATCGCGCGCGAGCATATCCTGATCGATCCCGGTTTCGGGTTCGGCAAGAATCTCGGGCACAATCTTGAGCTGATGAACGGCCTCGCGCTGTTCCATTCGCTCGGGGTCCCGATGGTCGTCGGAGCGAGCCGCAAGCGGACGATCGGCGCGCTGTCGGGCGAAGCCGCGGCGGACAAAAGGCTGGGCGGAAGCATCGCCTTCGCGCTCAAGGCCGCCGAGCAGGGGGCGCAGATCGTCCGCGTCCACGACGTGTTCGAAACCGTGCAGGCGTTGCGGGTCTGGCGCGGCTTGCGTGACCAGGCACTGACCCCGCGAGCCTAGGCTGCGGTGTCGATCCCGAGCTCGCCGAGCTTGCGGTAAAGCGTCGAGCGGCCGATCCCGAGCCGCCGGGCGACCTCGGTCATGCGGCCGCGGTAGTGACCGATGGCGAGACGGATGATGTCGGCTTCGATCTCTTCGAGCGGCCGCAGATGGCCGTCGCTGCTGTAGAGCGTCACGCCTGGGGCGCCGGCAAGCACTTCCTCGCTCCGCTCGGCGCTCATGGTCGGCGGCCGGTCGGTTTGCCGGCCGGTGTAGCGCGACTGAATTGCGATATGCGGGAAATGTTGCGCGGTCAGCGAGCTGTCGTCGCACTGCAGCGCGGCGCGGAACAGCACGCCGGCGAGCTGGCGCACATTTCCCGGCCAGCCATAGCGCATCAGCACGGCAAGCGCGTCGTTGCCGATCGACAGGGTGCGAATTCCGGCCTGGTCGGCGAGCCGTTGCAGCAGGTGCCGGGCGAGCGCGGGAATGTCGCCGCTGCGCTCGCGGAGCGGCGGAAGGTTGACCGTCGTCGCGCTGATCCGTTCCCGCAGGCCGGCGTGGAAGTCGTCGGGCAGCGGCCGGCTGGTGGTCGCGATGACCCGGACGTCGACCGAATAGCTGCCGTTCAGTCCAACCGGTCGCACCTCGCCGGTGGCGAGCACGCGATCGAGCAATTCCTGGGTCTCCGCCGGAAGAACGCCGACCTCGTCGAGGATCAGGGTACCGGTGTCGGCCTGGACGAGCTTGCCGGTCTTGGCTCCGAATGCGCCGGGGAAGGCACCTTTCTCGTGGCCGAACAGCTCGCTGTCGATGATGTTCGCGGGCACGGCCTTGCAGTCGAGCGCGATCAGCGGCCCCTTGGCGCGCAGGCTGGCGCCGTGGATCGCCCGGGCGAGGGTTTCCTTGCCGGTGCCCGGTTCGCCGACGATCAGCACCGGCAGGCGGTGGCGCGCCGACTTTGCGGCAATCGCCAGAGCGGAGCGGAAATCGGGAGCGGCGCCGATCAGCTGCTCGAGCTCGAGCGTTGGCGCGAGCTTCTCCGAGACCGGCGCAAGCTCGCCGGCGGCCCGCCGCCGGTCGGCATTGGCCGCGAGCGCTTCGAGCAGCCGCTCCGGCGCGACCGGGCGCACTAGGAAGTCGGATGCGCCTGCGCGCATGGCTTCGACCGCGACCGAAACGCTGTCGCCGTGCGACAGCACGATGACCGGCAGGCTCGGGCGATGCTCGCGCAGGGCGAAGATCAGCTGCGGTCCCTTGTCCGCATCCCAGCTGCCGAGCAGGGCGGCGAGGACCTCGCGGCCATGCGGCCCCTGGAGCAGCGCGAGGGCCATTTCGTCGTCGGCGGCACCGACAACACTCCACCCCGCCCGCCCCGCAATGGCCGAAATCAGGCGGCGCTCCTCCGGATTTGCATCCAGCAGCAACAGTGAACGGGTCGGTTCTTCGCGCATGCGCGCCGTCATAGTCGGGAAGCGGTAAAGGCGAGCTTAAGGGGTTTGCCCGCGGGGCTTGGGAAGCGGCTATCGCCTTGTTATGGACGCATCCACGCTGCGACACCCACGAGGGGACTGATATGGCCGAAGAAGAAGAGCCGCTGATTGCCAATCCGCCGACCCAGGACGTCGCGGTGCACGTTCACGATTACGAGCGGTTCACGCGGATGATCAAATATGGGGCGATCATCTGCCTGATCATCGGCTTCATCGTGCTGTTGATCCTGAAATAGATGAAGATCGCGGTTCTGAAGGAAATGGCGGGCGAGACGCGCTGCGCCGCCATTGCCGAAACCGTCAAGAAATTCACCGGCTTGGGCGCCGACGTCGCAGTCGAACGGGGGGCTGGAGAAGGAGCCTCGATCGCCGACTCAGAGTTCGAAGCAGCCGGCGCGACGCTCGGCTCGCGCGCCGAAGTCCTCAAGAGCGCCGGCATCATCCTTGCAGTCACGGGTCCCGATCCACGGACGCTCAAGGGCGCGCAAGCGAGCGCGCTCCTGGTCGGCGGCCTTGACCCGCTGCGCCGCCGGGAGGCGGTCGAGGGCTATGCCGCTGCAGGCCTGGAGGCGCTCGCAATGGAGTGGATGCCGCGGATCACGCGCGCACAATCGATGGACATTCTCTCGTCGCAATCGAACCTCGCCGGG
>JBJMVJ010000034.1:0-3464 GCA_045810685.1 Sphingomonas sp.
CCGTTCTTGCCGACCTGGTAGGGAATCTCCGTGAGCACGATCGAACGCCGGTCGCCGCGGCCTTCCTCGACATGATGACGCGAGCGCATCATGATCGAGCCGCGACCGGTCGTGTAAGCACTGCGGATACCCGAAAGGCCGAGGATCAGGCCGCCGGTGGGGAAATCCGGGCCTTTGACATGCTCCATCAGTCCTTCGGAGCTGATCGCCGGGTCGTCCATATAGGCGCGGCACGCGGCGAGGACTTCGCCGAGGTTGTGCGGCGGGATGTTGGTCGCCATTCCGACGGCAATTCCGCCGGCGCCGTTGACGAGCAGGTTGGGGAACCGCGCGGGCAGGACCTGCGGCTCGCGCTCCGAAGCATCGTAGTTTGGCGTGAAATCGACCGTGTCGCGGTCGATGTCGCCGAGCAGGAAATTGGCGACCTTGGCCAACCGCGCTTCGGTGTAACGCATCGCCGCCGGCGGGTCGGGGTCCATCGAGCCGAAATTGCCCTGGCCGTCGATCAGCGGCACGCGCATCGACCAGTCCTGGGTCATCCGGGCGAGCGCGTCGTAGATCGCGCTGTCGCCGTGCGGGTGATATTTGCCCATGACATCGCCGACGATGCGGCTCGACTTGCGATAGGGGCGCCCGGCGACGTAGCCGGCTTCCTGGCAGGCGTAGAGAATGCGGCGATGGACCGGCTTCAGGCCGTCGCGGACGTCGGGCAGCGCACGGCTGACGATCACGCTCATCGCGTAATCGAGGTACGAAGTCTTCATCTCCTCGACGATCGAGATCGGCGCGATGTCGCTGTCGCCGGACGATGGCGGGCTGGGTGGGGTCAGATTGTCGTCGATGGGAGGCTGAGTGGCCAAGAAACGGTCCTGCTGAATCAAGCTGCGTGCGGGGAATGCGGCCAAGTGCCGCGCGCTCCCCCGTTAGACCCATGTAGTGACCGTTTGCGGTTAGCGCCATCCCGCGCGGGCGCGCGCGTGAGGTAAATTCCCGCTCTCGAGGCGTGTCGCGAACCGTTTCCCCCATCGAATCAAGCGGTTCAAAGGCCGTTCAGACCGTTCCTGCCAAGATGCTTGGCCTTGCCACATTCCGGGTCTAATGCGCCGCCGTCAGTCGTGGCCGGCAGCGTTCGGCCGCAACAGGAGAGCCCCGCTCATGAAGCCGATCACCACCACTGCACTCGTGCTCATCGCCGCCGCAGCGGCTAGCCCCGCGGCAGCTCAATATGGGAGCGCTCCGTCATCTGGGAGCGTTCCCTCGCCGCAGGCACCTCAGGCGAGCGAGAGCGGCGCGAAGGGCGGACCCAAGATCGCGCCCTCGGGCAAGGCGCTGAAGGCGATCGTCGAACTGCAGACTGCAGTGAACAAGAACGACGTTGCAAACATTCCGGCGAAGGTCGCCGCCGCCCAGGCGGTCGCGACCACCAAGGAGGACCGCTACCTGATCGGGGAGCTGCAGCTGAAAGCCGCCATTGCCGCCAAAAATGATGCTGCCATCGCATCAGCGGTCGATATGATCGCCGGTTCAGGATATCTCGATCCAGCCAAGACGAGCGCGCTCTACTCGGGCCTCGGCACGACCCTCTACAACGACAAGCAATATGCGCAGGCGCAGGCGGCGTTCCAAAAGGCTGCAGCGGCGGATCCGCGCAATACCGAGGCGCCGGCGATGCTTGCCGAGGCTTATTTCGCGCAGGGCCAGAAGGCCGAAGCCGTTGCCGCTTTCCAGCGGGCGATCCAGGCCCGCGCCGCAGCCGGCCAGAAGCCCGACGAAGCGCTGCTCAAGAGGGCGGTGGCGATCGCCTACGAATCGCAGTCGCCGTCCGCGATCGACCTGTCGCGCCAGTGGGTTGCCGCCTATCCGAGTCCGGAAAGCTGGCACAACGCGATCGCGATCTACCGCAACCTCGAACATCCCGACGTCGAAGGCACGCTCGATCTGCTGCGGCTGATGCAGGCGACCAACGCGCTGACGACCGCCGGCGATTACGGCCTTTACTCGCGCGCAGCGGCCGAGCAGCTCAACTTCAACGAGGCGCAGGCGGTGCTCGACGCGGGCATCGCTGCGAAGCTGGTAAACCCCGCCGATCCGGAGTTCCGCGACATTGCGGTTGGGCTCAAGGCCAAGAACAAGGCGACCGCTGCCGATCTCGCCCTTGCCACCAAGCAGGCGGCGAACGCGATGGCGCTGCTGCGCATCGGCGACCGCTATTACGGCATGGGCGATTACGCCAAGGCGGCGGAGCTGTACCGAATGGCGCTGGGCAAGCCCGGCATCGATACCGCGGTCGCCAATCTGCACCTCGGCATGGCCCTTGCGCGGGCCGGCGACAAAGCGGGCGCGACCGCGGCGCTGAACGCCGTCACCGGGCCGCGGGCGGACATCGCAAAATATTGGCTCGCGTACCTCAACCAGCGCGCCTGAACGGCTTTCCCCCGAATCGAGAGGCGCTGATGTTTCGGCGCCTCTTTTTGCGTCGACCCATCATCCTTGAGACGCCTGTCCCGTTTCGGGATAGTTAAGTCCTGTGTTCTTAGCGCGCGGTAAACGCTGGTCTAGAGCGACTGGAGTGTGCGCCCGAAGGAAATGAACAACAGGTGCGGTTCGACGATCGTCTGCTGACCGTTCTCAACCAGCCCGCTGAGGACAGGCACGATGCGGCGGTGCGATGGCGCCAGCTCGTCGACCTTGTCGCGCGTGCTGGATCCAACAGTGCGAGCCCCGTGGTCGGCGAAGCGCTGGATGCCATTCGAAGCGAAGCGCCGCGCGTCGACGAGGCGGTGCGGGCGGCCACGGCGCGAGCGGTCGCGGCGCTGCCGCTGCCGCTGGGCCTGCTCGAGATTTTCGCGACCGACAGCTTGAACGTGTCCGCGCCGGTGCTCGCCGCGGCGACCTTGGATCCGAGCCAATGGGCCGTGCTCAACGCCGCCGCGGACGAGGAGACGCGCGGATTCATCGCGACGCTTCATCCCGAGCTGCAGCGCGAGCCCTATGTCGAGCGTGCGCCTCCGCCGCCGCAACCGGCGCGGTCCGAATCACCGCCGCCGATCCCATCGCTGCCCGAGCCGCAGCCCGCCGCACCCGCTTCGCCTTCGCTGCATGACGTCATTGAGCGGATCGAGCGCCGCCGCAGGCTCCGCGCGGGACCGCCGGCAGCCGCGGACATTCCGCCGCCGCCCGCCGCATCGCCAGCTTTGTTCCGCTGGGAATGCGGCCCGGGCGGCGACATCGCCTGGGTCGAGGGCGCACCGCGCGGCCCGCTGATCGGGCGCTCGATCGCAAGGCCGCAGGAGAGCGACGGGGACCGCGTCGACGCGGACGTGGTTCGTGCCTTTTCGATGCGTGCGCCGTTCCGTGATGCTGTGCTTAGCGTCGGCGGCGCCGGGGCGGTCGCGGGCGAGTGGAAGATCAGCGGCATTCCCGCGTTCGAGCCAAGCGACGGCCGCTTCGCCGGCTACCGCGGA
>JBJMVJ010000035.1:0-6685 GCA_045810685.1 Sphingomonas sp.
AAGCGCCTGCAGAAATGGGGCGCGATCGGCTGCCTCATTATCGGCCTCGACTGGATGCACATCGTCAAGGCATATTGGTAAGCCGCCGCTCATGAAAATCGCGGTCCTAAAGGAAGGCGCGGGCTAGACGCGCTGCGCCGCCGCGAGGCGGTCGAGGGCTATGCCGCTGCAGGCCTGGAGGCGCTGGCAATGGAGTGGATGCCGCGGATCACGCGCGCACAATCGATGGACATTCTCTCGTCGCAATCGAACCTCGCCGGGTACAAAGCCGTCGTCGAGGCTGCCGACGTTTACCGCCGCGCGTTCCCGATGATGATGACCGCCGCCGGCACGGTCAGCCCTGCCAAGGTGTTCGTGATGGGCGTCGGAGTCGCGGGGCTGCAGGCGATCGCGACAGCCAGGCGGCTGGGCGCGCAGGTCAGCGCCACCGACGTGCGTTCGGCGACCAGGGAGCAGATCCAGTCGCTGGGCGCGAAACCCATCTTCGTCGAGAATGTCGCCGGCATCGAAGGCGAGGGCGCCGGCGGTTACGCCGCGGAAATGTCCGAAGAATATCAAAGAGCCCAAGCCGAGCTGGTATCCGGTCACATCGCCAAGCAGGACATCGTCATCACCACCGCGCTGATCCCCGGCCGGCCCGCGCCGCGGCTGATCAGCGACGTGCAGGTCGCCTCGATGCGGCCGGGCAGCATCATCGTCGACCTGGCAGCGGACGCCGGCGGCAATGTCGAGGGCACCGTCAGCGGCGAGCGCGTCGTCAAGCACGGCGTCACGATCATCGGCGCGGCCAATCTCGCGCGCGGCCTGGCCGCGGACGCGTCGGCGCTGTTCGCCCGCAACCTCTACAATTTCCTGTCCGCCTTTTGGGACAAGGACCAGGGGCGGCCGGTGCTTCCCGGCGACGATGAGATCGTCAGGGCGATCCGTCTGACCGAAGGCGGCAAGATCGTGAACGAGCGGCTGACGGCCGCCTGAGCCGGTGAACAGCCCCGATATCCTGGTCATCGGGGGCGGGATTGCCGGGCTTTCCGCGGCGGCAGCGCTGTCCGCGCATGCCCGCGTCACGGTGCTCGAGGCTGAAGATCAGATCGGCTTCCACTCATCGGGCAGGAGCGCGACCATGCTCCATTATGCCCTCGGGGACCGGCTGGTGCGGGCGCTGACGCTGGCGAGCCGACCGTTCTTCGACGACCCGCCGGCGGAGTTCAGCGAGGTCCCGATCGGACGGCGAATGCCCGTGCTGATCCATGCCCGTGAGGCCGAGCACGGGGCGCTTGATGCGCTGCAAGCGGAGCTGACGCTGTTTGCCGAGCTTGAGCGGCTCGATGCGACCGGCGTTCATGAGCTTTGTCCGCTGCTCAAGCCTGATGCCCTCTACGGCATTGCCGACCCCAACGGCATCCGTCTGGATCCGCATGCGCTGCTCCAGGGAAATCTGCGGCAGCTGCGGAACCGCGGCGGCGCTTTGCAGACGGGCGCACGGATCGCCGCGATGGATCGCAGCGACGGCGTCTGGACCGTTGTCAGTGAGAAACGCGAACGGTTCAGGGCGCCGATCGTGGTGAATGCGGCTGGCGCCTGGGCAGACCAGATTGCGCTCCTGGCGGGCGTCCGGCCGCTGGGCCTCGCGCCGACGCGGCGCACGATCATTACCTTCGACGCGCCTGACGGCGTTAAGGTCGATGATCTGCCCTTTGCCAAGACCGTCGGCGATGAGCTCTATTTCGCGCCGGAAAGCGGGCGGCTCTTCGCCTCACCCATGGACGAGGTGCCGACCGAGCCGTGCGACGCCCAGCCCGGCGAGCTGGAGGTCGCGCTTGCCGCTTTTCGGATGGAGGAGCGGACAACGGTCCAGATCGAGCGGATCCACAGCCGCTGGGCCGGACTTCGGACCTTCACGCCCGACCGCCATCCGGCGGTGGGGTTCGCCCGTGAGGCGGAAGGCTTCTTCTGGCTTGCAGGGCAGGGCGGATTTGGGCTGCAGACCTCGCCCGCGATGGCGAGAATTGCTGCCTCGCTCATTGCGGGGGAGCCGTGGCCAACAGCTGATGTGCACGCCGCCGAGCTGGACCCGCACCGATTCGCGCCGCAGGCCGCCTAGGCCGATCGCAGGATCACGCCCGACACGTATCGCAGCAGCGGCTTAGGTCAGCTTTCGCGCACGACAAAAGCGCCCGCCTTGCGGCGGGCGCTCTGTAACTTGTTGAAATGGTCCGATTAGTGCTCGGACCGAAAGGGCGTTACCCGTTGCTTCCGGCGGTATCCCAACCGCAACCCAGCAGCCAGCTCCAGAACCCCCGGCCAGTCTTCACCTTCTTCATGGTCGTGCCCCTTATTGCACACTGCGATTCGGCAGCTGGGGCGATATTAACCTTAATCGTTGTGGTTAGCAAACGAGTAACCATGTTGGCCGCGCGCGTTTGCTTCGCGAGAAGCGTCAGGATTGGAGTGTATAGCGCCTAGGCGGCGCTGCGCTTGCGGTCAGAGAGAAGGCGCTTGCCGAGACTATCGAGGCTCATCGGCCGCCCGATCGCGAAGCCCTGCGCAATGTCGCAGTCCATCTCAATCAGGAGATCGAGGATGTCGCGATGCTCGACGCCCTCTGCGACGACCTTGCGCCCCAGCGAGTGAGCGAGACCGATGGTTGACTGAACCATCAGCCGGTCGCTGCGGTTGTCGCGGATGCCTTTGACAAAGCTCTGGTCGATCTTGATCTCGTTGGCCGGGATCTTCTTGAGATAGTCGAGGGTCGACAGTCCGGTCCCATAATCGTCGATCGCGATGTTGACGCCGAGGTCGCGCAGGCGGGCGATCATGTCGAGCCCTTCGCCGCTGCCCGCGAGCGCTGCGGTTTCGGTGAGTTCGAGGGTCAAGTGCCGCGGCGCGAGGCTGTGACGCGCAAGAAGCGCGGCAAGCCGAAGCGTGAATCCCTTGTCCGTCAGCAGTCGCGCCGAGAGATTGACGGCGACATCGAAGTCGCTCCCGCGCTTGTTGATCTGGGCGCCGGCCGCGACGGCCTTCTCAAGCACGAAATCGGTGAGCTTGCCGATACGATTATGCTGTTCGGCGGCGGCAACGAACTCCGAGGCGGCGATCGGGCCTTTTTCCGGATGCGTCCACCGCGCCAGCGCTTCGGCGCCGATGATTCGGCGCGTCGCCAGCTCCAGCTTGGGCTGGTAGGCGACCCACACCTCGCCGCGATCGATCGCTTCATCGAGCTGGCTCAGCATCGACAGCTTCCACGACGCGTTCTCCAGGCTCTCGGGGTCATGATACTTCCACTTGAGGCCGTCGTGGGCGGCCTCTTCCGCGGCGACGAGTGCGCTCGCCAGCCGGTTTGGAATCGAGCGTCCGCTGCCGACTTCCACGCCAAAGGCAATGGTCAGGTCCATCGACAGACCCGCAACCCGCGCAGGGTTGCGGAACAGCGCATAGAGCGCTTCGAGGTGGTTTCCGACTGGCTGGCCGAGGTCCTCGAACCAGGCGAAGATGCCCCCGTCGCCTTGATAGAGCAGGCGATTGGGGGAGCCAACCTTCAGCCGCGAGACGATCTGTTCCACCAGCTGTCGCTCGCTGCTTTGCGCCAAGGTCGCGACGATCTCTTCATAATTGAGCAGCCTTGCGGCAACCAGCGCCTGGTCACGTCCCTGGCGGTTCACGCGGAGCGCATTCAGGTTCGGCAGGTTTGTCACCGGATTGACGAGACCCCGCGCGCGATACCGCCGCCATCCGAGCACGCCCCCAACCGTCAACAGCACGAACAACCCCGGCGTGACGTCGGCAAAAATGTGCCGCGCTTCAAGAAAGCCCGGACCGATGAACAAAACCGCAGTTGCTCCGACGAAGATCGCCGTCCGATCGGCGATTCGGCTGCGCAGGAGGGTTGCAGCAGCAGCCAGCCAGCCAAGCACGAGCCCGGGCAGCCATCCGAGAGCCAGCGGAGTGCCCGCCTTGAGGGTCTCGGCGCCGAAGGCATGAACGTAAACGCCACCAGCGCGGCCGTAGCCGGGAACGAAGTAAGTATCGTTGATGACGTCCGAATCGGTTCCGATCAGGACCTCCTTGCCTGCGAGCTTTGCGCTGGGAACGCGGCCGCTAAGGATGTCCGCTGCGGAATATGCCGGGATGGACTGGAGCCGCAGCGAATAATCGATCGGAAAGCTTCCGGCCGGGCGGTACGAATTCCCGCTTGCCGCCGCTGCGAGTGAAGGGATCGTCCGATTGCCGATGCGCATCGCGTAGGGCAGCTGCCACACTGCGTTTTGGTAATTGTAGCTGACGCTTCCGGTTGCCAGCTGAGCCTCGCGAGTGAGGCTGGGGAGGGGCCGCGCGTCGACGGCTGCTCCATTGTGGGTACCGAGTTTCGAGCGGGCGAGCAGGGTGACCCGGCCCGACCGGCGGATCGCGTCCGCGAGGATTTGGTCGTCTTCGCGATCCGATGCGTAGGAGAAGTTGATGTCGAAGAAGATCCGCTTGGCGCCGGCGGCCGTGAGGCGGTCCACGAGCCTCGCATGATACCGCCGCGGCCACGGCCAATTGCCATATTCGCGCAGCGCCCGATCATCGACCTTGATGATAACCACCTGGCCGCTCGCGTCATGAGCGTGAAACCCATTGCGGGCGACGCGCAGATCGTCCTCGGCGATCTCGCCAAAGCCGATCAGGCCAAACAGCAGCGCCGCGAGCGCCGTCCAGAACAGCAACTTCCACGGCTTGTGCTTCAGGTCCTGATCGCCGCGCTTCGACACCTGCGCCTGCTTCCTTCCCAAGGGCAGTCACACGCATGCGCGCGAAAAGGTTAGGAAAGCGCTAACCGCGTCGAATTAACGGCGACCGGTCCAGTCAACTTTGCCCCTGTCCTACAGGCGCGCAAATGTGCAATGTTCCAGCCGATGCAGTTGCCGGGCGTGCGCAATCGAGTAGGTTTCATGCGAACGCCCGGAATGCTGCTCGTCACTACGAACATTCGCGAACATTCGCGCGATTCCCGAGCGATTGAGGGGCCCTGATGGACTTCATTTCGATCCTGTCGATCTTCGTGCTCGCCTGTTTCGTCGGCTATTATGTCGTGTGGTCGGTGACCCCGGCGCTGCACACGCCGCTGATGAGCGTGACCAACGCGATCTCGTCGGTGATCGTGGTCGGGGCGCTGATCGCTGCGGCAGCCGGCGGCAGTCCCTCATCAAAATGGCTGGGCCTGGTCGCGGTGGCGCTAGCCAGCGTCAACATTTTCGGCGGCTTCGCGGTCACCGCGCGGATGCTCGCCATGTACAAGAAGCGGGAGCGGCCCGATGCATGAAGCGTCGGCCCAGCCCGCCTGGGCATTGCTCGCCTATCTGATTGCCGGCGTCTGCTTCATCCTTGCGCTGCGGGGCTTGTCGCGGCCCGACAGCAGCCGCCGCGGCAATTATATCGGCATGGCCGGTATGGCGATCGCAGTGGTGACGACGCTCGTCACGCACCAATTGGCCTCGCTTCCGGAGATTGCGGGAGCAATGCTGATCGGCGGCGGCATCGGCCTGGTCACCGCCCGGCGGATCCAGATGACCGCCATGCCGCAGCTGGTCGCCGCGTTCCACAGCCTGGTCGGCATGGCGGCGGTGCTGGTCGGCGTGGCGGCCTATCTCAACCCGGAAGCATTCGGAATCGCGGTGCGGATCACGCCGATCGCGAGCGCGTCGATCGTCCGCATCTTTCCCATTAGCCGGATCGAAATGGGGCTCGGCGTCGCCATCGGTGCGATCACCTTCTCGGGCTCGGTGATCGCGTTCCTCAAATTGAACGGCAACATGTCGGGCAAGCCGATCCTGCTGCCGCTCCGCCATGTGATCAATCTCGGCACGCTGGCGGCGATCCTCGGGCTGATCGCCTATTTCACCCAGGACCAGGCGCCGTGGGTGTTCTTCACCGTCGGCGGGCTCAGCTTCGCCATCGGCTTCCTGCTGATCATCCCGATCGGCGGGGCCGACATGCCGGTCGTCATCTCGATGCTCAACAGCTATTCGGGCTGGGCGGCGGCGGCGATGGGCTTCACGCTCCACAACAGCGCGATGATCATCACCGGCGCCCTGGTCGGGAGCTCCGGCGCGATTCTCAGCTACATCATGTGCCGGGCGATGAACCGCAGCTTCATTTCGGTGATCGCCGGAGGGTTCGGCGCGGTGGCGAGCGGCGGCGACGCCGCGGCAATCGACCGGCCCTACAAGCGCGGTTCCGCGGAAGACGCGGCCTTCCTGATGAAGCAGGCCGAGCAGGTGATCATCGTCCCCGGCTACGGCATGGCCGTCGCCCAGGCGCAGCATGCGGTTCGCGAGATGGCCGACGTGCTCAAGAAGGAAGGCGTGCGCGTCAAATATGCGATCCACCCGGTCGCCGGACGGATGCCGGGGCACATGAACGTGCTGCTTGCCGAGGCCAACGTGTCCTATGACGAGGTGTTCGAGCTCGAGGACATTAACAGCGAATTCGCCCAGACCGATGTTGCGTTCGTGATCGGCGCGAACGACGTCACCAACCCTGCCGCCAAGACCGACAAGAGCTCGCCGATTTACGGCATGCCGGTGCTCGACGTGGAGAAAGCGCGCACGGTGCTGTTCGTGAAGCGGTCGATGGGCGGCGTCGGCTACGCCGGCGTCGACAATGAATTGTTCTACCGCGACAACACCATGATGCTGCTCGCCGACGC
>JBJMVJ010000036.1:0-10218 GCA_045810685.1 Sphingomonas sp.
GAAGCGCCTCCGCGACGGTTCGCGCCGCACCACCAACATCACCGAAGTGATCGGCATGGAAGGCGACGTGATCGTCACCCAGGAGCTGTTCAAGTTCGAGTATCTGGACGAGACCGCGGACGGCAAGATCCTGGGCGAGTACCGCTCGATGGGGCTTCGCCCCTACACCCTCGAGAAAGCCAAGCAGTACGGCTTCGATCAGCCGTACCTGGAGGCCTGCCTCTAGTCTCAGACGCGCCGTTCCTAACCCAAGTCAGTAACGGAAACCGCGACCGCGCCACAGCTATTATCTCCGCATGGCTGTACGGCGCGGGAAGGTCGGTGTCCTCACCTTCCACAAATGTATCAATTATGGATCCTACTGGCAGGCGCGCTGCCTGGTGGAGGCGCTGCGCCACCGCGGCCATGACGCCGAGCTGCTCGACCACGACTGCCGCTGCGTTCGCCGGGCCGAGGCCAAATGCGCGCTTCAGCCCAAGCTGCCGGCGCGAACGCCGGCGGGCGAGCTGCCGCAATATCGCGCCAAGGCGCGCAAGTTCATCGACGCGATCGCCGCGCTGCCGCAGTCGCCGCGCTTCTCGCTCCACGAGCCCGAGGCCGCCGGCGACTATGACGTCGTCGTCGTCGGCAGCGACGAAGTTTGGAATTTCCGCCACCCCTGGTACGGGAGCAAGCCGATCTTCTTTGGCGACGGGGTCAGGGCCAGGCGCCTGGTCTCTTATGGTGCGAGCTTCGGCAACCACAGCGCGTGGGACGGGTTCCACCCCGAATGGGCAGGCAAGCTCGACCGCTTCGCCGCGCTGTCGGTGCGCGACGAGAACAGCTGGCATTTGGTGCGCGGCGGAACCGGCCGCGAGGCCGAGATCGTGGTGGACCCCTGCCTCCTTTATCCGAGCGCAGCGAAGCTCGAACCGGTGAGCGGCGAGCCTTATGCCCTCGTCTACGGTCACGGCTTTCCGGCATGGCTCAAGGCTCTCATCCGCCGCTGGTCCGACCGCAACGGCGTCCGTCTCGTCAGCGTCGGCTATTCCAACCCGTTCGCGCACGAGCAGCGCATTGGCGAGGGCCCAATCGAATTCGCGCGGCTGATGGCCGGGGCGCGCGCGGTGATCACCAACTTCTTCCACGGCTGCGTCTTCGCGCTGCTCCACGGCAAGCCATGGGCGGCGGTCCCAAGCGACTATCGCTCGATCAAGATCCCGGACCTTGCCGCTTTGCTCCGCACCGAGCACCGCCTTCTCGGCGAGCAGGCAAGCGACGACGAACTCGCCGAGCTGCTCGAAACGCCCATGCGCCCTGTGGTCGAAACGCGCCTGAGCGAGCTTCGCGCCCACTCGGACGCCTGGCTTGATGAAGCCCTGGCCTGAGCCAGCCGCGATGGCCCGCGCGGGGCTGTGCGTCGGCTGCGGAAGCTGCGCCGAGCGGATGCGCTGGGACCGCGACGGTTTCCTCAAGCCGGACAGCGAAGCCCCTCCTGCAACCTTTGCGCAGCAATGCCCGTTCTCGCCCTCCGCGCCCGATGAGGATGCGATTGCGGCAGAGCGCTTCCCCAGCGCCCCTGTCACCCACGGGCGCATCGGACGGTTGGAAGCCGCTTATGTCGGCCATGTCGCCGAGGATCGATTCAGGCCCAACGCGAGCTCCGGCGGGCTCACCTCCTGGGTCGCGGCCGAGCTGCTACGCACCGGACAGGTCGACGGCGTCGCCCATGTTGCACCGACCGACCCCTCGACTGGGCGCCTGTTCGCCTACCGGATCTCGCGCTCGCTCGACGAGCTCAGTGCTGGCGCGAAGTCCCGCTATTTTCCCGTTGAGCTGTCGCAGGTCCTGCGCGAAATACGCGAGCGGCCCGGGCGCTATGCAATCGTCGGCATCCCCTGCTTCATCAAGGCGATCAATCTCCTGCGCCGCGTCGATGCGCTGATCGCGGAGCGCGTGACCCACACGCTGGGCCTCTTCTGCGGCCACATGAAGAGCGCGGCGCTTGTCGAAAGCTTCGCCTGGCAGCTCGGCACCGAGCTCAGGCGCGTGCAGGCGCTCGACTACCGCATCAAGGACGAGACCCGCCCGGCCAATTGGTACCGCGCGCACCTCGACCTCGAGGGCGGCGGCAGCAGCGAGCAGGACTGGTGGCACCTTGCCGACGGCGACTGGGGCGCCGGGTTTCTGCAGAACCCGGCGTGCGACTGGTGCGACGACGTAGTCGCCGAAACGGCCGACATCGCCTTCGGCGACGCCTGGGTCGAGCCTTACTCGTCGGACGGGCGCGGCACCAACGTCGTGGTCGTCCGCACCAGGGAAATGAAGGCGCTGATTGAGCGCGGGCGTGCCGAGGGCCGGCTGAAGCTCGAGCCGGTCGATGCGGACTTCATCGTCCGCACCCAGGCGGCCGGCCTCCGCCATCGCCGCGAGGGCCTCGCCTACCGCCTCAGCTGGCGCCGCCGCGGGATCGTCCCGCCCAAGCGGGTCGCAGCCTCCGCCGACCTGCCGCTCCGCCGCAAGCTGGTCTACCGGCTGCGCTTCGGGATCGCGCGCTGGAGCCACGTCATGCTCCGCCTCGCGCGCGCGGTTCGCATGCCGGCGATCTACACGATGTGGGCCCGGACGATGCTCCGCTTGTACCAGTCGGTGACCTGGTCGCGGGGCCGGCTCGGCAAGCTCCTCGATGCCGTGCTCCCGCAGCCGGAGAAGAGCTGATGCGGACTAGGTAGGACCGCCGAAGGTGAACAGCAGCAGAAACGTGTAACGTTTCGCACAAACCTCTGATTCAACGAGAAGAAATGGTGGGCGTGGCAAGGATTGAACTTGCGACCCCTGCGATGTCAACACAGTGCTCTACCACTGAGCTACACGCCCACCCGGCTCCGCCCGTGAGGGCCAAGAGACGCGGCATGTAGGGGTCAGTTTACGAAGGCGCAACCCGGTTGAGCGCTATAAGCGGCCGTGCTGATCCTCGGTCTGGAACATACGGTCCACCTCCATCACCAAATCCTTGAGATGGAACGGCTTGGACAGCAATTTCGCCTCGGGCGCAGTGCGTCCGCCCTGCAGCGCGACGGCGGCAAAGCCGGTGATGAACATCACGCGGATCGCGGGGTCGATCGCGCTCGCCTTCTGGGCCAGCTCGATGCCATCCATCTCCGGCATGACGATGTCGGTCAGCAACAGGTCGAAATGCTCGGTCTCCAGCAGCGGCATCGCCTCGGTGCCGCAGCCGACCGCCTGCACTTCATAGCCGACCCGCTGCAGCGCCCGCTGCAGATATTCGCGCATCGACGTATCGTCTTCGGCCAGGAGGATTCTCGCCATCACCACTCTATGCTCTGCTCGAATGCGTTTTTCCAGAAGCGAATAATGCGCTCGCGCGTTGCAGGCTCCCTAGCCAAGTCCTAAACTGGCACGAAATTTAACCAGCCCTGTGAACAAACTCCCCTCACCAATCATCCACCAGCCGCGCGGCGACCTGCCGGTGCTGCTGTCGGTGCCGCATTCGGGACGGGACTATCCGGACTGGCTGATCGCGCTTGCCGCGGCCGGAAAGCCGGCGCTGACGACGCTCGAGGACCCGCTGGTGGACCGCCTGATCTGGCGCGCGCTCCAGCGCGGCTGCGGCGCGGTGGTGGCGCGAACGCCGCGAGCGGCGGTCGATTGCAACCGCGGCGAGGACGAGGTCGACCCGTCGGTGGTCGATGGCGCGCGCCGCGGCCGAGTCAGCGCCCGCGCTCGGGGCGGCCTCGGCATCGTTCCGGCGCGCACCCAGCAGCACGGCTATCTGTGGCGCCGGGCGATCACGCCCAAGCAGCTGGACGATCGCCTCAACCAGGCGCACCGGCCGTACCATGAGGCCATCGAGGCTCAGCTCGCGCTGCTGGTCGAGCGCTTCGGCTGCGCACTCCTGCTCGACTGCCATTCGATGCCGCCGCCCCCGACCGGCGTGCCCTCCTTGGTGTTCGGCGATTGCCGCGGCCGCACCGCCGAACGGTGGATCAGCGCCGAGGCCGTGGCCATCGCCCGCCGGGCGGGTTTCGAGGCTGGCCTCAACGATCCCTTTGCCGGCGGACATGTGATCGAGCGTCACGCCCGGCCGGGCAGCGGCGTCCAGGCGCTGCAGATCGAGATCGACCGCCGCTGCTACCTCGACGAGCGGCTGGCCAAGCCCGGGCGCGGCTTCGACCGCGTCGCCGGCCTGATCGAGACGCTTGCGGTGGAGCTCGGCGAGGCGCTCGCCGGGCGGCAGTACGCTACGGCCGCTGAATAGGTCTTAGACCATCGCCGGTGCCGGCTGGGGAACCTGCGCGGGCGCTTTCCCCTGCTGCATCTGGCGCGCGAACACGTCGCGCATCTGCGACAGCGAGAACAGGTGGGCGTAGATCAGCGGCAGCATGCCGTTCTGGTTCATCTTGCGCAGCTCGTCGCCGCGCAGGTTGCGGACCTTCTCCTCATCGACCATGCGGAAGCCGCGATAGACAAACGGCTGGTCGAAGCCCTCCGGCTGGATCGCGACCTCGCCGTCCATCAGCAAGTCGGTCTTGACCAGGTCTTCGACGAACGCGTTGGTCCTGAGACCGGCGGCTTCGAACTGCTCGCAAAATTCGAGGATCGCCTTGGTGGCGGCACTCGGCTGATCGCCGTCAAACAGGGGCTCACCCTCGTCGAAGTCGCCGACCGCGCCGGAGTTTGCGTCATAGCAAAGCGACAGCTCATCGGTGTCGGGCCGGAGCCGCGCGAGCAGGAACGGATAGCGGCGCAGATAAGCCGGGATGTAGATGTTCGGATCGGACGAGCGGCCGTTCTCGTCGAGGAACACGTTGACGCCCTCGTTCAGCCCCATCAGCGCGATCGGCACCGGGGACCCGCCGACCGAGAAGACGATCGGGTAATGACGTTGCACCAAGGCGAACTCGTCGACCGTCAGCGGCACTGCATGCGTGCGGCCGGCCTCCGGCATGCTGGTCACGCCGCGGACCTTCATCTTGCCGTGCTGGTCGAGGTTGAGCGGCACGATCTCGTTGTAGAAAAGCGGCAATCCTTCAGTCGGAGCGGCAGTCGCCATCTAGAATCTTCTCCTGGGGTTCGGTTTCGGCTGCACGGCCCCGCATGTGCCCGCCGCAATCCTATTTGCGCGGCCTCTATTGGCCTCCGGCGCGTTAGGCAAGCGGGTCGCAGCGCGTTCTCGCCCCGGACTTGGGGTCCCACCCCTGTCCTTTAGTTCATTGAACATTCAACGCCTTGCTGCGAAGCGCTGCTCATGGGGCTGGGACGTACGTGATCGCGGGAACATTCTGGAACCTGTTGCCCCTTCTGCTTG
This sequence comes from Sphingomonas sp., assembly GCA_045810685.1. Taxonomy (GTDB): domain Bacteria; phylum Pseudomonadota; class Alphaproteobacteria; order Sphingomonadales; family Sphingomonadaceae; genus Sphingomicrobium. Next base: position 5,309 of record JBJMVJ010000036.1, read on the forward strand.
GCCTCATGGGTGCGGAGCCGGGGGCAGTGGGGCAATCGGTCACCCGGCTGATCATCCAGGACGAAGTGATCCTGCGCGTCCCCGTTCAACCGCGGCCCATGTTCCCCGGGATCGAGTGGGTCGAGCGCAAGGGCCCCAAATGCATTCCCGCCGCCGCGATCCAGCGGGCGCTTCTGTCCGGCCCCTCGCAGGTCGATTTCATCCTTGCCGATCATGCGCGCATCCGCGCCCAGTTCGACGAGGATTGCCCGGCGCTCGACTTCTACGGCGGCTTCTACCTGGAGCCGGCCGACGATCGCCTGTGCGTTCGCCGCGACGCGGTCCATTCGCGCATCGGCAGCAGCTGCATGATCGAGCGTTTTCTGCAGCTGGTTCCGCGGCTGCGCCACTGATCCGCAAGCGGTTGAAACCGACGCTTCCGAACCCCACATTCCTTGACAATCGCGGACCCTGCGGCATAGCCGCGTGCGCGCTAATTGCCGCATCGGCCACAAGAAGCCGCGGCTCACTCTATCTTCCGGAACCTGAATGACTTTTGCCGATCTCGGCCTTTCCGACGAATTGCTCCGCGCGGTCGCTGACAGCGGCTATGACGAGCCGACGCCGATCCAGCGCGCGGCAATCCCCGCGGTGCTGATGGGCAAGGACCTGATCGGCATTGCCCAGACGGGTACGGGCAAGACGGCTGGCTTCGTCCTGCCGATGATCGACATCCTCCATGAGGGCCGCAGCCGCGCGCGCATGCCGCGCTCGCTGATCCTCGAGCCGACCCGCGAGCTTGCGATGCAAGTCGCCGAGAATTTCGAGAAATACGGAAAATACCACCCGCTCTCGATGGCGCTGCTGATGGGCGGCGTGCAGATGGGCGATCAGGTCAAGGCGCTCGAAAAGGGCGTTGACGTGCTGATCGCGACGCCCGGCCGGCTGATGGATTTGTTTCAGCGCGGCAAGATCATGCTCAACGATTGCAAACTGCTTGTGATCGACGAAGCCGACCGGATGCTCGACATGGGCTTCATCCCCGACATCGAGGAGATTTGCTCGAAGCTTCCAAAGTCGCGCCAAACCTTGCTCTTTTCGGCGACGATGCCGCCGCCGATCCAGAAGCTTGCGGCCAAGTTCCTCAATGACCCGAAGCGGGTCGAGGTCGCCCGCCCGGCGACCGCCAACGTCAACATTGAGCAGCGGCTGGTCGAAGTCAGTCCCGACAAGAAGAAGGACGCGCTGCGCGACATCCTCCGCCACGAGGAGTTCAAGAACGCGATCGTCTTCTGCAACCGCAAGACGACGGTCCGCGAGCTCGCCTCGAGCCTGCGGCGCTCGGGGTTCAAGGTCGGGCAGATCCAAGGCGACATGGACCAATCGGACCGGATCGCCGAGTTCGATCGGTTCAAGCGCGACGAGATCAACATTCTCGTCGCGTCGGATGTTGCGGCGCGCGGCCTCGACGTCAAAGGCGTCAGCCACGTCATCAACTTCGACGTCCCGTGGCAGCCCGACGATTACATCCACCGCATCGGGCGGACCGGCCGTGCGGGCATGACCGGCATCGCGATCACGCTTGCCACCCGAGCCGACGCCGAAGCCGTCGCCGGGATCGAGAAGCTCACGGGCCTCAAGATCGCCCGCTCGGGCAAGCCGCCCGAGCCGCGAGCCGCACCCGACAAGGAGCAGCCGCGCGAAGCCGAGCCAAAGCGCGCAAAAGCCTCCGCGAGGCGGGAGCGCGCGAAGGAGCCGGCGCCCGAGCGTGCCAGGGAACCGAAGCCCGAACGGTCGCAAGCACCCAAGCACGACCCAGTGCCGGAACCCAAGACGGAGCGCCTGCCGGTCGTCGAAGACATCAGCAGCGACTGGAACGGGCCGCTCCCGAGCTTCCTGTCCAAGAGCGCCGGCTAAGATTACACCGCTGACACTGGAAAGCCGCTGCCGCCGTTCCTAGCTGCGCTTCGGGCTGTGCAAGCGAAGGAAACGTAATGAGCGACAAGAACGAGTACGTCCCGCCGCGCGTGTGGACGTGGGAACAACCCAGCGGCGGTCAGTTCGCCAACATCAATCGGCCGATCGCCGGACCGACCCACGACCAAGCACTGCCCGTCGGCAAGCACCCGTTCCAGCTTTATTCGCTAGCCACGCCGAACGGGCAAAAGGTCGCGATCATGTTCGAGGAGCTGCTGGAGCGCGGCCACAAGGACGCCGACTATGACGCCTGGCCGATCCGCATCGGCGAGGGCGACCAGTTCGGCAGCGGCTTCGTCGACATCAATCCCAATTCGAAGATCCCGGCTCTGGTTGACCGCAGCGGTCCGGATCCGGTCCGCGTATTCGAGAGCGGCGCCATCCTCGTCTATCTCGCCGAAAAGTTCGGGGAGTTCCTGCCTTCCTCCGGCGCGGCTCGCGCCGAAACCTTGTCGTGGCTCTTCTGGCAGATGGGCAGCGCGCCTTTCCTCGGCGGCGGCTTCGGCCACTTTTTCGCCTATGCGCCGGTAAAGATCGAATATGCGATCAACCGCTATGCGATGGAGACCAAGCGCCAGCTCGACGTCCTCAACCGGCGGCTCGCCGGCAATGAGTTTATCGCGGGCGCCGATTACACGATCGCCGACGTCGCCATCTGGCCGTGGTACGGCGGCATCGCACTCGGCCGCAGCTACGAAGGCGCCGACATCTTCCTCGCGACGCACGAATATGAACATCTGATGCGCTGGGCGAAGCAGATTGCCGAACGGCCCGCGGTCAAGCGCGGACGGATCGTCAACCGGCTTAGCGGCGACCCCGCCGAGCAGCTTCACGAGCGCCACGACGCGAGCGACTTCGCGCTACGGACCGAGGACAAGATCCAGCGCACGCCGGATGAGGAAGACTTCGCGGCGGTGAAGGACGACGCAATCTAAGTAGCCCTTGCTGCCGTCATTGCGAGCGTAGCGAAGCGATCCATGCGGCGCTGGATCGCCGCGTCGCTACGCTCCTCGCGATGACGAATATCGTTTCAGGAATTCACTTGCGAAAGCCTGCAGCCGCTGTCCCACGATCGCATCGCGCAGGTCCTGCATCAGCCGCTGGTAGAACCACAAATTGTGCTGCGTCATCAGCATCGCGCCCAGGATCTCGCCTGATTTGACGAGATGATGAACGTAAGCGCGGCCGAAGGTTGAGCAGGCCGGGCACGGGCAGCCGGGCTCGATCGGCTCCTGGTCCTCCGCGAAGCGCGCGTTCCTGAGGTTCAGCGGTCCGTCGGCGGTGAAGGCCTGCCCGGTCCTTCCCGAACGCGTCGGCAGCACGCAGTCGAATATGTCGATACCCCGCACCACCGCCTCGACGATGTCGTCGGGTTTACCCACGCCCATGAGGTAGCGGGGTCGGTCCGCCGGCAGCATGTCCACGGCGAAGTCGAGGCAGCCGAGCATCGCCTCCTGCCCCTCCCCAACCGCAAGGCCGCCGACCGCATAACCGTCGAATCCGATCTCAACCAGCGCCGCGGCCGACGCCCGGCGCAGCTCCTCGTCCAGCGCCCCCTGCTGAATACCGAAGATCGCCGCCCTAGCTGCGTGCTCAGCGCCGCGGACGAACTCGTCGCGGCTCCGCTTGGCCCAGCGCATCGACCGCTCCATCGCGTCGCGCTGCTGCTCGCGGGTCGAGGTCGTCGGCACCAGCTCGTCGAACGCCATGACAATGTCAGAGCCCAGCAGCCGCTGCACCTCGATCGAGCGCTCGGGCGTCAGCATGTGCATGGAGCCGTCGAGGTGGCTCTTGAACCGCACGCCTTGTTCGGTGGTCTTCGTGAGGTCCGACAGGCTCATCACCTGATAGCCGCCGCTGTCGGTCAGGATGGGTCGCTCCCAGCCCATGAACTGGTGCAGCCCGCCAAGGTTCGCCACCCGCTCAGCGCCCGGTCGCAGCATCAAATGATAGGTATTGCCAAGGATGATATCGGCTCCCGACGCGCGCACCTCCTCCGGCCGCATCGCCTTGACCGTCGCCGCGGTGCCGACCGGCATGAACGCCGGAGTCCGGACCTCGCCGCGCTGCATTGCGATGGTGCCGGTGCGCGCTGCGCCGTCGGTTGCGGCAATCGAGAAGGCGAAGCGGGTCATGCGCGCGCAATGGCGAGCGCATTGAAGGAAGTCGAGAACCGGCCTGTTAGCATCACCCCGCGGCGATGCGCGGCTCAAGCGCAAGTTTGAACGTGGGACAGCAAATTTGCGCGGATTGACACCCGCAAGGGCACCGGCGACTTCACGGCATGACCACGCCGTCTGAGCAGTCCGAAAAGACCGGCTCATTTCCACTCTTCGACTGGCTCCGCTTCGTGCTCGCCTCGTCGGTGGCGCTGTCGCACGAGGGCGTCCTGCGATGGCAGTTCGCAGGCAATTTCGCGGTCCAGGTCTTTTTCGCACTCAGCGGCTGGTTGATCGGAGGAATCCTTCTCAAGACCAAATTCAGCGAACTGCCCCGTTTCTATTACAACCGCGGCACGCGGATCTGGATTCCCTACGTCTTCGCTGTCGCTGCAATTTATGGCCTGAGCGCAGTTCGCGATCCGCTCACGGTCCATTATTTCAAGTTCCTGTTCTACGACCTGACGTTCACCCACAACTGGTTCATCCCCAAGATCGCCTCGGTCATCGCGACCATGCCGCTCAAGGGAACGGGCACGCATTTCTGGAGCATCTCGGTTGAGGAACAATTCTATCTAGCTGCACCGCTTCTGATCGTCTTGCTGCCGTTCGGGCGCTCGATCATCTTTTGGGTATTGATCGCGGCCTTCGCTAACCTCTCGCAGTCCTGGTACGGATCGATCAGCCTCGGCGTCCTCGCCGCCGTGGTGCGCCTGAAGGTCGGCGATTGGCAGCTCACCCGGACCGGGTACGTCTGGATCGTCGCGGCCGGTGTGGTTCTCGCGTTCGTGATGA
>JBJMVJ010000037.1:0-12889 GCA_045810685.1 Sphingomonas sp.
CACCGATTCGCGAATCACGGTCGGGTGGGTGCGAAGCTTCAAGGCGGTGTGCGCGGAACCGGTGAAGCTGACGATGTCCTGGCCGGTCAGATGATCGAACAGGTCCCCGACGCCCCCGACGATGAGCTGGACCGCTCCGGCGGGCAGCACCTTGGCCTCGATCATGATCTTGAACGCGGCCTCGGCGAGATAAGCGGTCGCCGACGCCGGCTTGACGATCGCCGGGACGCCGGCGAGCAGCGTCGGAGCGAGCTTCTCGAGCATGCCCCAGACGGGGAAGTTGAAGGCGTTGATGTGCACCGCCGCGCCGCGGAGCGGGGAGTAGATGTGCTGGCCGACGAATGTGCCGTTCTTCGACAGCCCTTCGAGCGGCCCGTCGAGCAGGACATGAGCGTCGGGCAGCTCGCGCCGGCCCTTGGATGAAAAGGAGAAGAGCGTTCCGGCGCCGCCCTCGATGTCGATCCAGCCGTCCTTGCGGGTTGCGCCGGTGAGGTAGTTGAGCTCGTACAGTTCGTCCTTGCGCGCCATGATCGCGAGGCCGAGCGCCTTGATCATCCGCGCCCGCTCATGGAACGTGAGCGTCCGAAGGGCCGGCCCGCCGACTTCCCGGGCATGGCGCAGCATCGCCCCGAAATCGAGCCCGCCGGAGCCGGTCGTCGCGACCGGTGCTCCGTCGATGGCGCTGGCGATCTCGGCCAACGTGCCGTCGCCTGCAACCCAGCGGTCGCGTTCGTAGTTTAATAGCTGAGCGGTTTTCATGGGCCGCTTCCTAGCCGCCAATCAGGCCTTTTTGGCAAGTGGCGAGGAGGGGTTCAGAAATCGGCCGTTCAGCTTCGCCGAATAAAATTTCGGCGTCACAACTTTGCATTGCTGGAGGATGCTGATGCGAAAAGCTGTTGGCTTCGTTCTCGCCGGTACCGCTGCCGCCGCTCTCGCCGCCGGCGCGGTCGCCGCGAGCCGGAACACTCACGTGATGAATGTCGCGCTGCCCGACGGATCGACCGCGAGGGTCGAATATGTCGGCGATGTCGCACCCAAAGTGACGGTCGTCCCCGGTCAGGTGCAGGCCGATCCGTTTGCGCTATTCGACCGCAGCGCGTTTGACATGCAGCGGCAGATCGATGCGATGATGCGGCAGGTGAGTGAGATGGCGCGCCAGCCGCTGGCCGGCGCTCCCGGGCTCAATGTCGCGGCTTACGGCAATGCGCCGGCTGGAGCGACGAGCGTGACCGTGGTTTCGACCAGCAACGGCGCCAGGACCTGCACCCGGACGACCGAGGTAACGGCGCAGGGGCCGGGCAAGCCGCCCAAGGTGGTGTCCAACCTCAGCGGCGATTGCGGTGCGGCAGCGGCTGCGGTGCCGCAAAGGCCGACCGCCTAGATCATCCGGAGCTGAAACCGCGGGACGGTCGGGTGGCTGACCGACAGCCCGCCATCCACCACCAGCGCGGCGCCGTTGACGTAGCTCGATTCGTCGGAGGCGAGGAACAGCGCGGCGCGGGCGATTTCGATCGGCTCTCCGCCGCGCTGCAGCGGATTGAGCTCGCCGAGGCGCTCCTCGCGCCCGGTCGCCCGCGCGAGGTCGTAAAGCGGCTTGGTCATGCCGGTCTCGATGAGGCCGGGGCAAATGGCGTTGACCCGGACGCCCGAGCCGGTGAGCTGCTGCGCGGCGGACTGCACGAGGTTGATCACGCCCGCCTTGGATGCCGAATAGGCCGCTCCCCCGGCGCCCGCGCGCAGGCCCGCGACGCTTGCCGTGCAGATGATCGCGCCGCCGCCGCGCAGGTTGATCAGCGGCGCTGCATGTTTGATCGCGAGAAACGGCCCGATGAGGTTGATCCGCAGGATCTCCGCCCAGTCCTGCTCGGTCTGCTCGGCGATGGTTGAGAAGCCGCCCGAAATGCCGGCGTTGGCGAAAAAGATGTCGAGCCCGCCATGATCGCGGGCGACCTCATTGACCAGCCGCTCGACGTCCGCGCCGCTGCCCGCGTCGGCGACCATGTCGGCGCCCTCGCCGACGTCCGCGCCGACGACGGTCGCGCCCTCGCTGCGGAACAGATCGACGGTCGCCTTGCCGATCCCCGATGCCGCACCGGTGACGATCGCGACCTTGCCTGCCAGTCTCTGCATCGCTGGCTCATAGCCAATTGACACTCTTGCTGATAGGCCGCGGCGATGGATTTCAGCCTTGGCTCACGCGAGACCGAATGGCGCGACCGCATCGGCGCTTTCATGGACGATCATGTGCGGCCGCGCGCGCCCGATTACGATGCGCAGCAGCGCGAGGGCGAGCGCTGGAAGGTCCTGCCGGTGGTCGAGGAACTGAAGGCGAAGGCGAAGGCCGAAGGGCTGTGGAACCTGTTCATGCCGCCATCGCACGGGGCGACGCCGGTGGACGACAGCTTCGCCTTCGACGGCCCGGCCCTGACCAATCTCCAATATGCCTTCTGTGCCGAGGAGATGGGCCGCATCGGCTGGGCTTCGGAGGTGTTCAACTGCTCCGCTCCCGATACCGGCAACATGGAAGTGATCCACCGCTACGGGACGCGCGAACAGAAGGACGAATGGCTGCGGCCGCTGATGGAGGGGGAGATCCGCTCGGCCTTCCTCATGACCGAGCCGGACGTCGCTTCGTCCGACGCGACCAACATCAAATGCTCGATCGAGATGCGCGGCAACGAATATGTCGTGAACGGCCGCAAATGGTGGTCGAGCGGGGCCGGCGATCCGCGCTGCAAGGTCGCGATCCTGATGGGCAAGACGGATCCGGGCGCGGAGATCCACAAGCAGCAGTCGATGATCCTCGTGCCGCTCGACGCCCCGGGCGTGACGATCAAGCGGCACCTGCCGGTGTTCGGCTATGACGACGCTCCACACGGGCACATGGAGATCGAACTCGAGGACGTGCGCGTGCCGCCGTCGAACATGCTGCTCGGCGAGGGCAGGGGGTTCGAGATCGCGCAGGGACGGCTCGGCCCAGGGCGGATCCACCACTGCATGCGGACCATCGGCGCGGCCGAGGAAGCGCTCGGCGCGACGGTCAGGCGGCTGATGTCGCGCACCGCCTTCGGCAAGACGCTCGCCGAGCAGGGCGTATGGGAAGAGCGGGTCGCCAATGCGCGGATCGACATCGAGATGACCCGCCTGCTGTGCCTCAAGGCGGCGGACATGATGGACCGCGCCGGCAACAAGGCGGCGCAGGGGGAGATTGCCATGATCAAGGTCGCCGCGCCGATCATGGCCTTGAGAATCATCGACGACGCGATCCAGGCGTTCGGCGCCGCCGGCGTTTCGGAGGACGCGGGACTGGCACGCGCCTATGCGTCGATCAGGACGCTAAGGCTCGCCGACGGTCCCGACGAGGTCCATCGCCGCGCCATCGCCCGGCTGGAGTATAAGAAGGCGAAGTGAGCGAGCAGCGCATCGACGAAGCCGCGCTCGGCGCGTGGCTGGAAGCGCATGTCGCGGGCTTCTCCGCACCGTTGACGCTGGCGAAGTTTCCCTCGGGCCAGTCGAACCCGACCTACCGGATCAGCGCCGCGTCGGGAGACTATGTGCTGCGGCGCAAGCCGTTCGGGCAGCTGCTTCCCTCGGCCCATGCGGTCGATCGCGAGTATCGCCTGCTTGCCGCGCTGAGCCCGCTGGGCTTCCCGGTGCCGCGGCCGCTCGCCTTGTGCGACGATCCGGCGGTCATCGGCGCGATCTTCTACGTGATGGAGCTCGCCAAAGGGCGACCTTATGCCGATGGCGCGCTGCCGGACTTTGATCCGGCGGGGCGGCGGCGGATGTACGAGCAGCTGGTCGATACGCTCGCCGACCTGCACAATATCGATCCTGTGGCTGCCGGCCTCGGCGATTTCGGCAAGCCCGGGAATTATTTCGAGCGCCAGGTCGCGCGTTGGACGCGCCAGTATCGCGATTCCCAAACCGACGATGTTCCGGAGATGGAACGGCTGATCGCCTTCCTTCCCGAGACCTTGCCCGAGCAGTCGCGGACGTCGATCGTCCACGGCGACTATCGCATCGACAACGTCGTGTTCGACGAAGAGGGCACGCTGACGGCCGTACTCGATTGGGAGCTGGCGACGCTCGGCGATCCGGTGGCCGATTTCTCCTATCTTGCGATGCAGTGGATGATGCCCGCCGATGGCGGCGCGGGGCTCGCCGGGCTTGATCTCGATGCGCTCGGCATCCCGAGGCTGGAGGACATCGTGCAGCGCTATTCGAGGCGCTCAGGCGTGCCCGTGAGCGGGCAGCTGGACTGGTATTTCGCCTACAATCTGTTCCGCCTCGCGGGGATCGTTCAGGGCATCAAGAAGCGGGTGATCGACGGCACGGCCAGCCACGCCCACGCGGCGGAGATGGCCAGCCGCGTGCCGATGCTCGCAACCGCTGCATGGAATTTCGCGCGGAAAGCCGGAGCGTCGGGCTAGATCCGACCCATCAGCAGCAGGACCACGACCACGATAAGGATCAGCCCGAGCACGCCGGAAGGTCCATAGCCCCAGCCCCGGCTGTAACCCCAGCGCGGCACGGCGCCGATGAGCAGCAGAATCAGCAGAATGATCAGGATCGTACCCACGCGTTCCTCCTTTGCGGTTCCATTCACTCGGCGTAACGGTTCTCGCGAAGGAGGGTTGCAGACATGCCCGAACCAGTCCGCCCAATCGCGCTTGGCGAGATCGAGGCTGCGCGCGAGCGGATTGCGGGCACGGTGCTGAGGACTCCGCTGGTGAAGCTCGACCTTGGCGGACCTTCGCAAATCTATCTCAAGCTCGAAAATCTTCAGCCGACGAATGCATACAAGATCCGCGGTGCAACCAACGCCGTCGCGAAACTCTCGGACGAGCAGCGCGCGCGCGGCGTGTGGACGATCAGCGCGGGCAATGCGGGCCAGGGCGTCGCTTATGCCGCGCGCGCCTTGGGCGTGCCGTGCACCGTGGTTGCGATCGACACGGCGCCCCAGACGAAGCTCGACCGCATGCGCGCGCTCGGCGCGTCGCTCTTGCCGGTCTCCTACGAGCAAGCGTGGCGGGCAGCCGAGGCGCATGCGTTCGACGGTCTCGAGGGCACGTTCATCCACCCGTTCGACAATCACGATTTCATCGCCGGGCACGCGACGATGGGCCTCGAGATCGTCGAGGACTTGCCGGACGTTCGGACCGTCATCTGCGCGATCGGCGGCGGCGGCCTGATCACCGGGGTCGGCAGCGCAATCAAGGCGCTGCGGCCCGACGCAAAGGTTATCGGCGCGGAACCGGAAACGGCTGCGCCTTATGCTTATTCGCTGGGCGCGGGAGCCCCGAGCAAGTTTCCCGGCTGGACGGCCTCGTTCGTCGACGGCGCCGGCGGCCAGAGCGTGACGGCGCGGATGTGGGAGCGGATGCAAGCCGTTGCGGACGGCGCGATCACCGTGACCCTGGAGGAGGCGCGTCAGTCGATGGCGCTGATTGCCGACAAAACCCGGACTATCGCCGAGGGGGCGGGCGCGCTGTCACTCGCCGCAGCGCTCACCGGGCGGGCAGGAGAGGGGCCGGTCGTTTGCGTGGTTTCGGGCGGAAACATCGACCTCAAGAAGTTCGCGGAGCTGGTGACCGCCTGAGCGGTGATTCGCCTCATTCAAAACGGGTCCGGGTGAATCATCAGAATTCGTATCCGAAATATTCTATGTCACGCGCATAAAGCTTGGCTACCCCGTCGATCAGCGGCTGATCGTAATAGGTGCGGTAGTCGAGCCGCTTCGACGAATTGACCCGATCGAGCTGCTGGCTGGGAATGCCGATACGAGCGCAGATCTGGTCGTAGCTCTGTTGCATTTCTTCGACCCGGCCGATGATGTCCGTCAGCAGCTTTCCGTTCGAGTCGGTGATGAAGCTGTGCTGCGGCCTGAACAGGATGTGGCGCGCCGGCGGATTGGCGAGGAAGTGCCGCATTACTCCGCGGGAATCGCGCTCGAACTGTCCGTGCTCGCGCGTCATGAACGAGCAATAAGAGACGAACCGGTCGAATGGATTGCGCACGAAGGCGAATTTGATGAAGCCCTCGAACTCCCCGGGACGGAGGTACGGGCGCACCTGCTCAAGGCTGAGATGGCCGTGGCCAAGCTGCGCCAGCTCCCGCACCGGAAATGCCTTGGTCTCGAACAGCCGGACCTGTTCCAAGTCGTCGGGCCCAAGATGCGCCCGGAGCGCTTGCCGGACCGAGTGGGTCCCGGTCTTCGGGATCGCGACGAAAATGAACTTGTGCAGCGCGGAGATGATCATCGCCCGCTGAACGTCGGCGGCCGTTTCTCGAGGAACGCGGCGACCCCTTCGCGATAATCCTCGGTGAAGCCCAGGCGGCGCATCGCTCCCGCCTGGCGTTCGAGCTCTTCGTCGAGGCTATATTGCCAGCTCGCGCGGATCATCTCCTTGATCGCAGCAAGGCCGAGCGGCGGCAGCGAGGCGAGCTTGTTGGCGATGGCGTCGACTTCGCTGTCCAGCGCCTCGTCGTCGACCGCTTTCCAGATGAGGCCCCACTCGGCAGCCCTGTCCGCCGGCAGCGGCTCGCCGGTGAGTGCCAGGCCGAGCGCGCGGGCCTGGCCGACCAGCCGCGGCAGCGCCCAGGTGCCGCCACTGTCCGGGATCAGGCCGATCGCCGAGAAGCTCTGGATGAACTTGGCCGACCTGGCGGCGACGACGATGTCGCAGGCGAGCGCGATGTTCGCCCCGGCGCCGGCGGCGACCCCGTTCACCCGCGCGATCACCGGCTGCGGCATCGAGGTCAGCGTGCGGATCAGCGGGTTCCAGCCGTTTTGCACGGTCTCGCCGAGATCGACCGCCTCGCCCGGAGCCACGGCGCGGTCGTTGAGGTCCTGGCCGGCGCAGAAGCCGCGGCCGGCGCCGGTCAGCACCACGACGCGGGCGTCGCCGAGGTTCGCGAGCGCATCGCGCAGCTCGCGGTGCATCGCGGCGGTGAAGCTGTTGAGCCGGTCAGGGCGGTTGAGCGTGATCCGGGCGATGGCCCCATCCGCCTTGAAGTCGATGGTCTCGTAAGCCATGCCGTCCGCCTAGCGAAGGAGGGGGCGTGGACGCAAACGAACTCGCCAGCCGGATTGCCCATGCGATGTTCGAGGCCGAGGGCACCGGCTCGGCATGGGGCCTTATCATCGAAGAGGTGCGCGAGGATTATGCGCGGGTCTCGATGCTGGTCCGGCCGGATATGCTCAACGGCCACGGCTTGGCGCATGGCGGAATGATCTTCGCGCTGGCCGACACCGCCTTCGCTTACGTCTGCAATGGCGCCAACCACGCGAGCGTCGCCGCGCAGGCCTCGATCATCTATCTGGACAAGGTCCGCGAAGGCGAGACACTGATCGCCGAAGCGATGGAGGTCGCGCGCGAAGGCCGCGCCGGAGTCACGCGCGTCGCGGTCCGCGCCGGCGACGGGCGAACCATCGCCGAATTCACGGGCTATTCGCGGACGTTAGGCGGCTCGGTCGTCGACTGAACGGCCCCGTGCAGGTCGCCGGAAATGGCCGTAAAGCCAAAGCAGAAGCGGACATTGTGAAGCGTCGCGGCGAGGCAGAATTCGGGTGACGTCGTCGCGACGCAATCCTCGAGCATGATCGTGTCATAGCCGTGGAAGTTCGCGTCCATCAGCGTCGCATAAACGCAATGGTCGGCGTTGATGCCCGCGAAGATCAAGGTCGTAACTCCAAGGTTGCGCAGGATCGAGTCGAGCGGCGTGTCCCAGAAGCCGCTGATCCTATGCTTGTCGATCCAGATGTCGCCCGGCTCGCGCTTTAGACCGCTGACCAGTTCGGCGCCCCATTGGTCCTTCTCGAGCACGTGATAGCTGTGCTCGGCGCCTGCCCGCGCGCCGGCGAGGCCGGGGCCGGCGCCGTGCGGGTTGAACGGGTGCTGAGTGCTCGGCAACAGGTTGGCGCGATCGGGCCGCACGCCCCAGTTCACCCACAGGACCGGGACGTCGGCAGCTCGAAGTGCCGCAGCGACCGCGTTGATCGGCTCGACCATCGCCCGCGCTGCAGGGAAGTCGATTCCCATCGAGGCCACCCATCCATCCTCGCCGCAGAAGTCGTTTTGCATGTCGACGATGATCAGCGCCGTGCGGGCAAGATCGAGGATGAGATCCTGCGGCAGCGCGCTCAGCTCAATCGTCCGCCTCGCGAGCTCGGGCCGTCGCGTGTCGACGATCGTCTCGCTGACGCGATAGCTGTTGCGGCCGGCGCAACCGAGCTCACGCCATTGCGTGCTCATGACTGGCCTCCGTTCACCGGTCCGCGCCAGTTGAATTCCTCGTACCAACTTTTCACGCCGTCCGCGGTCTGCACTTCGCCGTTTACGCGCATCTGCCGGCCATCCTCTGAGATTGTGTCGACCTCGTGAAAATGCCCCATGTCCGGGATCTCGCCATCGACGCGAACCGTGCGCGGGGCCGGTGAGCTCAACGACACCAGGAAGCCGCTGCCGCTCACGAGGCTGGGCTCGCCGCCATATCTGCCATCAAAGCTCTTGATCGAAATTTCCCCCGCGTCGTCGGTTTCGGCGACAACCCAGACAAGCCGCTCACCGTCATCGCGGATCACCCATAAAGTGACGCTGGCGGGCATCAGCATTCGCGACCGGGCCTCGTCCAGCACCCAGATGCCCTCGGGGATGATGCCGCCGCTCATGGCCTACATTCTCGCGATCAGCTCGACGCCGTAGGTCGCGGGCCTGTTGGGGAAGCCGACATCGTAAGGAAGTCCGGTTTGCTGCCCGGGGAAATAGGTCTCGTAGGAGCGGACGCCGAAGATGTTCTTGCCCCACACGGTCAGCGTGAAGTTGCGGTAACCGACGCCAATGCTGCCGTTGACGTAGGTCTTGGGACTTTGCACATCGAGATTGTCGACGAACCAATATTTGCTGCTGTAATGCTGGAGGTCTCCCCGCACGAAGAAGGTGGTGTCGGGTCCAACGCGTTGGTTGAAGTCGAAGCCGGCGTTGAACGAGGCCTTGTAACCCCGCGGAAGGACGTTCCCAACGACCGCGGGATTGGCAGCGAACTGGGTGATCTTTGGATCGGACAGCCCCATTCGGGCGAAAAGGTCGAAGCCTGATACCGGAGTCACAACCGCTTCGAGTTCGGCGCCGTTGATCCGCGCACGATCGACATTGCTGGTGACCTCCGACCCGGTGCCGAAATCGATCGCCGAGAATTGAAGATTGTTGACCAGGCTGTGGAACAAAGCGCCGTTCAGCGTCAGGTGATGATCGAGCCACTGCGTTTTGAAGCCGACTTCGAAATTGTTGAGTCTTTCGTCGGCATAGATCGGGATGCGGAAGCTCGGCGGGTTGAAGCCGCCCGAGCGGAAACCAATGCCCCACGACGCATAGACGAGCTTGTCGGGCCTGAATTTGTACGCAGCGGACAGGCGCGGCTGGGCGCTGTCAAACTTGGCGGTGCGCGTCACATTATTGAGCAGGTTCAGCTGCCGGCGCCTGTCGGTGTCGTACCTGATGCCGGCCGTCAGCGTCAGCGCGTTCGTCGCATCGTAATCGACCTGAGCGGACGCGCCCCAGTTCGATCGCGAGTTTACCGCCGGGTTTTGGGTCAGCGTCAGTGCCGGGTTGAACGGGTCCGTCGACGGATTGCCAAGGTCGAAGAACAGATGGGTGTTGATGAACTGGCGCGAGTGCAGAAAATCCTCGCTGATCAGCCAGCGCAGACGGGAGCCCGTGCCGCCGGTGAGCCGGACTTCCTCGCTGTAGATCCTGTTGCTGAACGGCTGGTTGTCGCCCAGCTGGAAGGGGAAAGCGTTGGCGTGCATCGTCGCTTCGACGGGATTGGTGAAATCGACGTCGGTGATCTGCAGTTGCTTAAGCTTCGTATAGCCGCCGATCACCGTCAGGGTCGCAAACCCGAGGTCCGATTCAAACTTGCCCGTAAGATTGGTAGAGCGGCCGTTGCCGTAGTTCGGGAAATTGCTTCGCGGCAGCTGGAAATCGTTCGGATTGCCGGACCAGACGGGCACGAAAAACACATGGCCGGCATTGTAATCGCCATGCTGCGCGATCAGCGTCAGCCGTGAATTGGAACCCAAGTTGAAAAGCAAACTGCCGCGAACCGACCAGTCGTGCGGCACGCTGTCGTTGGGGACGTGGCGGAAGATGTTCGGGATCACGCCGCTCGTGTGGAAATAGCTGCCGGCAGCCCGGAACAGGACCTTGTCATGTACGATCGGGCCGGAAACGGATCCGGTCGTCTCCAGCGTCGAGCCACGGCTGAACGACCCGTCAATGAACGCATGAAAGTCGTTGGTCGGCTGCACGGTATTGATGATGATCGCACCGGCTTCGGCGTCACGGCCGTAGAGCGATCCCTGCGGCCCTTTGAGCACCTCGATTTCGGCAACGTCGAACAGGTGCATGTTGAACTGCTTGGGGTCGTCCTGCGGCACCCCGTCAACGATCACCGCGACCGGAGCGTCGGCGTTCGCTGCCTGGGCGATGCCGCGCAATACAATCACACTGTTGCTGTAAACGTCGGTCTTTTCGATCGTCAGGTTGGCAACCGTGCGCGCAATCTCGTTCGTCATTTTCATCTGCCGCGCCTCGAGCGTCCTGCCGGTCAGCACGTCGACCTGGATCGGAACGTTCTGAAGTTTCTCAGAGCGTTTCTGAGCTACGACCACGATCTCGTTCTGGTTGGCTTGCGGTTCGACCGCAGCCGGGTTTGGCGCAGGCGCGGGTGCCGCCTGAGCGATCCCAGCTACGCCGAGCGGCGTCGCCGCCAGCAGCAGGCGACGGATGAGATTCGAGTTGCGCATCGGCATTCCCCTGTTTTGCCAATCGCACGCCTGACCAGCCGGGCGGGGCCTCGCTTTAGAAGCCCTCGTCCGGACGTAGCTGGATCAGGTGGTGATCGAAGACCTGCCAGCGTTCACCATTGAAGCGCCAGCCGTTCAAATAGGCAGCAACTTTACCCTTGGTCTGCTTGGCGATGTCGGCCCCGGTCGGCATGCCTTCGCCGATTGGCGCCTCGCCGCGGAAGTCCTCGCGATTGTAGCGGACGTAGCCGACGGTGATGACCTCGTCGCCGAAGCGATGGGCGCAGACGCGGATCCATTCGGTGTCCATCGCCTCGACCGCCTTATCGAGATCGATCATCTGCTGCCGGTCGACGTTCAGCGTCGGCCAGGGCTGGGCGGTGCCGAGGAAATCGTCGGTGAAGAACCCCTCGAGCCACTCGTGCCGCTGGTTGGCGATGGCGTCGCCCCACTCGGTGTAGAGTGACAGGAACTGCTCCGACAATGCTTGGTCCGCCATCGTCCCCTCGATTCTGCGCGGCCGCTGTTGCGAGTCTCTGGATCATGTCATATCGTTGACAAATCGTCAACATTATGTCAATAAAACGTCGCCAACACTCTCGACGCGCGGAGAGAAAAACGATATTCCCGCGCATCGTCTGGAGTTGGATCGATGAATGTTCGCACGACGGCGGTGAGCTCGAAGGCAGGCAGCGACTCGCTCAGCGAAGAGCTATCCCAGCTCGAAATGGCCTTGACGGTCCTGTGGAACTCCGCCCGCCGCTGGCTGAGCAAGCGGAGCAGTGTCAACGGCCTCTCCGACCTCGACGTGTTCCTGATGCACATGCTCGCCTATCGGAACACGGCGTTGCGCGCTTCCGACCTCGCCTTCGCCTTGGCGATCGACGATATGCACCTCGTTTCCTATTCGCTGAAGAAGCTCACCAAGCTTGGGCTGATCACCAGTGCCAAGTCGGGCAAGGAAGTCGTCTATCGCGCGACGCCGGCAGCGGCGGAGGACCGAAACGCCTTTCTCGAGGACCGCAGCCGCTACGTCGAGCCCGCGATCCGCGACCTGATGGCGTCGGGAGTGGACGTTGCCGCGTTGACCAAGGCGCTGCGGACACTTTCGGGCGTTTATGAGCAGGCGGCCCGCGCGGCCGCCTTCGAAAAGGGCTGACCCGCCGCCATTTGAACCGCAACAGTGCAGGGACTACATCGCACGCCATGTACACGACCGAACTCCAGAAGACCGCCAAGATCGAGAATCTCGAAGACCCGAAGCTGCTCGAGGCATTCGAGGCGCGGGTCGCTGCGGACGAGTTCATCGAGCCCAAGGACTGGATGCCGGAAGCCTATCGCCGGACGCTGACGCGGCAGATCAGCCAGCATGCACATAGCGAGATCGTCGGCATGTTGCCGGAGGGCAATTGGATCACACGCGCGCCCTCGCTGCGGCGCAAGGCGATCCTGCTTGCCAAAGTGCAGGACGAGGCGGGCCACGGGCTCTACCTTTATTGCGCAGCGGAGACGCTCGGGACGAGCCGCGAGCAGATGATCGAGGCGCTGCACTCGGGCAAGGCGAAATACTCGACGATCTTCAATTACCCGACGCTGACCTGGGCCGACATCGGCGCGATCGGCTGGCTGGTCGACGGCGCCGCGATCATGAACCAGGTGCCGCTGCAGCGGACGAGCTACGGGCCCTATGCCCGGGCGATGGTCCGGGTGTGCAAGGAAGAGAGTTTTCACCAGCGCCAGGGCTATGAGATCATGATCGCGCTCGCCAACGGCACGCCCGAGCAGCGGCGCATGGCGCAGGACGCGCTGAGCCGCTGGTGGTGGCCGAGCCTGATGATGTTCGGCCCGCCCGACCAGGACAGCCCCAACACCGCGCAATCGATGCGCTGGCGGATCAAGCGCGAGACCAATGACGAACTGCGGCAGAAATTCGTCGACATCACAGTGCCGCAGGCGGACTTCCTCGGGCTGACCGTCCCCGATTCCGAGCTCAAGTGGAACGAGCAGAAGGGCGGCTATGATTTCGGCGAGGTCGACTGGGAGGAGTTCTACGCGGTCGTGCGCGGCGAAGGGCCGGTC
>JBJMVJ010000038.1:0-28015 GCA_045810685.1 Sphingomonas sp.
CTTGTGTCTGGCCCATGACCTCGGCCACCCGCCTTTCGGCCACGCCGGAGAGGACGCGCTGGATGCAGCATTGGCCGAGGCCGGCGGCTTCGATCACAACGCCCACGCGATCCGCATCGTCACGCGGCTGGAGACGCCCTATCCGGATTTCGATGGACTCAACCTCAGCTGGGAGGCGCTCGAAGGGCTCGCCAAGCATAACGGGCCGGTCCTCGACCCGACGTGGGCGATGGCCGAAGCCAATGGCGAATGGGACCTCGAGCTTGGCAGCTGGCCGGGACTGGAGGCGCAGGTCGCCGCGATCGCCGACGATATCGCCTACGACAATCACGACATCGACGACGGGCTGCGCGCTGGCCTGCTCGACGTCGACGCGCTCATCGAGCTGCCGCTTGTCCGGCGGTTGTGGGACGCGATCGACAATCGCCATCCCGGCCTGCCGAACGAAAAGCGGCAGCGCGCGCTGGTTCGCGACATGATCGGCCATATGGTCGGCGACGTGCTCGCGGAGACGGAGCGGCGCGTGCGCGACGCAGGCGTAGGGACGATCGAGGAGGTACGGTCGGCGGGCCGGCCGCTGGCGGGCTTTTCCGAGCCGCTCGCCTCGGAGGAGCGTGAGCTCAAGCGCTTCCTCTACACGCGCCTCTACGACCTTCCTCAGCTCAAGCCGATCCGCGCCGAAGCCGAGCGGGCGGTCGCGAACCTTGCCGCAGCCTACCGCAACGACCCGAAGCTGCTGCCGGCAACATGGCAGCGCGGCGGCGACGACATCCAGCAGCTCCGCACCATCGGCGATTTCGTCGCCGGGATGACCGACCGTTTCGCGATCGCGCGCCACGAGGAGCTGGTCGGCCCCGTCAACCTGCCGGCGGGTCGCTTCTAAGGTTTCGCTTTCGTAAACTTCCGCTTCACAGCGGGTTCAGCCGAGTTCGACATATTCCCCTGCCCAAGGAGACGGGGATGCTTTCGACGACGATCGCGCTCAACCGCTTCGGGCTCGGCGCCCGTCCGAACGACCCGGCGCCGGCCGAGCCCAAGCGGTGGCTGCTTCAACAATTCGACCGCTTCGAGCCGCGCCCGCAGGCGCTTGCGCAGGTGCCGACCCGCACCGCGGTCGTGGGCCAGCTTGCCGAATATCTCGATGAGCAGCGCATGTTCGCCAAGGGCAAGCGCCAGGTCCAGCCGGCGTCGATGTCGACTACTGGAATGCCCCAGCAGGCCGACGCTCAGCAGGCGGACCCGGTCAAACGCTACCTCAGGCAAAGCATCCGCCAGGACTATCTGGTGATGAATTCGGCCCGGCTCGATGCGGCACTCGCCACCGACAGCCCGTTCGTCGAACGGCTGGTCCACTTCTGGGCCAATCATTTCGCGGTCTCGGTCGACAAGCTGCCGGTGATCGGGCTCGCTGGCCTCCTCGAGTTCGAGGCGATCCGCCCACACGTCCTCGGCCGCTTCTCCGACATGCTGCTCGCGGTCGAGCAGCACCCGGCGATGCTGGTCTATCTCGACCAGGCGCAATCGGTCGGGCCCAATTCGCAGGCCGCCCAGTTCATTGCGATGCGCGGCGGCAAGCAGCGCGGCCTCAACGAGAATCTCGCGCGCGAGATCATGGAGCTGCACACGCTTGGCGTGCGCACCGGCTACGCTCAGGCCGACGTCACCGAATTCGCCCGCGCGCTGACCGGCTGGACCGTGGCGGGAATCGGCCGCGGACCGGGAGCGCGGATGCTCGGCAACGCCCCCGCAGGCCAGTTCCAGTTCGCCGATCTGCTCCACGAGCCGGGCGGCCGAACCATCATCGGCAAGCGCTACAATCAGCCTGGCGAAGCCCAGGCGCGCGCCGTCCTGCTCGATCTTGCCGCCAGCCCCGCGACCGCCAGGCATCTGTCGACCAAGCTCGCGCGCCATTTCGCGGGTGACGATCCGCCGCCGGCACTCGTCGACCGGCTCAGCAAGGCCTATCTCGCCTCGGGCGGCAACCTTCCGACAGTGTATCGCGCGCTGATCGATTCGCCGGAGACCTGGGCGTCGCAGCCGCTCAAGTTCAAGACTCCGTGGGAATGGTCGGTGTCGGCCCTGCGGGCGCTCGGTACACGCGAACTCCCGGCAATGGCGGCCGCGGGGCTGCTCAAGCAGCTTGGCCAGCCGAGCTGGCAACCCGGCTCGCCTGCGGGCTGGGACGACATTGCGGCAAGCTGGGCAGCGCCCGAAGCCTTGGTGCTGCGGGTCGAGGCGGCGCAGCGGATCGCCGACAGCGCCGGCTCGGCCGTGGATGCCCGAGCGCTCGCCGAGAAATTGTATCCAGGCTCGCTCAGCGAGGCGACGCGCACGGCGATCGCCCGTGCCGAGAGCCCCGCCGAAGGGCTCGCCCTTCTGCTCGTCAGCCCGGAGTTCGTGAGGAGATGAAGATGCTCACGCGCAGGTCTTTTGTCGCTGCCGGCGGCGCCGCAAGTGCGCTCGCGACGCTTGGTTTTCCCGGCATGGCGTTTGCCCGCGCCGGCACGCCTCGCCGCTTCGTCTTCATCATCCAGCGCGGGGCGGCCGACGGCCTGTCGATCCTCGCGCCAACCGGAGATCCCCAGTTCTCCGGCTTGCGTGGCGACTTCGTCCAGGATTCAGGCGCCGGCGCGAAGCTCGGCAGCTTCTTCACGCTTCATCCGGCACTCGCCGAAACGGCGAAGCTCTACGCGGACCGACAGGCTCTGTTCGTCCACGCCGTCGCCTCGCCCTACCGCGACCGCTCGCATTTCGACGGACAGAATGTGCTCGAGACCGGCGGCTCGGCCGCCTACCGCGTGCGCGACGGCTGGATGAACCGGCTGCTCGGCCTTCTTCCGCCAGAACAGGCCAAGGCGCTCGCGCTGTCGACCACCGTGCCGATGGCGCTGCGCGGAAGCCACGATGTCTCCTCTTATGCGAGTTCGCAGCTGCCGAGCCCGACCGACGACCTGCTGACGCGCGTCTCCTCGCTTTATGCCGGCGATCAGCAACTTCACGCGCTGTGGAGCGCGGCGATGGACACGCGGATGAAAGCCGGCGCTTCGATGCAGGCCGCCGGCGGACAGAACGGCGCGGCGACGGGCGCGCTCGCCGCCAGGATGCTGTCGGGAGACGGCGCCCGCATCGCGATGATCGAGACCAACGGCTGGGACACGCACTCGGGCCAGCGGGGAAGGCTCAACGCCCAGCTGCGCAACCTCGACCAGATGGTCTCTGCCCTGAAGACCGGGCTTGGACCGGACTGGGCGAACACCTTGGTCGTGGTCGCGACCGAGTTCGGTCGCACCGCGCGGCCCAATGGGACCGGCGGCACCGACCACGGCCAGGCCTCGGCGGCGATGCTGCTCGGCGGCGCGGTCGCCGGCGGCAAGGTCATCGCCGACTGGCCGGGCCTCTCCAACGGGGCGCTCTACGAAGGTCGCGACCTCAAGCCGACGACCGACCTCGACGCGCTGATCGCCGGCGCTCTTGCGCAGCATTATGGGCTCGAGCCATCGCGGATCATGGCCACGTTGTTCCCGGAAGGGCAGGGCAAGGCTGTCGCCCAGCCATTGATTGTTTAGTCGCCCTCCCTAATAGCAGGGGCCACGGGGGCGCGCGCTCAGCTGACCGGTTTGTTGAGGCCGTTCCACAGCGCGATCGGGCCGCCGATGATCGTCGGAACGTCGATGCTCTGCTGTCCGAGCAAGATCGCTCCGGTGAAGCCGCAGATGAACCACACGGCTATCGCACCAAGGATGTACGGCTTCATCGGTCCTCTCCCAACGCGAACAGACGCGGGGATAAGACGGAAACGGTTACCAACGAGTGTCCGCAGCGGGTCGAAAGCGGACGCCTCGTGTCAGTCGCGTTCACGCATTGGGTAGTGCAGCTCGACGATACTCGGCGGACATCACTGCTTACACGGGTACATTGCTGCCAACGAGGCATTGATCCCCGTGTAGACTGGATCCGATCCGTGATTTGGATGATCTTTAAACCAAGCAATCACCTTGGGCGCGAGTACATGGGAATCGTCGTCAGTCGCGGCTACGCAATAGTCCGGATCGTGGAACAGGGCTTGGGTGACGTGGAACGACGCCCGGGCCTCACTGACGCCGATCGCGCATTCGGACTCGCTGGCCTGGCATTTCGCGATCCAAGCCGTGACGTCGTTCGCCGGCGCCGCCTTATGCGCAGCAGGATGGTGGGTGGGAGCTGCCGTTGCCATCTCCCAAGGGACAGTTAGCACCAAAACGACCAGGGCCAAGCGCATCGGCAGTGGGCCTCGTTGGTGCCGCTGTCGAAACGCGAGCAACGACTTGATCATGAGCGGGCCCTCCGTTGAAATTCACTCGGTCGCGCCATGGGAGCGCAGAAGTGCTTCGATGTCGTGAAATGTTTGCTTGTTAGGCGCCTTGCCAACCAGTGCCTCTGATATCGTAGCCTCCTCGTCCCCCTGCATGTAGACAGCCAACGACAGGGGGGAACGGACGTCGCCATGCGGCGGATTGGGGTTAGCGCCATGATCCAGCAGCAATTTGACGCAGGCAAATCCGTAGTCGGTCACACATTCAAGAAGTGCAGTCTGCCCATACTTGGCGGTCGCGTTCACATCGGCGCCGGCCGCGATCAGCAGCTCGGCGATCGCGATGTGATTGGCGGCGTCTTCGTCGCTTCCGGCAACCTCGACTTTCATCGCGCGGTCGATCAGTGGCGTTTCCCCCAGCGAAGAGTACAGACTCGGGGCGTTGACGTTCGCACCCCGGCTAATGAGAAGCTTGGCCGCAGCTATGCTTCGCGCCCAGTCGATCGCCGGGTCGAAGTCGGCGCTCATCGCATTGACGTCTGCGCCGGCATCGAGCAGCGCCTTGATATTCGCGAGCTTGTCCGCCTGCACGGCATTGGCCAGCGGCGACGCCGACCAACTCTCACATTTCGTGTTCAGATGCGCGCCGTGCTTCGATAGTGCCTTGATCTGTGCCGGCGTCCCCGAGACAGCAGCCTTGCACAGCGCCACATCAAGATCTGCTTTGCGGACCGCCGTTGCCGAGATTGGCGCGGCAAAAGCCGCGAACGATAATGCCGCAAACGAACACGCAGTGAACAGTTTCATCGCACGCCCCCTCTTGCCCTCAGCCTGCCCGAACCCAGTCAGCTTACGTGAATTAACCAACGATGCAATTGATAGCGATTGCCGCAGCGCCTTCGCTAATGTCCCAAATGGGTCGAAAGTAGACATGCGTCGCAGGCGCTGCCCAGCTCGCTGGATTTCTCGAAACCAGAGACGAACCAGATCATCAGACGAAGTGACGTGATCGTCCGCGCGGGCCAACTCCGCAATTATGTATGCAGTCCTCAAGCGGTGGCCATAGCGTCTCAGAACAAGTGCATCGCGATAACCTTGTTCCGCTCACCGAGCAGATGCTCCAGATGCCGCTTGATCAGGACTTTGAACCTCGGGTCGTGACGGAGGTTCGAAAAGAGCGGGTCAATCTGCCCATTGTACGTGATGCCCATGCAATCGGCGCTAGCCAGCGCCCTTTCAAGCAGCGCAACCGCCTGTGCTTGATGACCTGCCACTGCTTGGTTTGCTGCCGGAGCCACGGTAAAGCAGGGAGGAACCGTGCCCGTCGCAAGTATTTCGCGATCCGCTGTCTCGGCGACACGAAGAACTTGTTCCGCTTCGTTGCGACGGCCAACGTTCCAGAGCGCCTGAGCTACGGGGCCGCCTAGCTCGGATCTCAATCTGCGGTTGAAGTAGGTCGGGTGGCGGATATTGCCGAGCTGCCCATAGCCTGCATCGTACAGTTCAACGATCTCCTTATAGCGGCCGCGCGTCCGAAGCTGCCACAGTGCGGGAGCGTAATCGAAGTCCGGGTCTTTTTGGGCCTGCTCCAAGATCGATCGGAGCGATGGTGCTATCTCCCTCGACCATAGCTTCTTCTCTCTCGATTGAGAGAGCAACTGACCCTCGTGCTCAAAGCCCAGTTCCGACAAATTTATCGCCGCTTGCTCGGTGCTGATCTGATAAGGGCGCCGCTCGTCTTTCAGCGCGATTTCGATCGATCTCGCCAAGTCCCCCCGTTGCGCGGCCAGGCTCGATTCAACTTCGTCCGCGCCCCCTGGATTTCCCTGGCGAATGACTCGGAGGTACCGGCCGACCGCAACCTGATCGCCAGCCCACTGGCTGTCGCTTGCTGCGGCCTCGACAGAACGCTGCCAAAGCGGATCGAGCCTCGCGGCCTTTCGCGCGACAATCGAATATCGTGCGAAGTCACCATATCTGTACAGAGCCATGCTGTACCAGAAGAGCAGCTGCGAGTTGTCCGGATCCAGTTGGATCGCTCGTTGGAGATGAGCGAAGCCCTGGGCGCTGTATGGGCCGCTGATCCAGCCCATGAACCCGTGAGCGTCAGGCAGGTCCGGGTCGAGCGCCAATGCACGGTCCAACGCCTGTAGCGGCGTCACCGTCGGTGCGTCGCGTCGGCTGGGATCGACGGAAAATCGGTCCTCACCGAGCAAGTTGGCGATTCCACCAGCATAGGCCCATGCCGGCGCAAACTTCGGATCGATACGGGCGGCATGAAGCAGGAGTCCCTGGGCTTTCTCCATGCTCGACCTGTCGCGCTGCCGGAAGAGCGACTTAGCTTCGAGGTAGAGTGCGTAAGCTTCTCCGTCGGGTTTGTAAGCCGCCGCAAACGCGCGTTGAGGGGAGCCGAGCGCAGCGCTCACGGCAATTCCGATCGCAGCTCGAACATCTGGCAAGTCTTGCGCAGACGACCGATATATCCGCGACCACGTTGCGGTGCCGTCGGCTGCGCGGATCAAGGATACGTTTACGCGCATCATGTCGCCGGAATGGAAAACTTCTCCTTCGACGAGGTAATCCACGCCCAGCTGGCGGCCGATAGATCGAAGATCGCCGACTTTGCCGCGGAATTGCCAAGCGGACGTGCGGCCAACGACTCTAAGCGCTCGATTTTGGGCGAGTAGTGAGATCAGGTCATCCGACAAGCCGCCAGCGAGATCGCCGTCCTCACGGCTAAGTCCGTCGAAAGGGAGCACGGCGACGATCTTGGGCGCGTGCTTTGTCCCGCTGAGATAGCTAACGGCGATCGCGAGCGCGATCAAAGCCAGCATTCCCGCTGCGAGCGCCTGCCCCCATCCGTTCCGACGCGCTTGCGCAAGAGGCCGGACCCGAGCGACCTCAATACGCGTCTCGGGCCGGTTGATGCACGGTTCCACGGGAGCGCTGAGCGCCTTGACCAGCTCTTGGCGAACGGCCTTTGATTCGCTTGAGACGCTAACCCCCAGTTCTTGCTGGAGCCGCTTGTCCATCTCACGGATACGCCGTTCGATGCCGGCAACGCTGCCCACCTGGTATTCGGCGCGAAGTGCAAGCCTCAATGTTTGTTCGTCGAAGGGATCCAGTCGTTGTAAGCGGTCGACCAGGGGCAAGGCATCCACCCCCCGGTTCCGGTTCAACGCAAGATCGATCTCTTGTCGAAGCACATCGGCGAGCTTCCGGTTGTGTTCGCCCCTGGCCAGCGCCAGCCAATCGTCGAACTCGGGCGTTACATGGTCGAGCCCGTCGAACAATGGCTCGTCATTTTGGCCCAAGGCTGTTTCGCTGGATGCGCGCGTCTCCACGGCCGCAGCTTCCACCCAGATATTTTCACGGTCAGAGCCGAGAAGGACCGGCCCGTGAGCTGTCGATTGTCGAATCTGAAGTAAGGCCTGCCGAAGGCTTGCTTTCGCTTGGGCTTCTCCCCTGTCGCCCCACAACAGCGTCGCAACACGCTCGCGTGTAAACCGTTGACCTGGATGAGAGCAAAGCAGCGCAAGAATCGCACGGGCCTTGCGCGTTGCAGGCGAGGCGTCCCGGCCATTACCGCCATGGATGAGCGAAAAGCGACCGGCTGTGGCCAACCGCCACCGGCTGCCTTCCAGAACGTGTCCCGGAGCGATCCGGCTCGCCATTGTCCAATGCCCCCGCCGGCGAGCAGCGCCGCGCCGGTTCGACTGGGGCCATCTTACCATATCCGTCCGCGGCCATGGAGTCGGCCTTGAACCGACACGTCTGCCCGGCTCGGACGCCAGGCAGGCACGCAGCGGCATGTCATGGAACGAAGCTGCTATGCTCCCCGATCACGCACTGGTTGAACGTATCATAGCCGAACGTCTCGAGCTGGCCGGTTTGATCCCAAAATTCGCAGACCTGGGTCGGGAGACCCGGATTGTCCAAGTCGAACGCGGCGAACAATGCCACGCACTGGCCGAGTGCAAATCGATCGGGAGGATCAGGATTCTGGGCGCGGCAGTGGGCCAAGTTGTCGGCCGTATTCGGTGGCGCCAATGCCGGCGCCGCCACTGACATGGTCGTCGGAGTTCCGAAACTCAGGGCGGCCGCGCCCAGTGCCAAGAAGGATCGACGCATATTCGCACTCCATAGCTACGCGGCCCAGGCGGCCGCGGGAGCCGTCATGCTCCGAGTGCGTCAATCGGGAGCCCAGTGTTGCGTCAAAATATCGTCAAATCGGCAGTGTGCGCGCGCAATATGAGAACGACTTCGCGCTGCAGAGACCGTTTGCCTTCGTCGAGCGCATCAGGAGGAGCGTCCAAGCTCAGCATCCGCTGGATTCAATCGGGTGGCGCTAATGTCCGCAATCGGTCGACAGCAGACCTAAGCAGCTAATGTCGCAAATGGGTCGGAAACAGACATTCCGTCCCCGCACGT
This sequence comes from Sphingomonas sp., assembly GCA_045810685.1. Lineage (GTDB taxonomy): Bacteria > Pseudomonadota > Alphaproteobacteria > Sphingomonadales > Sphingomonadaceae > Sphingomicrobium. Next base: position 8,723 of record JBJMVJ010000038.1, read on the forward strand.
GACGCGGAGCGGCCGCTGCGCTAGAGGCGCCGCTTTCCAGCATTAGTGGACCCGACTTGAGCCTCTACGCCCAATATGCCGCGCTTCTTGACGGAGTGCTCTACGAGCTGGTTGCCGAGGGCGCGCTGCCGGCCGACGCCGACCGCAAGAATGTTACGGTCGAGCCGCCCCGCGATCCGGCGCACGGCGACCTTGCGACCAATGCGGCAATGGTGCTGGCAAAAACAGCGGGTACCAACCCGCGGGCGCTTGCGGAGGCAATCAAGGCCAAGCTCGACGCCATCCCGCCGGTCACCTCGGTCGAGGTCGCGGGGCCGGGGTTCATCAACCTTCGCCTGGCTCCGGATGCCTGGCGCGACGAGCTCAAGACGATCATGCGCGAGGGTGACCAGTACGGCCTCTCGACGATCGGCAAGAACGAGCGGGTCAATGTCGAATATGTCTCGGCGAACCCGACCGGTCCGCTGCACATGGGCCATTGCCGCGGGGCCGTGGTCGGCGACAGCCTGGCGCGGGTGCTGGAGGCGGCGGGCTTCCGGGTCACCAAGGAATATTATGTCAACGACGCCGGCGCGCAGGTCGATACCCTCGCTCGCTCGGTGCACCTCAGGTACTGCGAGGCGCTGGGCGACGACATCGGCGACATCCCGGCGGGCATGTACCCCGGCGACTATCTGAAGCCCGTGGGCACGTTGCTCGCCGCCGAGCATGGCGACGAGTTTGTCGGCAAGGACGAGGCCGAATGGCTGCCCGTGTTCCGCGAGGCGGCGATCAAGGCGATGCTCGACCTCATCCGCTACGATCTCGCGCTGCTCAACATCCACCATGACATATTCGCGTCCGAAGCCGAGCTGCAGAACAGCGGCGCGGTCGATGACGCGATGCAGGTGCTGCGTTCGAAGGGGCTGGTCTACGAGGGCGTGCTCGAGCGGCCCAAGAGCCTTGAACCGCACGACGAATGGGAGCCGGTCGAGCTGACCCTGTTCCGTTCAAGCCAGTTCGGCGACGACCAGGATCGGCCAATGAAGAAATCGGACGGCAGCTGGACTTATTTCGGGTCGGACGCCGCTTACCATTGGCAGAAAGCCAAGGCGGCCGATCACCTGGTCAACATCTGGGGCGCCGATCACGCCGGCACGGTCAAGCGCGTCCAGGCGGCAGTGACGGCGCTGACGGACGGCCGCGTGGACCTCGACGTCAAGCTGGTCCAGTTGGTTCGGCTGTTTCGCGGCGGTGAACCGGTGAAGATGAGCAAGCGCGCCGGAGACTTTGTGACGCTGGCGGAAGTGGTGAACGAGGTAGGCAAGGACGTGGTCCGCTTCATGATGCTGACCCGCCGCGCCGATGCTCCGCTCGACTTCGACTTCATGAAGGTGGTCGAAGCGTCGAAGGACAATCCGGTTTTCTACGTCCAATACGCCCATGCGCGGATCAGCTCGCTCAAGCGCAAGGCGGCGGAGGCTGGGGTCGATCTTTCGGCGCCGGCTGATTTGTCGCTGCTGGACGACGAGGAGCTCGCTTTGGTCAAGCGTTCGGCCCAATATCCGCGCACGGTCGAGAGCGCTGCGATGGCGCACGAGCCGCACCGCGTCGCTTTCTACCTCTCCGATCTCGCGGCCGAGTTCCATGCTCTGTGGAACCGCGGCAATGACGATCCCGAGCGCCGCTTCCTCGTTGAAAAAAATCCACAACTTTCTCGGGCGCGGCTGGAACTTGCGCGCGGAATCGCGCAGATCATCCGGAGCGGTCTCGATTTGATGGGGGTCGCCGCAACCGAGGAGATGCGTTGATGAGCCGCGTAGAAGCGGTGGCCGCGATGGACCGGCTGCCGTGGCTCCCAGACGAGCCCAAGCCGCAGCCGGTGACGCACGGGCGAAGCGGCGGCGCCCTCGTGCTATGGACCGCCGCGTTGGCCCTGTTGGTGGCCGCGCCGGCATATTGGTTCGGCGCGAGCAGCGTCGATGAGGTGCCAGCGCCTATTGCCCACCGCGCCGTGCCCACGACCACGGTTCGCCTGCCGGCGCCGCGGCCCGCGGTTCCGGCCGAGCCGCAGGTGAAGCTCAGGCCCGCTCCGGAGATCGAACCGATCGTCGCTCCGCCAATGCCGGTCATCGATGAGCCGCCCCCGGTAAAGCGCGCGCCGGAAAAGATCATCGCCACGCCGCGCCACGTCACCGAAACCGCTCCGCCGCCCGAGGAAGTGGTCAAGCCTGCGCCGCCGCCGGAGCCCTGGCCGGTGCGGGTGATCGAGGGCGCTTCAGGGCGTCTGGTCAGGATCGGCGCTTTTTCGACCGCGCACCAGGCGAAGCGCGGCTGGTGGGCGATCGTGCGGATGAACCCGGCGCTCAAGCGCCTCCCGGCGCTGGTCGTTCCGGTCCAGTCGCTGCGTGATGGCCACGTCTATTACCGGCTGCAGATGGGCACGACCTCGCAGGCCCATTCGGCGGTGCTGTGCCAGCGCATGCGGATGATCGCGCAGCCGTGCGTCGTGATCGGCCTAGCGGCGGCGCAGTGAGCGACGAGCGCTCGTTCGACGAGCCCTTGCCGTGGCTTCAGGCCGTCGAGGACGAGGATGAACCGCGCGGCCTGTCGGCCCGCCGCATGCTCGGCGCCCTGGTCGTGGTGCTGGTTGCCGGACTGATCGTCGCCGGGACCTTCTTCTGGCTGGGCCGGCGCGACAGCACCGTGAACGGCCCGCCCGAGCTGATCAGGGCACCAGCCGAGCCTTACAGGGTGAAACCGCCGAATCCCGGCGGCCTCGACATCAGCGGAGAGAGCGAGACCGCGTTCGAAACCAGCGCCGGCGAGGACAAGGATTCGCAGCTCGATCTCAACAAGCTGCCGGAAACTCCCGTCGCCGCTCCGCCCAAGGAGCAGCCGAAGGCGATTCCGGCCAATGAGAGCAAAACACCGGCCCCCGCCCAATCGAAGCCCGAGGCGACGCCGAGCGGCGGCGCGGGCAGCGTCGTCCAGCTCGGTGCGTTCGCCAACCAGGCCCAGGCGGAGCGGGCGTGGACGGCACTGTCGACCCGCTTCCCAAGCGTCGCCGCGCTCAACAAGATGATCGTTCCCTTCTCCGGCGGCATCCGGCTGCGCGCGGGCGCGGCGTCGCCGGCCGACGCCAAGCACGTTTGCCAGGCGCTGAGTGCCGCCGGCGAGAATTGCTTCGTCGCCCAATAATGCAGGCGGCGATCTACGGGCTTGAAGGCGCCGCGCTGACCGACGGCGAGCGCAGTTTCTTCTCCGAGGCCGAGCCGGCGGGTTTCATCCTGTTTAGGCGCAATTGCGAGACTCAGGACCAGCTCCTGCGGCTGACCGACTCGCTGCGCGAGCTCACCGCCCGCGACGACCTGCCGATCCTGATCGACCAGGAAGGCGGGCGCGTCGCACGCATGCGGCCGCCGGAATGGCCGGCTTTTCCGGCGGCCGAGAGGTTCGCCGATCTCTATCGGCTTGCGCCTTCCTCGGCGATCGAGGCGGTGCGTTCGAATGCCCGCGCGCTGGGGCTGATGCTCCGCTCGGCCGGGATCAACGTCAACGCGCTCCCGCTGCTCGACGTCCGTCAGGAAGGCGCGAGTGACATCATCGGTGATCGCGCGCTCGGCTCGGAACCGATGCAGGTCGCGGCGCTCGGCCGCGCATTGCTCGACGGGATGGCGTCAGTCGGCGTGGTTGGGATTGTGAAACACATGCCGGGTCATGGGCGGGCGTTGGTCGACAGCCATCACGAACTGCCGGTGGTGAGCGCATCAGCCGAAGAACTGGAAACGGACCTCGAGCCGTTCGAACGCCTTGCATCCGCGCCCATGGGGATGACGGCCCACGTCGTCTACACCGCGTGGGATCGGGATCGCCCGGCTAGCCTGTCGCCGATCGTGATCGAGAACATCGTCCGGGAGCGGATCGGTTTCGACGGGTGGCTGATGAGCGACGATATTGGGATGGAGGCGTTGAGGGGCGATTTTGCGACGCGCGCCGCAGGCGTTGTCGCGGCCGGGTGCGACGTCGCGCTTCACTGCTCGGGCAAGATGGAAGAGATGCTCGCCGTCGCCTCGGCTGTTCCGCCACTCAGCGCCGAGGGCGAAACGCGGCTTGCACGGGCCATCGCCGGCACTCGGCTCGAGCTCGAAAGCGTGGATTTCGCCGAGGAAATCGCCAAGCGCGATCAGTTGCTGGCACTCGCTTAGTTATCCCCAACAGAAAGTGGCTACACCTTCGCATGGCCACAACTAATGGTTATTCTACCGCCGTGGACGAGGACTTCGAGGAACGGCCGGTCCGCCAGTCGGATGAGCTCAACCTGACCCTCGACGGGTGGGAGGGGCCGCTCGACCTGCTGCTCAACCTCGCCCGCGCCCAAAAGGTCGATCTTGCGCAAATCTCGATCCTGCAGCTGGTCGAGCAATATCTCGCCTATCTCGCCGGAGCCCGGGCGCTGAAGCTCGAGATCGCGGCCGATTATCTCGTGATGGCCGCGTGGCTCGCTTATCTCAAGTCGTGCCTGCTGCTGCCCAAGGACCCAGACGCCGATCCGAGTCCCGAAGAGATTGCGCTGCGGCTTCAGCTGCGGTTGCAGCGGCTCGACGCCATGCGCGAAGCGGGCGCCCGGCTGCTTGGCCGCGACCGTGTGGGCCGAGATGTCTTCCTACGCGGCGCACCCGAAGGCCTCCGGCTGGTGCGCAAGTCGGCGTGGAAAGTACGCGATTTCGATCTCTTCGCCGCCTACGGCGCAGTGCGCGCGCGCACCCAGCCAGCGATGCACGTCGTTCATGCGCGCTCCGTGATGACGCTCGACGAAGCGATCGACAGGGTCGGAAGGATGATCGGCATGGCGCTCGACTGGGCCTTTCTCGAAAGCTTCCTGCCGCCGAGCCGGGACCCGTTGTTCCGCCGCTCGTCGCTCGCCTCGAGCTTCGTCGCCATGCTGGAGCTGGCGCGGCAGGGCCGTCTCGAGTTCCTCCAGGACGAGGCGTTCGCGCCGATCAGGCTGAGGGCCGCCTGATGGACGAGCTGATGCGCGCGATCGAAGCGACCTTGTTCGCCTCCGCGGCGCCGCTCAGCGTCGATGAGCTCGTCGACCACGTCGGCGACGGCAATGTCGAAATCGCGCTTGGCCAGCTTGTCGCTCATTATGAGGGGCGCGGCATCGAGCTGGTCGAGCGCGGCGGCCGCTGGCATTTTCAAACCGCTCCGGACCTTGCCCATCTGCTCCGCCGAACACGGGAGGAGGCGCGACGGCTGTCCCGGGCGGCAACCGAGACCTTGGCGATCATCGCCTATCACGAACCCGTTTCCAGAGGTGAAATCGAAGCGATCCGCGGCGTTCAGATCTCGAAGGGCACGCTCGACGTGCTGATGGACGCCGGCTGGGTGCGGCCGGCCGGGCGCAGGGAGGGCCCTGGCCGGCCGTTGCTCTACGCGACCACGCAGGAGTTCCTGACCCACTTCGGCCTTGGCTCGCGCCGCGACCTGCCCGGAATCGACGATCTCAAGGCCGCGGGACTTTTGGACCCGCTCGACGAGTCCATCTTCCAGCTTCAACTGGAAAGCGAAGAGCAAGGGGATTAGATACGCCCCTCAAAGGAGTTTCCCCATGGGCGGACTGAGCATCTGGCATATCATCATCATCGGGATTTTCGTCTTGCTGCTGTTCGGCGGAAACCGCTTCAGCTCTATGATGGGCGACGTCGCCAAAGGCCTGAAGAGCTTCAAGCAGGGCATGGCGGACGAGGATGACGACAAGATGCGGCGCTACGAGGAGCAGCGTCGAAACGAGCCGCCCCGCCAGCTGCCGCGCGACGAGGCAGCCCGGGAACCGATCGATGTCACGCCGCCGCGCCCGGCCGAGCCTGTCGCGCCGCCCAGGCGCGAGGATGAACCCCGCTAAGCAGACCTGGGGTCAACATGTTCGGCTTCGATTCTGCCGAGATCGCGATCATCGCGGTTCTCGCGCTCATTTTCATTGGCCCCAAGGAGCTTCCCAAGGTCATGCGCACGGTCGGCTATTGGGTCGGCCGCGTGCGCGGGATGGCGCGCCACTTCACCTCGGGCATCGAAGACATGATGCGCCAGGCGGAGCTCGAAGAGATGGAAAAGAAATGGCGCGAGGAAAATGAGCGGATCATGCAGCTGCACCCGGCCAATGCCGACTATCCGGAGCCTGGAAATCCCGAGCCTGGAGAGCCTGAGCCGATGCCGCCCCTCGCACCAGGCGCCGAGCCTTCACTGCCATTCGACGAGAAACAGCCGGGCGACGAGCTGCCGCCTGAGCAGCGCCCGCTGCCGTGAAGGACATCGATGACACCAAGCAGCCGCTGCTCGAACATTTGATCGAGCTCAGGCGCCGCCTTCTTTGGTGTCTGGTGACGTTGGTGATCGCGTTCTTTGTCTGCTTCCATTTTGCCCGCGAGATCTTTGCGGTGCTGGTGCAGCCGTTGCTGCGGGCTGGCCAGGGCAAGCTTATCTACACCGATGTATTCGAGGCCTTTTTCACGCAAGTGAAGGTGGCGTTGTTCGCCGCGCTCATGCTCGCTTTCCCGGTGATCGCGACCCAGCTGTGGCGCTTCATCGCGCCGGGCCTCTACGCCAAGGAGAAGAACGCGTTCCTGCCGTTCCTTCTTGCGACGCCGGTGTTCTTCGCCGCCGGCGCGTCCTTTGCTTACTTCCTCGCGATGCCTTGGGCGCTGCGTTTCCTGCTCAGCTACCAGGGCGACATCGGCGGTGTGCAGCAGGAGGCGCTTCCCGGCGTCGGCAATTACCTGACCTTCGTCACCCACTTCCTCTTCGGCTTCGGCGCCGCCTTCCTGCTGCCGATTCTGCTGATGATCCTCGAGCGTGCGGGCATCGTCACCCGCGAGCAGCTCGCACGATCTCGGCGCTATGCGATTGTCGCGGCAGCGGTTGTGGCGGGCGTTCTGACGCCGCCCGATGCGGTCTCGATGATGATGCTGATGGTGCCGCTTTACGGCCTCTACGAATTCGCCATCCTGGCGATACGGATCACCCACTGGCGGGCCGCCCGCAAAGCGGCGCGGTCAGGCGCTACTGTTGTTTCTGGGCTGCAGACAGAAGAGGGCCCGGAAGCGCCACCGGGGGGGGGGAGGGTTGGCGGTTCCGGGCCCATTTAAACGGATAGCGAGAGCGGGGGGGCAAAAGGTCACTATCCGAAGGGCACAACGTCCCTCGTTCGAGATCGGTTCCGGGTCCTAGCCAAGTTTTCCGAACTTTTTTCGTCGTCGGCGTAACGACTGTAGATTCCGCTAAATCGGTGGAAACACGGGTAAATCGACGCTGTAACGACCAAGCTTGCGGTCGAGCGTTGAGCGCAGCTGCTTCGCTAGCCCCGCAACGATCCGTTCGAACTGCAGTTTCCCCGGCTCGCTTTCCTCGTCGGGCACCAAGATCGGGCTGCAGAGCGTCATTCTAGCGGTTAGCTCACTGGTCCGCCGAATCGACAGTTCGATCGGCTGCTGCGGCGCGTTCAGCATGGCGAATTCGATGATTTCGGTGATCAGGAATCCGACCGCGACCGCGACGTCCTGTGTGGTGTAGACCGTATCGACGTCGAGATCGATCGTCAGTCCGCGGGCTGGCTCGGGCGCGCCGGCGCGCAGCTCCGCGGCGAGCTCCGTTACCAGCGGCCTGAGGGAAATGCCGCGATTCTCCTCCATCTCCGCGAAATGGTTGCGGTGGACGATCGACAGCGCGCCGACGCGTCGGCTGATCCCCGCGTAGGCCGCGCGAGCGTCGCTGGTTTCGGCACTGCGGCCGTGGATGTTGAGCAGGGACGCGACCACCTGAAGGTTATTCTTCACGCGGTGGTGGACCTCGCGCACGAGCCGCCGTTGACCCTCGAGTGCCCCGGTAGTCTCGCGCTCGGATTCTTCGACTTGGTCGATCGCCCGGGCGAAGGCGTTTCGCAGCCCTTGAATTTCCTGGCTTGGCCCGAGCTTGCGCGGCAGTTCGAGCGGTCCTTCGCCCGGCTGGTAAGCGCGCACGCCAGACTCCAGGCGCCGCAGCGGCCGGACCAGAAGCCGGGTGACAAGCAGCCACGTGATGATCGCAGCCAGGATCCACATCAGCAGCGGCAGCAAGAGCAGCAGCCGATCGAGCGTGGCGATTCGCTGCAGCGGGACGCCGACACGCGCTGCAAGATTGCCGTTGCTGATCGGCAACTCGATCAAGCGAAGGCCCGACTCCGTTGTCGGCGGCGGGTCTACCACACGAAGTTCATGCTCATCGTCGTGCAGCACCAGCGTCTTGATCGCCGCGCCCGTTTCGCTGACCGCCGAGCGCAGCTCGTCGCGCCCGACCACAGCCGTCGCGATCCCGCCAATGACGCCGACGCGAATGGCGACGGCATTTTCGTCGGGAGCGATTCGGGTGGTGATCGCGCCCGGAGCCGCGAGCGGCAGGGTTCCGGTGTCGCCAATCTCGCCGGCCGCGCAGATCGGCTGGCCGTCCCCGTCTTCCAGCTCGAAGCTCTGCGCGACTGCCGGTGCGATCGCAAGCGAGCGGCGCACGCGGTCGCAGGCGCCGGCGGTACCATCTGATAGCGCGCCGTTGGCGGCGATCCTGAGCGCGAGCGCGTTGCGTGCGATCAGGCTCTCGATCGCGCGCGCGGTGGTGCGGGCCTGGTCCTCGTTGCGCCCTTGAAGCGCGCTATTGGCCTGGCGAATGCCAGTTTCACCGATCCACGCGAGGGCAATGCCGATCGGCAGCAGCACGGCAGTGAGAATCAGCAGGAGCTTGGCCGCCGTCGGAAGACGCGCGAATCGCTCGGCGAGCGTCAAATCAGCGCTCCCGCAGCCGGCACGGCTGGAGACTAGCTAAGCTTGCCCAGCAGATTGTTGAAATCGTCGGGAACCGCTTCCCGAAGCGTGTCGTCGTAAACCGAGCGCAGGGCGCGGCCAAGATCGCCGGAGCGCGTCTTGCGCGCCCCGCGGTCTGAAGCAGGTGACTTCTTCGAGCGCCTGGAATCTCCGGCTCCCTCCGTGTCGCTTCGCTTCTTCGCACTCAACTCCAGTCCCCCCAGGCGCGGGTTCTCGCGCGCTCATAGTCAACTCGTTCGAAGGCGCAACCGGTTGGCGCCCGATATTCAACGCCCCGATATGCATCGGGCCGGCCGCTGCGCGGCATGTTCTGCTTTGCAGCGAGCCCGGCCCAGGTGGGGAAACCAAATGGCTGGTCCTTTGTTCCAGAGACAGCTTCACATCTCTGGGGGCGGCGAAGCCGTGGCGTCACACGGTCCTTCCAGGGTTGCAACAATAAGGTCGCGCGGCCAAAGACGGCGCCGATTGCGTTTTTCGAGGGAGAATAACCGAACATGTCCCTTGGCCAGGAACTTGCCCCACACCTGCCATTTCTTCGCCGCTACGCCCGCGCCCTGACCGGCAGCCAGACGCATGGCGATGCTTTTGTCCGTGCGACGCTCGAAGCGATCGTCGCCAAGCCTGATGAATTCCCGCGCGATGTCGATCCACGTCTTGGGCTGTACAAAACCTTCCACGCGATCTGGTCGACGGCGAACATCGAAGAGGGCGAGGAGCCGGTGCAGAACGCGAGCGGCGCGGAGGGCATTGCCCAGGCGCGGCTGTCGCGGATCACGCCGCTCTCGCGTCAGGCGTTGCTGCTCACTTCGCTCGAGGGATTCTCGTCCGAGGACACCGCCTATCTGATCGGCGCTTCGCCCGCCGACGTCGATTCGCTCGTCGCCGAGGCGCTCGAGGAGATCGAGCGGCAGACGCTCGCCGATGTCCTGATCATCGAGGATGAGCCGATCATCGCGATGGATATCGAAACGATCGTCCGCGACCTCGGGCACAATGTGACCGGCGTTGCCGTCACCCGCGACGAAGCGGTCAGCCAGGCGCGCTCCAACCCGCCCGGCCTGGTCCTCGCCGACATCCAGCTCGCTGACGATTCGAGCGGCATCGACGCGGTCAAGGACATCCTCGCCGAATTCTCGGTCCCGGTGATCTTCATCACGGCGTTCCCCGAGCGACTGCTGACCGGGACTCGGCCCGAGCCGACCTTCCTCATTACCAAGCCGTTCCAGCGCTCGACGGTGAAGGCGGCGATTGCCCAGGCACTGTTTTTCGACGCGGCGACGGCGCCTGTGGCTTAGGCCGGAACAGTGTTCCATGCGGCGCGTTGGCCGCGGGAACAGTGATTTCGTGACGAGAGCATAATGGCCGATCCGCGCAACTCCGAGCCGTCGATTACCGAGACGACGACGGAGGCGCGCGCCGGATCGACTCCGGGAGTTGCCCGTAATGTTCTCATCTTCGGCACGTTGCTGGTGGTGATCATTTTTGCCGTCATCGTCTTGGTTGGACGGTCCTGAGCACCTAGCTTCGGCACTATCGCTGTTCATGTTCTTGTCACGCGCGCGCGGCCACGGCCGCGCACGTCAAAAGGGTGGGGTCTAAGTTGACGGAAGCTCGCGAGGATAACCGACCAGCAGCCGCTTCGGCAGAGCCGGTTCCGCTGTCCGATCCCGAGTTCAAGGACCAGCTCGCGGCGGTGATTCCGCATCTGCGTGCGTTCGGACGCTCGCTCTCCGGCAGCCGGGACCTGGCCGATGACCTGGTTCAGGAGACGTTGCTCAAGGCCTGGGCGGCGCGCAAGCGCTTCCAGGCCGGGACCAACATGCGCGCCTGGACCTTCATCATCTTGCGCAACCTGTTCCTGAGTCAGATGCGGCGCGCTCGGTTCAAGGGCGAATGGGACGACATCACGGCGTCCAAGATCCTCGCCGCCCCGGCCAGCCAGGATCGCCACATCGAGCTTGGCGACATGCAGCGAGCGCTGATGCACCTGCCCCAGCCGCAGCGGGAGGCGCTGATTCTGGTCGGCGCCGGCGGCTTCGCCTATGAGGAAGCGGCGGAGATTTGCGGCTGTGCGGTCGGGACGATCAAAAGCCGGGTCGCGCGCGGCCGCGTTGCGCTCGAGCAGTTGCTCTCGAGCGGCAAGCTCCCGTCACGCCGTCAGCACAAGACCGACCCCGACAAGTCTGCGCTGCAGACCATCATGGGCGAAGTCGACGATCTCAGCCGCGACCACCAGTAGAATTTCCGACCGGAAGGATTGATCAGTTCAAGCGGCGCAGCAGGTCGCTGAAATCGCGGTCGCACGGTTCCATCGCCCCCGCCTCGAAGGCGCGGCGGAGCGCGGCGGTGATGCCGGCTTGCGTCGGCGTCATGTCCACTCGGATGACTTGGCGATCCATCGTGTTCAATTCCGACGCTGAAAGAAAGTCTCGCTCCAGCTTCATCCGGTTGCAAACGAGCGATGCGCCGCGGAAGTTTCGTGGGAATCACGCGCGAAACGGTCAAAAGGGGACGATGAGTCGCCAGTTTTCGACCAGCGCCAGGCGTGGCGCGCTGCAGCGGGCCATCGCGCACAGCCCGTTCCTGCGCGACGCTATCGACGCTCGGGTCGACGTTGCCGATGCGTTCATCGAGCGCGGCGCCGTACCGGCCGCGGAGCTGGCGTTGGCATCGAGCGCAGACGAGACTGGGAGTCGGCTTCGTCGCCGGCGTCATGGGCTCGCGCTCGCGGTTGCGCTCGGCGACCTCGCTGGAGAGCTGAGCCTCGAGCAGGTGACGCGGTTGCTGTCGGATTTCGCCGACGCGGCGATCGACGAAGCGGTTCGCGCCGCGATCGCCGAACGCGTGCCCGATGCCGCGCCGGACGGCTTTGCGGTTATCGCCATGGGCAAGCTCGGCAGCAGCGAGCTCAACTACTCCTCGGATGTCGACTTGCTCCTGCTGTTCGACCCCCAGCTCCTCCCGAGGCGCGAACGTGACGATCCGGGCGAAGCCGCTGTCCGGATCGGTCGACGTCTCATCGAGCTGCTGCAGCAGCGGACCGCCGACGGCTATGTCGAGCGCGTCGACCTTCGCCTCCGGCCGTCGCCCGAAGTCACGCCCATCGCCTTGCCGGTGAACGCTGCCATTTCGCATTATGAGTCGAGCGCGCTGCCGTGGGAGCGTGCTGCTTTCATTCGCGCCCGCGCTGCGGCCGGCGACCACGCGCTTGGCCAACGGTTCCTCGACGCGATTCAACCATTCGTGTGGCGCCGCTCGCTCGATTTCGGCGTGATCGAGGACGTGCGCCAAATCTCCGCGCGCATCCGCGACCACTTTGCCCAGGGCGCTCACATCGGGCCAGGTTACGACCTCAAGCGCGGGCGCGGCGGCATCCGGGAAGTCGAATTCTTCGTCCAGATCCAGCAGATGATCCACGGCGGACGCGACCCGTCGGTGCGCGCCCCGGCGACACTCGACGCCATCGCCGCGCTGCTCGCCGCCGACAGGCTCGAGGGGCCTGTCGCTGATGAGCTCGCCCAGGCTTACCGGCTGCTGCGCACCGTGGAGCATCGCGTGCAGATGATCGATGACGCGCAGACCCACCTGCTGCCTGTCTCGGCGCCGGCGCTCGACAATGTGGCGCAGCTGCACGGGCTCGAGAATGGCGCTGCGCTGCTCAAACGGCTGCGCCCGCATGTCGAGCGTGCCGGCGAGATTTTCGACAGCCTCGCCCCCGAGGGCAGCCCGCGCCTGTCCAACGATCCGGATATCCTCGGACGGGAGCTCACCCAGCTCGGCTTTCGCGATGTCGAGACGGCGCGGCGGCACATTGCCGACTGGCGTTCGGGCAAGGCGCGCTCGCTTCGCTCACCCCCCGCGAGGGAAGCGTTCGAAGCGATGCTCCCGGCACTGCTCCAGGCGATCGCAGCGGGCGGCGATCCCGGCCGCGGACTCAATCGCCTCAGCGACATTATCGAACGGCTTTCGAGCGGGGTGAATTTCTTCCGCTTGCTGGAAGCGCGGCCGGCGCTGGGGCGCTTGCTCGCGAAGCTGCTCGCTCACGCGCCCGCACTCGCCGACCAGCTGGCGCGTCGGCCCGAGCTGTTCGAAGGATTGTTCGACGCGTCGAGCTTCGCCATGCCGCCGCCTGCGGACGAATTGGCCGAGTTGCTCGGCAGTGCGATGCGCGGCCAGCCCTACGATCTCGGGCTCGACCGTGTTCGGCGCCTGGTCAACGAACGTCGGTTTGCGCTCGGCGTGCAGCTGATCGACCGCCGCCGCGACCCGCTCGAAGTCACCGAAGGTTATGCAGCCGTGGCTGAAGGCGCTCTGCTCGCGCTGAGCAAGGCCGCCGCCGAGGATTTCGAGACGCGGCACGGCGCCATTCCGGAGAGCGAGCTGGTGGTGCTCGGTCTCGGACGTTTGGGTGGATATTCGCTCACCCATGCTTCCGACCTCGACCTCATCTATTTGCATACGGCCGAGCAGGGGCGTGTTTCGAACGGGTCGAAGCCGCTCGGCCCGAACGATTATTTCAATCGCCTCGCCAGCCGGGTCACCGCCGCGCTCAGCGTACCGACCGCCGCGGGCCCGCTGTACGAAGTCGACACGCGGCTGCGGCCGGAAGGCGCCAAGGGCATGCTCACCGTCTCTCTCGAGGCGTTCGACCGCTACCAGCGGCGCGAGGCATGGACATGGGAACATATGGCGCTGTGCCGCGCCCGGCCGCTGTGCGGCTCGCCGGAAACTCGCGAGCGCGTTCGGGCGATGATCGAGCGTATCTTGATGATGCCGCGCGATTTCACCACGGTTGCGTCGGATGCGGCGAAGATGCGCGCCGAGATTGAACGCCACAAGCCGCCGCACAGCGCGCTCGACGTCAAGCTCGGGCCCGGCGGCCTGATCGATCTCGAATTCGCCGTGCACGTGCTCCAGCTGACCCGGCATGTCGGCCTCGACACCCGTCTCGAAAACGCCCTCGCAGCGCTCGAGGCTGAATCGTTGGTGCCAGCAAATATTGTCGGTGCGCTAAAGTTGCTGTCGCGCATGTTGGTGATGATGCGGCTGGTTGCGCCGGGCGAGGTCAAGCCGACGCCTGATACGTGGCAATTGGTCGCCGAAGCATGCGGCGCGGCGAGTTGGGACGCGCTGCTTGCCGAGCATGACGCGGCGCGGCAGAGCATCGCGGCGCTGTGGAACACTATCAAGCAGGGGGCATGAGATGATCAACGAAGGCGACAGGGCACCGGCGATCAGGATCGCCGCGAGCGACGGCAGCAGCGTCGACCTTTCCGCGCCTGGCCAGCCGCTGGTGCTCTATTTCTATCCCAAGGACGACACTTCGGGCTGCACTCGCGAAGCGCAGGACTTCACTGCCCTTGCGGCCGACTATGCCAAGGCCGGAGTGAAGGTGCTCGGCGTGTCGCGCGACCCGATGAGAAGCCACGACAAGTTCATCGGCAAATACGGCCTTCAGGTCCCGCTCGTGTCCGATGAAGACGGTCGCATTTCCGAGGCGTTCGGCACGTGGGTGCAGAAGTCGATGTACGGGCGCAAATATATGGGCATGGAGCGCGCGACCTATTTGATCGGCGCCGACGGCCGCATCCTCAAGGCGTGGCGAAAGGTCAAGGTTCCCGGTCACGCTGAGGAGGTGCTGGGGGCGGCGAGGACTGCGGCCTGAGCCCTCAACCCGCGGTGCCATGCCCCTGGGCCAGATATTCGGCGCTGCGCATCTCTTCCAGACGGCTGACGGCACGCTGGAATTCGAAGCTCCCGTCTCCGTCCGGATAGAGCCCCTCGGGCTCCGCGTCGGCGGCGGCGAGAAGCTTCACCTTATGTTCGTAAAGCGCGTCGATCAGCGTCCGGAACCGCGCCGCCTCGTTGCGCATCTCGGATCCCATCACCGGAATGCCGACGATGATCACCGTATGATAGCGCCGGGCAAGCGCGAGATAATCCGCGGCGCCGCGGGCCTCGCCGACCAGGCGCTTGAACGAGAAGACGGCGACGCCTTTTAGGCTCTTGGGCACATGCAGCGTGCGCCCGCCGCCGACGTCGATGTCCTCCGCCGGCACCCTGGCCCGGTCCTCGACCGGATAATCGGTGAGCTGGAAGAAGGCCTGGCTCAGCGCCGCGGTCGCTTCGGGGCCATTGGGCACGTGCCACACCTCGACGCCGGTGAGCCGATCGAGCCGGTAATCGGTCGGGCCGTTCACCTCGACCACCAGCATCCGCTGCTCGATCAGCTCGATGAACGGCACGAACAGCTCGCGGTTGAGGCCGCCCTGGTAGAGATCGCGTGTACGACGATTGGAAGTGGTGACGAGCTTCACGCCGTGCTCGAGCAGCTTGCCGAACAGCCGTGACAGGATCATCGCGTCGGCGGGATTGGTCACCTGCATTTCGTCGAAGCAGAGCAGGCTCGCTTCGGCGGCGATCTGCTCGGCGACGGGTTCGATCGGATCGCCCTCCTCCCGCTTGCGCGCGACGCGCAGCCGCTCATGCGTCTCGAGCATGAACTCGTTGAAGTGGACCCGGCGCTTGGGCGCGATGTCGACGTGCGCGAAAGCGAGGTCCATCAGCATCGACTTCCCGCGCCCGACGCCGCCCCACAGGTAAACGCCAGCGGGGCCATCCGCTTTCGAGCCAAACAGGCGCGCGAAGAATCCGCGCTCGGCAACACTCCCCGCGAGCCTGTCGAGCGCGGCGACGGCGCGAGCCTGCGCTGCGTCCGGCTTCAGCTCGTGGTCGGTAATCAACTGATCGTAAGCGACCCGTACGGGTCCGGTCATCGCGACGACGGTCCGTTGGGCCGGTTGACCTTCTTAAGCGTCCCGCTGAAGCTGTAGCAATTCTCGCCGTTCTGCTTGACCACGCCCTGGAGGAAGGCATGGCCGCGGGTCTGCTTCACCAGCTCGACATGCGCCTCGAGCGGCGTTCCGGCCTGGCCGCGCCCGAGGAAGTGAGTGGTGAGGTCGAGCGTCACATAATGCGCCTTGTCCATCCCGGCGCAGAGACCGCCGGCGAACATCGACATGTCGATGAAGCTCATGATCGCGCCGCCGTGGATCGACCCGCCCATGTTCATATGGTCTTCGGTTGGGAACATCCGAGTCATCCCGCGCCCCGGACCATCGGGTCTGAACAGCAGCCGCCCGGTCGCCGCCGCGAAGCTCGAGCGCGGAAAATCGCCCCAGCTGAACCAGCCCGGATTTTCGGCATCAGGTGTCGCGCCTCTGGGGAGGCCAACGTCTCCGAGCCCCTCTGCGTTGTAGCTTTCGTCGCTCACGCTGGCCGAGCGTCTTGTTCGCCGCGATCCCTCAAGCGGCTCGCTCCGCAATCAGCTTCTTGGTCTCGGCGATTGCCTTGGCCGGGTTGAGCCCCTTGGGGCACACGTTCGCGCAATTCATGATCGTGTGGCAGCGGTAGAGGCGGAACGGGTCTTCGAGCTGGTCGAGGCGCTCACCGGTTGCTTCGTCGCGGCTGTCCGCGAGCCAGCGATACGCCTGGAGCAGGATGGCCGGGCCGAGGAAGCGGTCGGCGTTCCACCAATAGCTCGGGCAGCCGGTCGAGCAGCAGAAGCACAGGATGCATTCGTACAGGCCGTCGAGCTTGGCGCGGTCCTCGGGGCTCTGCAGTCGCTCGCGCGAGGGGGCGGGACTCGCCGTCTTCAGCCACGGCTGGATCAGCGCATATTGAGCGTACATGTGGGTGAGGTCGGGGACGAGGTCCTTGACCACCTCCATGTGCGGCAGCGGCGTGATCTGGACGTCGCCCTTGAGATCCTCGATCGCCGTCGTGCAGGCGAGGCCGTTGCGGCCCTCCATGTTCATGGCGCAAGACCCGCAAATCCCCTCGCGGCACGAGCGGCGGAAGGTCAGCGTCGGGTCGATCTCGTTCTTGATCTTGATGAGCGCGTCGAGAACCATGGGCCCGGTCTTGTCGAGATCGATCGTGTAGCGGTCCCACCTCGGGTTGGCGCCACTATCCGGGTCGTAGCGGTAGATTTTGAAGGTCCTGAGGCGCTTGCCCTCTTCGGCCTTATAGTCGCGGCCGCGGACGATCTTGCTGTTCTTGGGAAGGGTGAACTCGGCCAAACCAGCGCTCCTTGCTTGGCCCGAGCCGCTAGCACGCGCGGCGGCTCAAAGAAAAGGCCGCCCGGTGACCCGAGCGGCCTCGCCCACTTGGAATTGCCGCCTAGCGGAGCAGGGCCCTGATCACCTGGTCAACCAGCTGCGTGCGCGGGTCGACCTGATACAAATAGCCGTTGCCGTAATAATAACGGTAGCGCGGATCGAGGTCGTACTGCGAACGCAGGCTATAGGGGATCTGTCCGTAGGCGTAGCGCGAGCCGTAGCTCTGCATCCAACGCTGACCCCGCGCGAGCTTCCGCGCCTGCCCGGGTGGCATGCAGCCCTTCTTGCGAAGGCCTGGTGGGCAGCCGCCATGTCCGTAACCTACCGGTCCATAATACCCATAAGCGTGTGGATTACCGTGGCCGTGGCCGTAGCCGTGGCCGTTCCCATTGCCCGGCTTTGCCAGTGCCGGGGCCGCGATGCCGAGCGCCGCTGCGCCGGCGAGGAGGATGATCTGTTTCATAGTCCCACCATTATTGCTGATCCCCCTGAACGTTCGTTGAGCGGAATGGTTACGCGCAAGGAAAAGGCCGCCGGGGCTTGCGCCCGGCGGCCTTCGTCTATCGCTGAGTAAGCCGATCAGTGCGTCAGCGCATCAATAACGCGCGTGATCGCATAGGTTTTCGGGTCAACCACGTAGACGTAATGGTCGCGGTATACGTACCGATAATCCGGGCTGAGGCTGTACTGGGTCACGACCGGCTGTGGCAGGGCCGTCACCGGCACATAGGCGTAGGACGGGCCGAAACGGTATCCGACATCGTAAGCCGCCCGGCGCGCAGCTGCGGCCTGATGCCTCATCGCGCGAATGTAGCCGCGATTGACCCAGCGGACGCAATGGCCGTGACGCCACTTCGCGCACACCATCGCGCGCCCGTGGTGTCGTGCCTCGGCAGGCGCAGCGCTCAAGGCGACCGCGGCCGCTCCCACAGCAAGAAAAAGCTTCGTCATCGACAAACTCCTTTCCTGGATGTCGGGAAAACGACTCCAGCGCGCAGCGGTTGCGAAGTTCATCGCGCCGACAGCACCATTTCATGCCAAGGTGCGTTTCGCCCCTCGCGGTTGCGGCGGCCATGCCACCTCGCTAATCGGGCGCCGCGCTCCACAAGCAGCCGGCTCCCCCTTCGGCTGCCAACGACAAGGCAAGGAAAACGGCCTCATGGCTCGTAAGAAGATCGCCCTCATCGGCGCCGGAATGATCGGCGGTACCCTGGCCCACCTCGCGGCGATGCGCGAACTCGGCGACATCGTCCTGTTCGACGTCGTCGAGGGCGTGCCCGAAGGTAAAGCCCTCGACATCGCCCAGGCTGGCCCCGTCGACGATTTCGACGCCAAGATGAAGGGCACGACCGACTATGCCGACATCGCCGGCGCGGACGTGTGCATCGTCACCGCCGGGGTGGCCCGCAAGCCGGGGATGAGCCGCGATGACCTGCTCGGCATCAATTTGAAGGTGATGAAGGCAGTCGGAGAGGGCATCCGCAGCCACGCGCCCGACAGCTTCGTCATCTGCATTACCAACCCGCTTGACGCGATGGTCTGGGCGCTGCGCGAATTCTCCGGACTTCCGCACAACCGCGTCGTCGGCATGGCCGGGGTGCTCGA
The DNA here is from genome assembly GCA_045810685.1 of Sphingomonas sp. Lineage (GTDB taxonomy): Bacteria > Pseudomonadota > Alphaproteobacteria > Sphingomonadales > Sphingomonadaceae > Sphingomicrobium. Next base: position 27,279 of record JBJMVJ010000038.1, read on the forward strand.
CAGCGCGCGCTTCCGGCACTTCCTCGCCGAGGAGTTCAACGTCAGCGTGGAGGACGTCACCGCCTTCGTGCTCGGCGGCCACGGCGATACGATGGTTCCGATCGTCGAATATTCGACGATCGCCGGCATTCCGATCCCCGATCTCGTCAAGATGGGCTGGTCGACGCAGGACAAGATCGACGCGATCGTCAAACGCACGCGCGGCGGCGGCGGAGAGATCGTCGCGCTGCTGAAGACCGGAAGCGCCTACTACGCCCCGGCGACCAGCGCGATCGCGATGGCCGAGAGCTTTTTGAAGGACAAGAAGCGCGTGCTTCCCGCCGCGGCGCACCTCACCGGGCAGTACGGCGTCGACGATCTATATGTCGGGGTGCCGTGCGTGATCGGCGCCGGGGGCGTCGAGCGCATCGTCGAGATCGAGCTGGATGCGACGGCGCGCGAGAACTTCAACGTCAGCGTCGATGCGGTGAAGGAGCTGCTCGAGGCGTGCAAGCAGATCGACGGAAGCCTCGCATGAGCATCCTCGTCGACAAGAGCACCAAGGTCATCACGCAAGGGATGACCGGCGAAACCGGGACTTTCCACACCGAACAGGCCCTCGCCTATGGCACCCAGATGGTCGGCGGTGTGACGCCCGGCAAAGGCGGCACGGAGCATATCGGTCTGCCGGTGTTCGACACCGTCCATGAGGCGGTCGAGAAAACCGGCGCGACCGCGTCGGTGATCTACGTTCCGCC
>JBJMVJ010000039.1:0-19237 GCA_045810685.1 Sphingomonas sp.
CCCGGACCGGGTGACCGAGCTCGTGCTGCGCGGGATCTTCCTGTTCGACCAATATGAGATCGACTGGATGTACGCGCCGGGCGGCGCCTCATGCGTCTATCCCGACAAGTTCGAGGAGTTCCTCGCGCCGATCCCGCAGGCCGAGCGCGGCGACTTGGTCGAAGGCTATCGCAAGCGCCTGACCAGCGGGGATGCCCAGGTGCAGCTCGCCGCCGCGCAGGCGTGGAGCAAATGGGAAGGCGACATCGTCACCTTGCTTCCGAGCCCCGAGACGGTCGAGCATTTCACCAGTCCCGACGTCGCCGTCGCCGTCGCCCGGATCGAGAATCACTACATGGCGGCGCATGGCTGGCTCGAGGAGGGTCAGCTGCTGCGCCGGGCCGACAAGCTGCGCGGCATCCCCGGCGTGATCGTCCAGGGCCGGCACGACACCTGCACGCCGCCGCTTGCCGCCTGGCGGCTCAAGCAGGCCTGGCCCGAGGTCGAGCTCAACATCATCCCCGATGGGGGCCATTTGTTCAGCGAGCCGGGCGTGCTCGACGGCCTGATCCGCGCCACGGATCGATTTGCCGACGTTTAGTCAGCCGTCATTGCAAGGAGCCGCAGGCGACGCGGCAATCCAGCGGTCGTTCCGGATTGCTTCGCTAGGCGGGCAATGACGCTATTGGCCGGGATGATAGACGCGCTCCGTGTGGCCGGCGAGCTGGTCGGGATAGAAATAGACGGTTCGCAGGTCGCCTGACGCGTAGCGCTGGGCTTCGTCGGCAAAGTGACGGGAGGCGGGGTTGCCGCTCTCGCCCCCGGCGGTCACCGCACGGGCGCGGACGCGCTTACCGAACTCGACCACCGCGACGAAGCTGTTGCCGTAAGTTCCGTAGCGCCGCTTGGTCGTCTGCGGCACCCGTTCCTCGAGTGAGGCCAGCGAGCCGTATTTGGCGTCTGCGAACGGTACCGGGACGCTCGGCGCCGCATCGCTGAACTGAGGGACTACGGCGTCCGATAGGCGCTGGAAGCGGTTGTACTCGCCCCACGGCACTTGCCAGCGGGCGAAGTCGCGCTGGAGCCGGCCGACGGCCGCTTCCAGAGCGCTCAGCTTCTGCGCCGGCGTGGTGTCGCGCGCGAGCCGGTCCATATAGCGGTTCTTCGGCTCGCTCCGGGGTGCGTTGAGCGCCTTGACCAGGCCGTCGCCCCACAGGATCGCCAGCGTTTGCGCGACCGAGTCCATCCGCCAGCGGTAATCCCACGGGCGGAGCACCGAGATGGGCCCGATGAGCTCGGCCTTGCGCGCGTCGCCATTGGGCAGCGCGTCATAGGCCCGGATCAAAGGCGGAATCAGCGCTGCAAAGCCTGGCTGATAGCTGTCATAGGCAGCCGCCTGCAGCTTGCCCAAGGTCCAGCCGCTGCTTCCGGCCAGAAGCTGCTGCGCGTGGAGCCCGCGGTAATTCTCGCCGTGGTAGTCCATGTACCTGGGAAAGCGCGCCGGGCGAGGGCTGTCCGGCCCTGCGGCGCGGTACGGCCAGGCGTTGGTGTTCTGGACCCAGCCCGTCGCCGGCCGGACGACGCTCGGCAGCTCGCTCAGCGCGTGCAAGCCGCGCCAGTCCGTCGCGGGATCGCTGCCGTCGACCGGCCTCAAATGGTCGAACCGGTCGCTGCGACGCGGAACGAACTGCGGGTGAAGGTAGGCAATCTCGCCCTTGTCGTCGGCAAAGATTGTATTGTTCGAACTGTTTGCCTTGAACATATCGGCGATCTTCAGGAAGGAACCAAGGTCGCTCGCCTTGGTGCGGAGGAAGCTCTGCTGTAGCGCCTCGACCGGCTTGTCCATCATCGCAAAGGCGATCCAGCGCCCGTTCGCGGAGCGGACGATCGGCCCGTGGTGCGTGCGGTAGGTGGTGAAGCTGCGCGTCGCCAGCCGCCCGCCGGCCGTGCGGTAGCGGATGGTGACCGGCACAAGGCCGATGGAACGGCACTCGGACCCGTAGTGATAGCAAAAGCCGGAGCCGGTTCGCTCGACCTTCTCGGCGAACTCGTCGATATTATCGATGCCGCTGGAGGTGTGCATCCACCCGGCATGAGCATTGAACCCCTGGTAGATGAAGAACTGGCCCCAGGTTGCGGCGCCGTAGACGTCGAGGCCGTGGTCGCTCGAGACCTGTTGTTCGGAGCGGAAGTAGTAGCTGGTATGCGGGTTGATCAGCAGCAATGTCCCGCCGTCCAGCGTCAGCCTGGGGGCGATGGCGATGCCGTTGGAGCCCTGGCGTTCGGGGCGCGGCGCGGGCGCCGCGGCAATCGGCTTGCCGGAAGAGAAGGCTTTGAGCTGGTCGAGATCGATGGACTCGATGTCGCCGCCGATGCTGCCTTCGGTGAAGCTCAGCGCCATCCACGGCTCGAACCTCGTGAGGACGCGCGGATGCACGTCGCGGTGCGTGGCGAGGAAATAATTGAGGCCGTCGGCCCAGGCATCCATCAGCCGCCGCATCGCGGCCGGGCTGCGCGCATAATCGGCCTTGAGCCCACTGTCGCTGACGTAAAGCCGGGCGCGCAGGTCCTGCCAGACGGCTTTCTCGCCCTCGACTTCGGCGGTGCGGCCCAAGTTGGTGAGGTAATTCGCTTCGATCCGCGGAAAGTCATCCTCGGCCTGCGCGTAGCTCATCCCGAACACCGCGTCGGCGTCGCTCTTCCCGTGAACGTGCGCGATACCCCAATCGTCGCGGGTGATCGTGACGCGCGAGGCTTCCGTGCGCCAGCGCGCGGCCTGGGGCGGCGATGCGGCGGTGAGGAGAAAGAGAATCGCCGGAAGCAGGAAGCTACGCATTGGGCAGTGACTGCTTGGCTTTCCCCCAGCCGGCAAGCGCCTTCGAGCTCGCCCGCTCGATCAGCTCGTCGGCGTCGCGGATGCTGAAATGATGGCCGCTGTCGTAGCGGTCGAGCTCTTCCCAGGCGATCGGCGCCGACACCGGGGCACCTTCGCGCGCGCGGGCGGAAAAAGGCATGACCGCGGTTGCGCCGCGCTGGTTGCGCAGCCAGTCGAGGAAGATGCGGCCCTTGCGCTGAACCTTGCGGATGTTGGCGGTGAACATCTCCGGCTCAGCCTCTGCGATGGCTCGGCTGAACCGGTCCGCGAAGCTCTTGACCGCGTTCCAGTCGCTCGACGCATCCAGCGGAGCGACGACGTGGATGCCCTTGCCGCCCGACAGGAGTGGAAAGGTCTTCAGGCCCAGGTCCTGGAGCAGGGCGCGTAGCCGCACCGCCGCCTCCTTCACCTTCCTGAAGTCGAGACCGACGTCGGGATCGAGGTCGAACACCAGCCGGTCGGGATATTCGACCTTGTCGACCTTGCTGCCCCAGCCGTGGAACTCGACAGTGCCCATCTGCACGCACGCGAGCAGCCCCTTGATGTCGTCGAAATAGAGATAGTCCTGCACCTCCCCGTCCTTTTCCTTGATCGGGATGTGCTTGACGTCTGCGCCGAAGGTGCCGCTGTCGTGCTTCTGGAAGAAGCACTTCTTGCCGCGCCCCTGGGGGCAGCGGATCAGGGTCATCGGCCGTCGCGCCGCGTCAACCATGATCAGCGGCTCGACCGCGGCATAATAATCGGCAAGGTCGCGCTTGGTGAGGCCGTCCTCGGGATAGATGAGCCGGTCTGGGTTGCTGATCCTGATGCCGAAGCTCTCGGCGGTGGGATGGTCGCGCTTCCTTTCCGACTTGCTGAGGTGCTTGGGCGTCTCGCGCACCACCTGGGACGCCGGCTTGTCCTCGCGCAGGCCGACGAAGCTCGGGTGACGCAGGATGCCGTCGACGGTGAATTCGGTGAACGCGATTTCCGCGACCAGCCTCGGCTCGATGAAATGCGCGCCGCGCCGGTCGGCTCGCGGCACCTCGACCGGCGGCTTGTCGGTCTCGAGCGGCTTCATCCGCTGCATCATCTCCTCGATCAGCTTGCCGCTGAAGCCGGTGCCGACCTTGCCGACATAGGTGAGCTTTCCCTGCTCTTTCGCCGCGAGGAGCAGTGAACGAAAGCCGAGGCGCTTGTCGCTCTCCGACCAGCCGACGATCACGAATTCCTGCCGCTGGATGCACTTGACCTTGAGCCAGCAGCGGGTGCGCGTCCCGCGATACGGGGCGCTCGCCTTTTTCGAGACGATCCCCTCGCCCCCCTGCTTGCACACCTGCTCGAACAGTGCCTCGCCGCGGCCGATGACATGGTCGCCGTAGATGATCGGCGGCGACAGGCCTTCGAGCAGCGCCGCGAGCCGCTGCTTGCGTTCGATGTTGGGCAGCTTGCGGACGTCCTCCCCGCGATCGATCAGCAGGTCGAAGGCGTAGAAGACGAGGTTGGCGCCCTTGCTCTCCTTCAGCGTTGCCTGGAGGAGCTGGAAGCTCGGCTTGCCATCGTCGTCGATCGCCACGGCTTCGCCGTCGATGAGGCAGCCGCCGGGGAGCCTGGCCGCCGCCTTGACCAAAGCCTTGAACTTGTCGCTCCAGTCCTTGCCGTTGCGGGTCCAGGCGGTGGCGACGCCTTCGCCGACCGCCAGCTCGAGCCTGTAACCATCATATTTATTTTCGTGCAGCCAGCTGTTGCCGGTCGGGACCTCGTCGACCAGCGTCGCGAGCTGCGGCTCCTCGAACGGCGGGGGCGCGGCGCTGGCCTTTCGCCTGGCGCGGCCGCCCTTCTGCCCGCCGCGGTTGGAGCGCCACACATCCTCGCCCGCCGCGATCTCGGCCATGGTCCGGCCAGTCGTGACGCTGGTCACGTCATTGTCGACCAGCGCGTCGCCGTTTTGCGCATCTGCAAATTCGTCGGTCACTTTCTTGAGCATCCACGGCTCGGCTTTTTCGCCGGGGCGCGGTTTCAGGCGGAACATTACCCATTCCCCCTTCATCCGCTCACCCTCCAGCGTGAAATGGAGATGGCCCTCCTCGATCGTTTTGCTCGGGTCCTTGCCGGGCTCGGGAACCCAGCGGCCGCGGTCCCACAACATCACCGTGCCGCCGCCATATTCTCCCTTCGGGATGGTGCCCTCGAACGTGCCATAGTCGAGCGGATGATCCTCGGTCCGCATGGCGAGGCGCTTCTCGTCCGGGTCGAGGCTCGGCCCCTTGGGCACCGCCCAGCTCTTGAGCACGCCATCGAGCTCCAGCCGGAAATCCCAATGCAATCGCGAGGCATCGTGCTTCTGGACGACGAAGCTGTCTCCCTTGCCCTTGAGCGTGCGGCCGCGCGGTTCCTGAGTCTTCGAAAAGTCGCGCTTGCGATTGTAGGTTTCGATGTCCAGCGGGCGCCGGGCCATGAGCTAGCGCTTGCGCCCGCCTGCTGCGGCTTTCTTCGCCGGCGCCTTCTTGGGCGCGTGGCGCGGCGCCGGCTTCTTCTTCGCAGCGCCGCGATTCTCGTTTGCGGCCTTGCCGCCGCCCTCATCACCGAGACTGCGCTTCAATGCCGCCATGAGGTCGACGACGTTCGAGCCCTTCGGCGGCGGCGCTTCCGCGTCGGGGTCCTGGATGATCTTCTCGCCCTTGGCGCGCTGCTTCTCCTCGATCAGCTTGTGCAGCGCATCGACATAGCGGTTGTGGAACTCGCTTGGGTCGAATTTGCCCGTCTTTCGCTCGATCAGCATCGATGCCATGTCGAGCAGATCGGCGTCGGGCTCGTGGTCGCCGATCTCGCGGAAATAGGATTGCGCCTTGTTGACCTCGTCGGCGTAGCGCAGCGTCTCGATCAGCATGCCGCGGCCGCACGGCTTCAGCGCCACGACATATTCCTGGCCGCGCATCGCGAGCTGGCCGACACCGATCTTGCCGGCAGCCTTGAGCGCGTCGCGCAGGACGACATAGGCCTCCTCGGCAAGGTCGTCGGCCGGAACCACGAAATAGGGCTTGTCATAGTACATCGGGTCGATCTCGTTGGTGTCGACGAATTCGACCAGGTCGAGGGTCTTGCGGCTCTCGAGCTTGACGCTCTCGATCTCCTCGGGGTCGAGCAGGACATAATGGCCCTTGGACACCTCGTAGCCCTTGACGATCTCGTCGCGGTCTACCGGGCCGATGCCGGGAACCACCTTCTCATATTTTATGCGCTTGCCGGTCGGCTCGTGCACCTGGTGGAACTGGATCGCGGCGCCGCTCTTGGTCGCGGGATAGAGCTCGACCGGGATCGACACGAGCGCCAGGCGGACTTGCCCTCGCCAGATCGGACGCGCTGCCATGTGAATCGTCTCCTCGTTCGAGGCGATTCAATCATTGCGTGACCGACTCGTTCCGTGTCGAGGCTTTAAGAGCGCGGACAAAGGCTGGGACATCGCCGCCGCGAGCGGCGAGATCGACGATCGCCGAGCCGCAGATCACACCCTTGGCTCCGGCCGCGAGCGCGGCGCGGACGTGCTCAGGCTTCGAGATGCCGAAGCCAAAGATCGGTGGTGGGGCGCCAGCCGCCTCGAGCCGATCGATCAGCCCCGCATCGAACTGCCCTCCAACGTGGGTGCCGGTGATGCCGGCGCGGCTGACGCAATAAGTATAAGCCTTTGACAGACCGGCGATGCGTCGCAGCGTCGCACCGGGAGTGTTGGCGGCGGCGATCAGCACCGGCTCGAGCCCCGCCTGCGCCATTTGCGCTTCGAACGGCTCCGCCTCCAGTGCGGGCACGTCCGCGATCAGCAAGCTGTCGGCGCCGGCCTCGGCCGCGTCGCGCATGAAACCCGGACGCGCGACAACGATATTGGCATAGGTCAGAATGCCGACGGGCACTTGCGGGTAGCTGGCCCGAAAGTCCGCGAGCAGCGCGAAGCAGTCGCTGACCTTGACCCCTGCCGCCAGTGCGCGCTGCGCCGCTGCCTGGATCACGGGCCCGTCGGCCACGGGGTCGGAAAAGGGGATTCCGACCTCGATCATGTCGGCGCCGCCCTCGACCAGCGCGTCGAGCAACGCAGCGCTGCCCTGGAGATCCGGGTCGCCGAGCATGACGAAGCCGCCGAACGCGCCTTCAGCCCGTCGTGTCGAAGCGAGCTTCAGCCGTTCAAACAGTGCGGCGTAGCGGCTCATGCGAGCAGCCTTTCCGCTTGGGCGACGTCCTTGTCGCCGCGCCCGGACAGCCCGACGAGGATCGCGCTGTCGGGCTCCTGCTCCGCCAGCTCGAGCGCATGCGCGAGCGCGTGCGCCGATTCAAACGCGCAGATGATCCCTTCATTCTCGGCAAGCGCCTTGAACGCGGCGAGCGCCTGGGCATCGGTAGCGCCGACATATTGAACGCGGCCGGTGTCCTTGAGGTGCGCGTGCTCGGGTCCGACCGCCGGGTAGTCGAGCCCGGCCGAAACCGACCAGGTGTCGGCGATCTGCCCGTCCGAATCCTGCAAGAGATAGGTTTCGGCGCCGTGGAGGATGCCTGGTGTGCCGCGCAGCAGGGTCGCCCCGTGCTCCGCGCCGTCCAGACCGCGGCCGGCGGCCTCGACGCCGATCAACCGGACGTCGTCATCGAGGAAGTCGGCAAACAGGCCGATGGCATTGGATCCACCACCGACGCAGGCCACCACCGCGCCGGGCAGCCGCCCGAGCTGCTCCAGCATCTGCGCCCGGCCCTCGCGGCCGATCACGCGCTGAAACTCGCGAACCATGGTTGGAAAGGGATGCGGCCCGGCAGCGGTGCCGAGCAGGTAATGGGTGGTCTCGAAACTCGCCGACCAGTCGCGCAGCGCTTCGTTGATCGCGTCCTTGAGCGTTCGCCCGCCCCCCTCCACCGGGATCACCTGCGCGCCCATCAGCCGCATTCGAAAGACGTTGAGCTGCTGTCGCTCGACATCCTCGGCGCCCATGTAGATGACGGTCTCGAAGCCGAGCAGCGCGCCAACGATCGCGGTCGCGACGCCGTGCTGGCCGGCGCCGGTCTCCGCGATGAGCCGCGTCTTGCGCATGCGCCTGGCGAGCAGCCCCTGGGCAAGCACCTGATTGGTCTTGTGCGCGCCGCCGTGGAGCAGATCCTCGCGCTTCAAATAGATGTTGCCGGGCAGGTTGCGGCACCGGGTGAGCGGTGTCGGCCGGCCGGCGTAGTTCGCAAGCAGGTCGTTCAGCTCGGCGGCGAACGCCGGATCGTCCTGGGCATCGAGAAAGGCCGCCTCGAGCTGCTCGAGCGCGGGCATCAGGATTTCAGGAACGTAAGCGCCGCCGAAGCGGCCGAAGCGGCCGCTCAGGCGCATGCGCGCAAAGGCTGGCGTGAGGCCGGGCGAAGCGTTTCGAACAGAGCCGCGATCTTGTCCGCCGACTTCTCGCCGGGACGCAGATCGAGCGACGAGCCGACGTCGATCGCATAGGCACCGAGCGCGCGGGCGGCGGGCGCATTGTGCGGCCCGATCCCGCCGGCGATGAGGCTGCGCGGCAGGTCGCGGTGACGCTGGACGAGGCTCCAGTCGAAGCTGCGCCCGCTGCCGCCGTCGGCATTGTCAAATACCAGCCGGTCCCCGCCGCGCGGGTTAAGCGGTTCCCGCCCGACGCTGAGCGCCGTCCAGATCTCGCACGAGCGCGGCAGTTCGCGCCTCAGCGCGCGGACATATTCGACATCCTCGTGCCCGTGGAGCTGGACCGCGTGGAGATTCATCAGCGTGGCGATGTCCGACAGCGTCCTCAACGGCGCGTCGCGGAATATACCCACCGGCAGCATGCCCGACTTGCGGGCGACACCGGCCAGCGGCGCGGCTTTCATGCCCGTGACATGGCGGGGGCTGCCTGGCACGAACACGAAGCCTGCGAACGCCGCTGGCCGGGCGGCGCTCAAATCGGCGCCGCAATTGAGGCCGCACAATTTGGTGCGCCCGAAGATTAGTTCCCGCGCCGCCTGCGCCGGTTCACTTGCGCGCATCAGCGACGATCCGATCAGGAAGCCGTCGACCAGCGGTGACAAGCGGTCGACGTCCGCGCGCGTCGCGATTCCGGATTCCGACACCAGGATCCGGTCAGGCGCGAGGCTCGCGAGCCGCTCGGTTGTGGCGAGATCGACGGTGAGATCTGACAGGTCGCGGTTATTGATTCCGATCAACGGCGCTCCGAGCGCCAGCGCCCGCCGCATCTGGGGGGCATCATGGACCTCGACCAGCGCGTCCATGCCCAGCCGCCGCGCTTCGGCGATCATTTCGCGCGCGGCGCGGTCATCGAGCAGCGAGAGCATGACCAGCACCGCGTCAGCGCCGGCGATCCGCGCCTCGGCGACCTGGCGCGGGTCGATGAAGAAGTCCTTGGCAAGGATGGGTCCGTCGAACTCGGCGCGGGCGGCGGCGAGGTCGGCCAGCGAGCCGCCGAAATAGTCGCGGTCGCAAAGCACGCTGAGCGCGTCCGCCACACCGCCATAGCCGCGCGCCAGCGCCGCCGGATCCGCCGCGGCGCGAATCGCGCCGGCCGACGGCGAGGCTTTCTTGATCTCCAGGATGAAGCGCGCGCCGGGCTTCGCCAGCACTGCGGCGAGGCTGCGCCGCGTCGGCCGCGCTCGCGCTCGCAGCGCATCCAAGGCCACGCCGTCGAAGCGGCGGGCAAGCTCCTCCCGCTTGGCCGCGGCGATCGCGCGGAGGACGCCCGAAGGTTCAGCCACGGCTCGCCTCGACGAAAGCCTGGAGGGTCGCATTGGCGCGGCCGCTGCCAATCGCATCGAGCGCCATGCCGACGCCCTCGCGCAGGTTTGCCGCCGCGCTCGCCGTCATCAGCAGCGCTCCGGCGTTGAGCGCAACCACCGCTACGTCGGCATCGCCGCCGCGCCCCGAGAGCAAGGCCGCGAGGCGCGCCGCATTCTCCTGCGGTGAGCCGCCGGCGATCGATTGCAGCGGCATGCGGACGAGACCGCCCTGCTCCGGCGTGATCTCGATGTCCTCGAGCTCGCCGTTTGCCAGCGACACCGCATTGGTGAAGCCGTGCAGCGCGACTTCGTCGAGGCCTGAGCCGTGGACGACGAGCGCACGTTCGACGCCGAGCGCGCGCAACGTCTCGGCAATGGGCCGGAGCAGCTTGGGATGGGGCACCCCGAGTAGCTGTACCTTGGGCAGCGCCGGATTGAGGCAGGGGCCGAGCAGGTTCATGATCGTCCGCACCTTCAGCGCCCGGCGGACCGGTCCCGCGTGGGCGATTCCCGGGTGGTAGAGCGGTGCCAGCAGGAAGCAGAAGCCCGCCTGGTCGAGGATCTCGCGCGACTCAAGCGCGCTGAGGTCGAGCCTCGCGCCGAGCGCCTCGAGCACGTCGGCCGAACCGCATTTCGACGTGAACGAGCGATTGCCGTGCTTGACGACCGGCAGTCCGCAAGCGGCGGCGACGATTCCCGCGGCGGTCGAGACGTTGATCGATCCCGAGAAGTCGCCGCCGGTCCCGCAGCTGTCGGCGAACAAATAAGCCGGCGAGGGAAACGGGCGGGCGGCGGCGCGCAACGCTTGCGCGGCGCCGATCAGCTCCTCGGATGTCTCGCCCTTGACGCGCAGGGCGACGAAGGCCGCAGCCATCAAGGGCTCGCTGAGCGAGCCCTCGACAATCCGGCTGCACAGGCTGCGCGCCGCATGGCGATCGAGATCGTGGCCGTCGAGCAGCCGCGTGATCGCGGTCTCGGCGGCCGGGTCCGGAGCCGCGGGCGCGGCCCGCGCGTCGCGTGGAAAAGTCAGTATCTGGCTCATGAACTCACCTGGAAACAAAAAAGCCCGCCGTCGGCGGGCGGGCAGTCAACGATCGGTCGTCAGTCGATCAGTCGCGCCATCGCGCCGCAAGGGTGAGCGCACGCCACCAGCGGTGCGCGGTCGAGGTTGCGGCGATGGCGACCAGGTTCGTCATGCGATTCGCGTCGTAGGGCAGCCGCTCGGGCCGGGTCAACCGGCTAATCGGTTGACGCCCTCGCTTGCGCAATGGCACATGCCGCGCCAGCGCGGGTGTAGCTCAATGGTAGAGCAGAAGCCTTCCAAGCTTACGACGAGGGTTCGATTCCCTTCACCCGCTCCACAATTTAAGATGCCGTGGCTGTGTTGAATGGTGGAGCGCCCGAGCGCTGGCGAGGGGCGACAGGCACACCGATCGGTGGAGCGCGTTGACACCTTTCAGAGGCGCCGCCATTGGCGCGCCTGCCGAACACCTGGAGAGGTGGCCGAGTGGTTAAAGGCAGCAGACTGTAAATCTGCCCGCGCAAGCGTACGCTGGTTCGAATCCAGCCCTCTCCACCACCCCGAAAGTAGCAGTTTTCTGCCACTTCAGCTCCACTCGAAGGGCCGATGAGCACGGATTACGGATTTTTCGACGGTCTCACGTGGTCTGTCCGGGTTTTCCGCAGTTTTCCGTCGGCTTCCCGAGCATCCGCTAGCGATCGCCAGAGCGGCGAGCGCTGAAAGCCGCTTCTTCACAACAGCCACGCTATTCAGCGAGCGCTGGCCAGCACAGTGTCGAGCGGTACCCAGGCATTGTCACAGTCGCGGATCGCGGTCGTGCCGCGCGGGACGATGCTTACGCTCACACTCTTCTCGGGCGAGGGCTGGATGACCTTGGCGAAGGCATTGAGGCCTTTGAGCGTCAGCTGGGCCTCCTGCTCCTTACCGGACAGCTTTGGCGTTGCGCCGTCGAAAACCGCGCCGTCAATTGTGACCTGGATCGGCAGCCGCGTTCCGCCCGAGCGATAGCCGCGGAAGATCGACGTCCCAGCGCCAAACCGACGGTCGGCGACATAGCGGAAGTCCCGTACGACGATGCCGCGGAAGTCGGGCAGCAGCGGACCGGATTTGGCACTGTAATACGTGTCGAACACCAGCGGGTGCGCCTCGTTTCGCATGCAGATATGCTCGAACACAATGTCGCGGACCCGGCCGCCGCGCGACGCGTCCGATTTGATGCGCAAGCCGTTGCCGACAGGGCTGCCCATGCCGTCGATGACCAGGTCGGTGACGAGGATGCGCTCGGCGCCGGCGCTGGTCTCCGAGCCGATCGACATGCCGTGGCCGTAATAGAAGTGGTTATGCGCATAGACCTGATCGATGCTGGGCGTCTTGCCGCCGGCCTTGATCGCGACATTGTCGTCGCCCGTGCTGATCCAGCTGTAGGCAAGCAGCACGTTCGAGGACTCGCCCGGATCAAAGCCGTCGGTGTTCTTGACGGTGTCCGGCGTAAAACAAGTGGCAGCTTTTGTTTCGGCCGGAGTGGTATTCGGGGGACACGCATAGCCTGCCACACTGTAGTTCAAGCTTGGCGTCAGGATCCGAATGCCCCAGGCGGTGATGCCGCGGAAGCGGTTCGGCACAATGTGGAAATTGGGGCTGTTCTGGAAAGTGGTGCGGTAGAGCGTCAGGCCCGAGCCGCCGTCAAGCTGCACGAGTCGGAAGACATTCTGCCTGAGGCCGCTCTTGGTGAGCATGGCAAGGTCCCACCACGAGGCAGTGCCCTTGTTCGGGCCGGCGAGAAGGCGCGAGCCGCCTCGGCCGTCGATGGTGCCCTCGCCGACGATACCCGCATCGACGACGCCGCGCCCGCTAATGAAGGGCAGGCATTTGTGCTGTTCCGGCGTGGCCGTACCGCACAAGCCGTCGCCGGTGTCATAGTCGCGCGGGTCGCGTGAGGCGAATAAAGTGACCTTCTTGTCGATCCACAAAGTCACGCCGGATAGCAGCCTCAGCGGAGAAGAAAGGAACGCATCTGTCGCGCGCTTGCCTCGCACCAGCCTGACCGCGCCGCCGCGGCAGGCATCGATCGCCGCCTGGATGCGGTCGTGGTCCGGGTGGGTGTGTTCGCCGTTGGCGTCGATCGCATCGGCCGATCCCCCCTCGGAGCGCAGCCCCGCTTCAAGCGTGGCGCAGATCTTTGTCGGGTAATGCGGCTCGGCGATCATGCCCCACGACGTTCGGACCGGCGGCTCGGCGGCCGAGGGCACTGCGGTCAAAGCGGGCGCAAGCAGCGCGAAAAGCCTGAGCGTTATGGAGCCCGTCCGGCCGCAGCCCTGCTTCAGAGCAGGGGTATCGAATGCGACAATCGTGTTCACGGAATGAGCAGCGGGCGCATTTCGGGCACGGCCGTCGCCAGCTCGTGCGTGACCATCTTCGCGAAATAGTCGGCCCCTTCGCGACCGAGATGCGTCCGATCGAAGGACAGGTGTGGCACGGCCATCGGTCTGTCGTCGTTGAATTCGGTGCTCGCCGGAGTGGCGGCTATCTGGCCGGTGGGCGTCGATCCGGGCGGTAGCGCGGCAAAACGGTCGGCAGCGGCCTCTCCCATCGCCTGCACCGCGGCGGCGCTGTCCGCGTTCAAGTCGAGGAGCGGCACACCCTTCTGCTTCGCGACTTGCCGCGCCGCGTCGGCCCAGGGCCGCAGATCATTGTTCAGTCGTCCATCTTTGAACATGCGGCGAGTCAGCGGCGTGACAAGGATGGGCTTGGCACCCGCGGCACGTGCCTCGTCAACGTAGCGGGCAAGGTTGGCGGGGAATTCGGTGGCTAGATTGGTCGAACGGCCTGGCTTGCCGGGCTGGTCGTTGTGGCCGAACTGAATGAGCACCCAGACGTTGCGGTACCCCGGCGTGCGCATCTCCCCCAGCGCCACATCCCATGAGCCCTCGGCGCGATAGCTTGCTGAGCTGCGTCCGCCGCGCCCGAGGTTCAGGCAGGCTGCGAAGGAGGTCACGTGATAACCGCAGAAGCTCGGTCCCCAGCCGCCCCAGACAGCGGTGGTTGAATCCCCGACAAGGATGATCTTCGACGGGGTGATCCTCTTCGGCAATGGGTCGGGGGCGTTCTGGGCAAGAGCCGTGGCCGGCAACAGCGCGAGCGCCGCGAAGCACACGGCCGGCCGCATCACAGCGCCTGAAAGCGGAAGTCGCGGAAGCGCGCGTCGCCTTCGCCGGCCGAATAGAGGCCCGGGCGCAGCATCAGGAAACCGCCGCGGACATTGTGATGGTAGCCCGACACCTCCATGCCGCGGTCGAACCTCATCCAAGTCTGCCCTCCGTCGCCCGATGTGTGAAAGGAAATGATGTGGCGATTGTTGGTGACGCGCATCCGCATCCGCCGGCCGTAGGGATTGGCCGGTCGGCCGCGCTCGGCCCCATATTGGTGGGTGACGAAGCGCTCCTGGTCGAAGCCGAGGCCGCAATAGAGCTTCTCGTCGTAGAACAGGAGAAGCCCTGCCACGGCGCCGGGACCGATCTCGATATCGCATTCGAACTGGTAGGCCGGATCGCCGGCGATCAGAAGCAGCGGCGAAGAGTCGCTGGGGGCCTTTCCCGCGGCGCGGAGGACCAGCGCGCCGCCGTCAACGCGCACGCGCTTCGCCTCCTCGGGCGCAGGCTTGAAGAAATTCCATTTCCGGCCGAGCAACAGCTGGGTACGGAAATCATCTGACTGCGGCTGGCCGTGGGGTCCGGCGCGTCCGCCTGCGGGTTTGCGGATCGGGCGCGAAAGGTCGCCGCCTCTCATCTGGAACCAGCCGTCGGGCGTCCAATCCACTGGATCGAGCAGCGCCTGGCGTCCGAGGGTCCAGAAGCCGTGCTCGTAGCCGTGATAGACTGCCCACCAGCTACCGTCTGGCGCGTCGACCAAAGAGGCATGGCCGCGCGACCACCATTTCTGATCGGCGCTGGTGGTGCGCACCAGCGGATTGGCCGGGCAATTTTCCCACGGACCGTGAAGCGAGCGCGAGCGCGCCGCGATCACCATGTGGCCGGTCGGCGGGCCAGCGGTGCCGCCGACTGCGGTGATCATATAATACCAGCCGCCGTGCCGATGGATTTTGGGCCCCTCGGGCGAGAATCCTTCTACCTCCCTATCGTCGGGATAGTGCCAGGGATCGTAGACATGCTCGACTTGGCCGACGGTCGAGAGACCGTCGTCAGAGAGGCGTATGCGGTCGCCGCCCGACAGGAACAGCCAGCGCGAACCGTCCTCGGCGACGGCGTGGCATGGATCGATATGGTTGGGCAGCTTGAGATCGATCGGGTCGCTCCATGGTCCGTCGATGTGGTCCGCCCAGATGACGAAGATCGAATTGGGCGTCGCCTTGACCGGGATGTACAGGAAGTAGCGGCCCTCATGCTTGTCCAGGCTCACCGCCCAGACCGAGCCGATATTCTTCGTCAGCGCTGCCTTTCGCGGCTGCCAGTTGATGAGGTCCCGGCTGTGCCAGATGGTGAGCCCCGGATACGAATCGAAGCTCGAGAAGGTCATGTAATAGTCCGCGCCGTCCCTGATGATGGCGGGGTCGGGATGGTCGCCGGAGATCAGCGGGTTGAGGAAATAGCCGTTGCCGAGATCGGCGATGCGTTGGTTGTCAAAGCCCCGCCGCCAGTTCGCGGCTGCCCCTGAGGCACAGTTGATTCCTCCAGGCCCCGCCGCTGCGCCGTCTGCCGGCACACCGAGTGCAACGGTGCCGATCAATGCGACACCGAAAGCCTCGCGTCTGTTCATGTCCACTGCGTTGTTCTCACTGAGTGCCCGCTGAATCGCTCGAGGCTAGAATTTCCAGCGAGCGCCCACCCGGTAAATGGGGCCCGAACTGGCATATTGCGTGACTACGGGATTGGCGCTGTATGCGTATCGGTTGCTCGCCTGGTTCGTTACGTTCAGCCCTTCCGCCGTGAGCGTCAGATAATCGGTGACTTTGTAGCTGACAGAGAAGTCGACGTTGGTCGTTGCCCCGCTGGTCACGAAATCGTTGACGAGGGGCCCCGTGCAATAGCCGCCCGGAGTGTTGTTGCCGGAAAGCACACCCGGCGGCAGCGCTGGGCCTCCCGGGATGATGCCCGGACTGCACGATCCGCCAGCAATCGGATAGGTCGTGCTGTAGCCCTTGCGGTGAGCGACCGACACACGCGCATGGAAACGGCTCGACTCGTAGTAGAGCGTGGCGTTCAGGGCCTGCGGTGACACCCCAAGGAAGGGCGCCTTACCGGTAATGTTGTTCTGCGGGTCGACAATATAGTTCAGCTCTGACTTGATGTAGGTGTAATTGAGGATTGCGCCGAAATTCTTCAGCAACCCGGGCAGGAAGGTGAAATCCTGCTGATAGCTGAATTCCACGCCGCGCAAATAACCACCCGGCGCGTCGCGGAATTGTTGCGCCTGAAAGTCGTTGTTCGCTTCGAGATACGCTAGCCTTGGGGCATCGCCGGCGAACTGCTGCTTCAGCGCCGCGATCAAGTCCGGTTCCAGGAACGCCGACAATGGCGCCGAGAACTGGACGGTTTGCGGGAATGATTTGATCTTCTTGTTGAAGCCCGCAAGGCTGATCAGGCTGCCCTTGCCAAAATACCATTCGACGCTCGCGTCCAAATTGGTCGCCCGGAAGGGACTCAGCTTCGGATTGCCCACCGTCAGGGTGGCGCCGCTGCTGGCTCCGGTATTCGGAATGGAAATGTTGCTGACGGTTGGCGAGAGATTGCCGAGCAGCGGCCGCGCCATGACCTTCGACGCTCCGAACCGGAACAGAAGGTTGCGAACCGGCTCGTAGACGAGGTTAAGGGACGGCAGCCAGTCCGTATATTTGTTGGTGCCAACGGTCTCGCGGCCAGCGGTCGTATGGCCAACCGACTCCAGATCCGTATGGGCGACGCGCACCCCTGCATTGCCCCGGAAACTGCCGCCCAGGAGATCCAGATTCCAGTCGGCCTGCAGATATCCGGCAGTGTCCGTTTCGTCGACGGAGAAGTTCTCGCGTCCGCCGTTGCGCAGGTTCGTGATGCGCCAGTCGCCCCACTTGTTCACGCAGTTGCAGGTGAAGTCGAAAATGCGCTGGAAGCCGGCGATCGTTGGCACGAAGAAGGACGTTGCAGTCCCTTCCGGCGGGTTCAGTCCTTGCCCGAATTGTATCACCCTGCCGACGTCGGCGGGATTGACTCCAGCTTCCTTGAGGGTGGGGTTCAACAGGTCGTTATTGCGTTCCCACTGTTCGGTTTCGAAGCCGTACTTGCGCCGGATCGCACCGAAATTGAAACCGAACCTGTCGGACGTCCTCCAGTCGAAGTCCCCGCGGACGGTACGGAACGTGTTGGTGGTGTCCCGCTCAAAGTGACGGATGGCCGAGAAGCCCTTCACCGTGTCCCAGTTCGTAGGATTCGCAGCGTCGAAACCGAAGTCGATCACGGGCATGTTGCCATGGTCGCGCTCGTCGTAGGTGAACAGCCCCGGCGAATCCATTCGGTTGAACTCGACCAGCAAGCCCGTCTGCGCGAGCGTGGATTTCGAGCGTCCGTAAATGAATTCGCCCTTCAGCTTGTCGGTGAATTGCTGCGAAAGATTGGCCGATCCCTGCCAGAACTTGGTGGTATAGTCGGACTGGTCGACCGCCGAACGGAAGTCGACGTTGCGGAGCACCAGATAGTCCGCCACCCCGTTCTGGACGTGCGATTGCAGCACATCGACGCCGGGACGCCCGATGAGATTCCCGCGGAAGGCGAGGCGGTTGCTGGTTGGGATGTACCCGACAGAATTCGGATTATTGTAATAATCGTACGGGTCGAGGTTGAACCGGTTCGAGCTGAAGATATTCGACGGATCAGCGTTCCGTGCCGCCGCGTTCGCCGGCGCCGCAACGGACGGGTCGACTGCATAGGCCCCCAATATCGAAGGAACCAGCTGACCGCTGCTATTCAGTGCTGTCGAAAACGCCGGCGTCCGCCCATACAGCTGTAAACCACAGTCCTGTGCGGGAACGGTATCTGAGCCTGCGTTCGGCGTGCATAAACCGGGATACAGGGTCCGGGCATTAAAGCCATTCAGCCGGTTGTTGGCGGTGTTGTAAGTGGCGTTGGTGTTGTTGCGATTCAAACCGACGGAACTGATCTGATTGTTCGTGCTGACATTGTGAAATCGCGACATCAGCCCGTCGATGCTGAGCCGCGTGCGATCGCTGATCTGCCATTGGTAGGCCGCCGTAACCCCCAAACGCCTGTACCGGACATCCTGCTGTTGAAGCGAGGCCAGCGCCGGTATCCGCACCGTCGAGTCATCGAACCGGCCCGGTGTATTGTACGGCGCTCCGGGATAGAGGTTCGCATAAGCGGTCGGATCGGACCCGGTCAGGACGGCGAGCGCATCCGGATTGGTGACCTGGTTGATGATCGTGCCGTTGGTTGCGCTGGTGGGTCCGAAGAAAGTCGTACCCACCGGCGCCGAAAAGCCGGCCCGAGGTGGATTTTCATTCCCCGCGAAATCGGTCGAGCGATAGAGGTAATCGGCCTGGCCAGGCTGCCGGGCATATTGATCGATCGCATTGTTCGATTTGCTGTAGGCGGCGGATACCAGCAAGCCCATCTTCCCGCCGAAGAAGCGGGTCGAGGCGAGACCGGCGATGCGCGGGCTCCATGTCTTGCTGTTCTTCTGGTAGCTGCCTTCGGTCGACAGCGCGAACGTCCGACCCTTGTAGTCGAACGGACGGGCCGTTTGCAGGTCGATGTTAGCGCCGAGCGAGCCTTCGTCCGTCTCGGCCGATGCCGTCTTCTGCACCTTGAGCGAAGTGAACAGCTCCGATGCAAATGTGTTGTAGTCGAAGGCGCGGCTGCGGTTTGGGCTTGTACCAGCATCGTTCGCACCTGCGGTGGACAATGCCTCCAAGCCATCGATCCGAGTCACGTTGAAATCGCCGCCGAGGCCGCGAACAGTGATCGAGCGTCCCTCGCCATTGTCCCGATCGATTGAAACCCCGGGAAGCCGCTGCAGCGATTCGGCAAGGTTCGCGTCGGGAAATTCCGCGATGTCCTGGGCATTGATCTCGTCGATCTGGACGTTGGATCGACGCTTGTCGCTCAGCGCATTGTGCAGCGAAGCCCGGAACCCTGTGATTACGATCCGCTCGTCGGCACGGCTGTTTGCTGCCGGCGCCGGAGACGGAGCGGTTTGATCAGCGCTGGTCGTAACGGCCGCTTGCGCCAGAGGCGACGCCTCGACCTGCGGCGCGATGGCTGAAGGTGCGGGAGGCGTCTGAGCCGCCGCGGCAGTACCAAGCAGACTGGAAACGGTCAGCGCGACAAGAGATCCACCAGAACGCAATGCTGCCTTGTCCGCCCGTGTCACCTGCATCTTTCTCTCCCCTCGTGCGGCTCCGGCGCGCGACTTTGCGACGATGATACCGGTTACCGAGTCGGCGACGCTATCATTTATGATACCGGTGTCAATCGTCGCCTAGCGTAGGCCGATCAGGCGTTCGCGATTCAGAATTGCGAGTTCAGTTGAAGACCCACCTGGCGCCGCAGCCCGACGCTTGAATAGGCAAAGCCGACCTGATTATTCAGCGTACCCCGACCCGCAGTGCGATAGCGCTTATCCAG
>JBJMVJ010000040.1:0-7321 GCA_045810685.1 Sphingomonas sp.
CCCACGCCCTGCTGGAGCGCTACTCCCGGGCAATTTCCCGCCCCGACAATGCGACGATCGTCGTCGTCGCCAACACCGCCACCACCGCCGTCGAACCCCAAAACAAGCTCCGGTTTTCGGGGTGGGTGGGGGCGGTGACGCCGGAGGCGGAGGCGGAGCCGGAGCCGGAGGGGGCGGTGAGGCCGGAAGGGGGGGTGACGACGCAGGGGGCGGTGAGGGCGGAGGCCGAGCCGGTGAACCTTGGCGCGCCGACCGGGCAGAAGAAGGCGGGCGAGTTCGTCGCGGCCGGCGTCCCGGACCTGTTGTCGCTAAGCTGGGTCGGGCCCGCCGACCGCCGCGCCGAGACCGAAACGGTCGACCGCGAGATCCTGCTCAAGGGGATCGGCCTGCTGGTCCTCAACCAGAAGCTCGCCGACCGCGCGCTCGAGCCCGGCACCCCTTACGTCGCGGCGCAGGCGCAGCTTTCGCCGTCATTGTTGGACAGCGCGTCGGTGACGGCGATCAACGTCGCAGTACCGGCGGGCAAATGGCTACCGGCGCTCGACGAGGTCACCGCCGAGGAGCGCATGCTGCTGCGCGACGGCGTTTCGGCAGGCGATCTCAAGCGGGCACTAGCGAGCTTGCGAACGGCGCTCGAAACCAGGACGAAGCAGGCGGCGACGCGCAAGTCGGCAACGATCGCCGACGAGATCGTCGCGGCCGCCAACGATGACAAATTGTTCGTCAGCCCGGCGCAGGAACTCGCGTTCGCGGCTCCCATCCTCGCCGTCCTGACGCCGACGCAGGTGAATGCGGGGCTCAATCAGCTATTCGCCGCGCACGGTCCGATCCTGTTCCGCTCGGCCCAGCAGGAGCCGGCCGGCGAGGCGAAGCTCGCGCAGGCGCTCGAGGGCGCCTACACGCGACCGCTCGGCGCAGCGACGGCAGCCGCGGCGCTGTCGTGGCCCTACGACGATTTCGGAAAGCCGGGCGCGATCGTCGCCAAGACGACCGATGCCAAGCTCGGCACGACCCTGGTCCGCTTCGCCAACGGCACCCGCTTGATGGTCAAGCCGACGCAGTTCGAAGGCGACCGCATTTCGGTCGCGGTCCTGCTCGGCAACGGCCGCTCCGGCGTGCGGCCGGCGCTTGCCCGCGCGATCTGGGAGAGCTCGCTGTTCCCGCTGGCCGGCACCAAGAAGCTCCCGCTGTTCCAGATCACGCAGTGGGCGCAGCAGAGCGGCAAGGTGATCACGCTTGGAATGGATGCGGGGATCCGCGCGTTCGTGCTGCGCGGGCAGACCCGCCCCGCCGACCTCCTCACCGAAATGCAGTTGCTCGCCGCTTATGCACGCGATCCGGGCTTTCGGAGCGAGGCTGCCGAAAAGGCCAAGGCGCTGGCGCCGACACTCGCCGGACAGATCGCCGCGAGCGCGCAAGAGACTTATGCGCGCGCGTCGCAGGCGCTGATGGCCGGCAACGACCCGCGGTTCGAAAGCGTGCCGAGTGCCGCGGACCTGGCGAGCGTCACGTCAGACGATTTGCCGCAGCTGCTCAAGGGGTCGCTTGCCAGCCAGGCCGATGTGATCATGGTCGGCGACGTCACTGTCGACCAGGCGATCCAGGCGGTGCAGGCGACGTTCGGCGCCGGATCGGCCGGCCAGCCCGTTGCCGCTCAGCCGGCCCATGTCAGCATCCCGAATGGGCGGGCGGAGCCTTATGTAGTCGAGCATGAAGGTCGCGCAGACCAAGCCTTCTACGGCGAGTATTTTCGGCTTCCGGATTATTTCGCCGACCCCAAGATCAGCGAGGCGGCCGACGTCGCCGCGGCGATCATCTCGAGCCGATTGGTCGACAGCGTTCGCGAGCAGCTCGGCATCACTTACTCGCCGCAGGTCCACGCCGTCACCTCGATCGAGCTTCCCGGGCAAGGCTATCTCGAGATCACCCTCGAGACGCCGCCGGCGAATTTCGCCAAATTCCATGCGCTTCTGTCCGACACGCTGCGCGACCTTGCGACCAAGCCGGTCGCGGCCGACGAGCTTGCGCGGGCGAAGCAGCCGCTGATCCAGACCGAACGCAAGAAACGGGAAACCAACGGCTTCTGGGTGGGCAGTCTTGCCCAAATCATGCGCGAGCCGCGCGCCGAGGGCGAAGTTGTCGGGAAGCTCGACAAGATCTCTGCGGTCAGCGCAGCCGACGTCCAGGCGCTGATCGGCAGATATGTCGCCGGACACCAGCCGGTGGTGGTCATCGCCAAGGCCAAGGGCGCGCGCGAGTAAGGTGCGCCGCCCAGGGTCCGGTGCACCCTGGCCGCAGCCGCGCGTCTACCGGATTTCCGCTAATGTTGCCGTGGGCCGCAGCCGTCCCCAGATTGCGGCAATGACCATCATCCGCGATTTCCACGCCCACATCTATTTCGACCCCGACGAATTGGCGGCAGCGCAGGCGCTGGCGGCGGAGGCGCGCGCCGAGTTCGGGGTCGCGGTCGGCCATTTCCATTTGCGCCCGGTGGGTCCGCATCCGCGCGGCAGCTGTCAGCTGACGGTCGCGACCGAGCAGTTCGGCGATTTCGCGCGCTGGGCAGTACTGAACCGCAACGGGCTGACGATCTTCGCCCATGCGGAGACCGGCGACGATCTCGCCGACCACACCGAGCATGTGATCTGGTTCGGGTCGAGTGAGACGCTCCACCTTGCCATTTTCGGCTGAGCAAACCGCGATCGTTTCGACTGTGCTATGAGGGCGGCCAATCGGGGAGGGGGCGAATGAGCGAACGGTTCGAGCGGCACCGCCAGCCATGGCGGCAGGACGAGATCCAGAAGCTCCACACGCTGGCCGGCAAGGGCATGTCGGTACGCGCCATCGCCAAGGCGCTGGTGCGGAGCGAGGAATCGGTCAAGGATCGGGCCAAAGCCGACCGCCTGAAGATTTCCAAGCTGCGCTAGGCGGGATTGAACTGTAGGGCGGCAGTGATGGCCGGCTTTCCTGAAGACATTTTCACCGAGCCGGCCGAGATCGACCCCGACACGCTGGCGAACCTTGGGCCGCTGCGGCGGCTGGCGGGGACGTGGCAATCCGCCGGCGGGCACGACATCAACCCCAAGGCGGACGGGCCCGAGCACCGCAACTATGTGGAGCATGTCGTGCTCGAGCCGATCGACCCGCAGCCCAACGGCCCGCAGCTGTTCTACGGCCTTCGCTATCACACCCACATCAATACGCCCGAGGAGGACATCACCTTCCACGACCAGGTTGGTTACTGGCTGTGGGAGCCGGCGACGGGCCTGGTGCTGCAGACGGTGGCGATCCCGCGCGGCCAGGCGGCGATCGCTGCGGGACAAGCGGCGCCGGGCGACGACACCCTGGTGCTGACCGCCGAGCGCGGCACGAGCGAATATGGCATCTGCTCGACCGGCTTTCTCGAACATGCGTTCCGCACCGACCGCTACCGGATCGAAGTGACGTTCAACCCGGATGGGACGTGGAGCTATGTGCTCGACACGACGCTCGCCGTCCGCGGCCAGCCTGGCCTGTTCGACCACCGCGACCGCAATACGCTGGTGAAGGTCGCGGAGCCGACGCCGAATCCGCTGGCGCAAATCGAGACGAGGCGGAAAGCGGCGGGATCAGTGAAAGCGGAGGCCACGAAGTAAAATCGTGACGTTGCTCGTGTCGTCGCTTCGCGCGACACGGTGCGCTTAGGCTCGGGCGCTCACGCGCATTTGTTCGGCGCGCTTCTGAAAGTCTTCCGCCAGTGCGAGGTGCCGCTGCCGCGCGGCCTCGGTCAGCGCCTTTTTCGCGGCGAGCTTCTCGCGCGCTGCCTGCCGGTCGAGAAAATGAATGCTCGGGTACACGACGCCCTCCCAACAACCCGGCTTCATGTTCCATAATGAAACCGGTCGCCATGCAAGCTTTATTGTCCGTTGATCGGAGGCTGGAGAATCGTTGCTGAACAGGAGCTTACGGTTGTTTATTCCTCAGTCCGGATGAGCACCGTCTCGCCGATCAGGAGGAACAGGAGGAACGGGGCCCAGGCGGCGATCAGCGGCGGGTAGGTGCCGGCGCTGCCCATCGCCAGGCTGAGATTGTCGAACACGAAATAGGCAAAACCCAGCGCCATGCCGGTGACCGCGCGGAGCAGCACCTGGCCCGAACGCGCGAGGCCGAAGGCGGCGACTGCGGCGAGCAGCGGCATGAGCAGGGTCGACAGCGGCCCGGCGATCTTGTGGGCGAGGCCGGCCTTGGCCTCGTCGACCGGGCGGCCGGCAGCCTCCAGTTCGGCGATCCGCCTCTTGAGCGTCCAATAGGGAAGCTCGGTCGGCTCGACCTTGGCGAGGGTGAGCTGGTTGGGCGTGACGCCGGCCATCGCCGCCATTTCCGGCACGCGGCGGACGACGCTCATGTTGGCGTCGTAGATCCGGACCTGGCTCAACAGCCAGTCGCCGCTCGCCGGGCGCGGGGCAGCGCGCGCCGCCTCGATCTCGCGCTGGAGGACGCCGCCGGTGCGGTCGTAGATTTCGATCCGCTCGGCGCTGAACGGGCGGCCGCCGGCGATGCCGGCGTGGATCAGATCGTCACCGCTCAGCACCCAGACGTTGCTGACCATACCGCTCGCCGGCGGGATCGGCTTGTAGCCGTTGTCGCTCCACGCGGTGACCGCGCGGGTCGAGTTGACCACCACCAGCTCGTTGAAGGCGAACAGGATGCCGGCGATGCCGATGCTTGCGACGACCAGCGGCGCGAGGATCTGGTGCGCGGAAAGGCCGGCGGCCTTCATCGCCACCACCTCGCTGTTCTGATTGAGGCCGACGAAGGCGATCAGAGTTCCCAGCAGCACCGAGAAGGGCAAGAAGCGCGAAATCAGCATCGGGATCCGAAGCCCGACGTAGTGCCACAGGTCGGCGTCGGTGTTGCCGGGCACCGCGAGGATCTTGCCCGATTCGCCGAGGAGATCGAGGGTCATGAGGACGAGAACCAGCGCAACCAGCACCGCGAGGCTGCGGGTGACGAACAGCCGGACCATGTACCAGGCGAGGTGGCGCGACGGGAAGAAGCTGGGGTTGATCATGCTTCGGCGGCTTCATCCCTCGGCCTGGGCATCATGCCCTTGAGGCGCTTGGCGAGGCCGGCGAAGAACCATTCCAGCGCGCCGATCGGCTGTCCCCCCGGCTTGTCGGCGAGCACATGGTACATCCACCAGACCAGCCCGGCGAGGAGGACCAGCGGCACCCACAGGCCGAGCGTCGGATCGAGCCGGCCGTTGACCGCAGCCGCTTCCGCATATTGGTTGACCTTGTGATAGGCGACCACGATCAGGATCGAGATGAAGATGCCGAGCGCCGACGAGCTTCGCTTGGGCGGCACGGCGAGCGCGACCGCCAGCAGCGGAAGCATCAGCATCATCACCACTTCCACCATCCGGAAGTTGAAATGGGCTTCGGACGCCGCGCGCAGCTTCGGGGTCGCGCCGCCTCCGCCAAAGCCGGTGCGCCAAAGCTCGTGGAGGTAGAGCTCGTCCGCCTCGCCCGCGGTGCGGCGGCGGAACTGGTCGATCGCGGGCAGGCTGACCGGCAGATCATAGACATCGAAGGCGAGCGTTCGCGGGGTCGCGAATTTCGGCGAATCCTGGACGAGGCGGCCCTTTGTCAGGCGGAACAGGATCTTGTCGGGGTCGTCGGTGGCGAGGAAGCGCCCCTGCTCGGCGGTCGCGGCGACCTTCATGCCCTTGGGGTCCTGATTCTCGACGAAGATGCCGTAGAGCTGGGTGCCCTTGTTCTCGCTGCGCTCGATGCGCAGCGTGAGGCGCCTGCCGAGCTGGTTGAACTCGCCGACCTTGATCGCCGCGCCGAGCGCGCCGGACTTCAAATCGAACTGCAGGCCCTTGTAGCGATAGTGGGTGTAGGGCTCGAGATAGCCGACGATGAACAGGTTGATGATCGCGAGCGGGATTGCGTAGGCATAAGGCACGCGCAGCAGACGGGTGTAGCCGATGCCGATGCCGCGCAGCGCATCGAGCTCCGACGACAATGCGAGCTTGCGGAAGGCGAGCAGGATCCCGAGCATCAGCCCGATCGGGATGCCGAGCGACAGATATTCGGGGAGGAGGTTGGCGAGCATCCGCCAGACGACGCTGACCGGCCCGCCGGCGTCGACCACATATTGGAACAGGCGCAGCATCTTATCGAGGACGAGAAGCATCGCCGCGAGGACCAACGTGCCGATCAGCGGCACCGCGATCGTGCGGGCGAGATAGCGATCGATGAGGCCGATCTGAGGCAAGTCCGGTCGTCCCAGCACCATGATTTGGCCGCAAAGGCAGCCGAGATTGCGAACGTCCCTATAGTCGAACCGCGCGCGGATTCATGTCGAAAGTACACCATCGCCCTATCGCCGCCACGCCGCGTCCGCGGGTGGCGTTGCTTTCGAACCCGCAATCCGCGGCCGGTGTCGCCCAGCTGCCGCGGGTCCGCGCTTACTGCGCCGACCATCCGGACGTCTTCCATTACGAGGTCGAGCATGCGGGGCAGGTGGGCGAGGCGATGCAGTCGATCGCGCGGATGCGGCCCGCGGTGCTGGCGATCAACGGCGACCGGGGCACGCTCGAAGCAGCCCTGGCCGAGCTCGGACGCTTCAGCGGCGCGCCGCCGGCCGTAGAGGTGATCGAGGGCGGCAGGGTCGAATCGCTGCAGCGGCTGGTGGCGCTGGCGCGGGGGGAAGGCTCGAGCGGCTAGCGCCGCTTGCCGGCGGCGGCGCGCGGGGGCTCGGTGCTGCGGGCGAGGGCGGCGGCGACGGCGCTGGCGAGCGCGCCGACGGTGAATGGCTTGCGCAGCAGCTCATAGCCGCGGAGGTCGTCCGTTTCGCCTTCGCCGACATAGCCGGTGACGAACAAAACGGCGAAGTCGCGGGGGCTGGTCTGCTTCAAGTGGCGGATCAGCTCGGGGCCGCTCATCTCCGGCATGATGACGTCGGTGATGACGAGGTCGAAGACCTGGCCGTTGAACAAAGCGATCGCCTCGGCGCCGCCGGCGCAGGCGACCGGCTCATAATCGAGATCCTCGAGCGCGCCGACGGTCGCCGAGCGGACGCGCGGGTCGTCCTCGACCAGCAGGATGCGGGCGCCTGCGACATGGACGTCGGCAGTGTCGTTGCGCTGACCGTGGGCGTGCAGGCGAACCGGCGCGAGCGCTTCGGTGCGCGGCAGATAGATGGAAACGCTGGTCCCGCGGCCGACCTGGCTTTCGATCCCGACTTCGCCGCCGGATTGGTGCGCGAAGCCGAAAATCTGACTGAGGCCAAGGCCCGTGCCCTTGCCGACCGGCTTGGTCGTGAAGAAGGGCTC
>JBJMVJ010000041.1:0-14231 GCA_045810685.1 Sphingomonas sp.
CCTATATCCAGCGACTTCAGGAAGTGATCCCGCTCACCGATATGTGGGTCGGACTTATCAAGGCACCCGTGTTCGGCTTCATCATCGCACTGGCGGGTTGCTTCCAGGGAATGCTCGTCCAGGGCAACAGCGAGGAGGTCGGCTCGCGGACCACTACCGCGGTGGTCCAGTCGATCTTTCTCGTGATCGTGCTCGATGCGGTGTTCGCGGTCTTCTTCAGCTCGATCGGGTGGGTATGATTCCGCCAGGCGAGGTTCCTCCCGGCTGCCAGCCGGTCATCACGGTTCACGGCCTTCGCAACAGCTTCGGCGAGCAGGTCGTGCACGAGGATCTCGACCTCGCCGTCTGCCGCGGCGAGATCCTCGGCGTCGTCGGCGGCTCGGGCACTGGCAAGTCGGTGCTGCTGCGCTCGATCATCGGCCTGCAGACGCCCGATGAAGGCGAAATCGAGGTGCTCGGCGAGAACATGGTCGGCCGCAACGAGGATGAAGCCAAGAACATCCGCCGGCGCTGGGGAATCCTGTTCCAGAACGGCGCCTTGTTCTCGACCTTGACCGTCGCGGAAAACGTCGAGGTGCCGATCCGCGAGTATTTCCCATATCTCAAGCCGCCGCTGCTCGACGAGATCGCGTCCTACAAGATTGCAATGGGCGGCCTTCCGCCGGACGCGGGCCCCAAATATCCGTCCGAGCTGTCGGGCGGCATGGTCAAGCGCGCCGGGCTTGCCCGGGCGCTCGCGCTCGATCCCGAGCTTCTGTTCCTCGACGAACCGACCTCGGGCCTCGACCCGATCGCCGCAGCGGCGTTCGACGAGCTCGTCCGCTCGCTTCAGAAGCGCCTCGGACTGACGGTTTTCCTCATCACCCACGACCTCGACACGCTGCACGCGGTGTGTGACCGGATCGCGGTGCTTGCGGACAAGAAGGTGATCGGCGTCGGAACGATCCCGGAACTATTGGCTTTAGACCATCCTTGGATACAAGAGTATTTCAACGGACCGCGGGGGCGCGCTGCTGCCGCAAGCTATGAGCACGAGGTGGTGGCCTAGTGGAGACCCGGTCGAACTATGTGATGGTAGGCGCGGTGACGGTGGCCCTGCTCGCCGGCACCTTGCTGTTCATCGTCTGGCTCGCCGGCCTCTCGAACAAGGCGAACAAATGTTACGACATCTATTTTGCGCAGAGCGTCGGCGGGCTCAACAAGGGTTCGAACGTGACCTTCGCGGGCGTGCCCGTCGGGCAAGTCCAGAAGATCTCGCTGCTCCCCAACCGCCCGGAATTCGTGTGGGTGCGGATCGAGGTCGATGAGCAGACGCCGGTGCTCCAGGGCACCAGCGCGCAGATCCACGGCGTCGGCTTCACCGGGGTCAGCGAGATCCAGCTGACGGGCGCCCAGCGCGGCCGCCCGGCGGTCCAGCAGACCGGCCCGCAAGGCTGCCCGGTGATCCCTGCGAGCTCGGGCGGAATCAGCGCGCTCCTCAACAGCGCGCCCGAGCTCATCGACCGCATCCAGAAGCTGACGGAGAGGCTGACCGAGCTGCTCAACGACAAGAACCAGAATTCGATCTCCGATATTCTCGAGAACATCGACGCGACGACTGCCGAGCTCAAGAAACACGCCCCCGAGCTCGGCGACACCATCGCCGAGATCAAGATCGCCTCGCACAACGCCGGGCTCGCGGCGAACAATGTTGCAGCGCTGACCGACAACACAAACCGGCTGGTTAACGAGCAGGGCCGCCCGGCAATCGAGAACCTCAACAAGACGATCATCTCCGCCAAGCAGGCGGCCGACAATCTCAACGCCATGATCACCGACGCTCGGCCGGGCGTGCAGAATTTCACCAAGTCGACCCTGCCCGAGGCCAACAGGCTGGTGCACGACCTGCGCGAGCTGTCGCAGTCGCTCCAGGCGGTGTCGAACCGGATCAACCAGCAGGGGGTCGGCGGCGCGCTCGGCCCCGAAAAGCTGCCCGACTATAATCCAGGGAAACGCAAGAGATGAGGCTGCTCACCAGGACCGCCATCGCGGTTGCTCTGCCGATGGCGCTTGCCGCCTGCTCGCTCGGAGGGCTTCTCGGCGGCGGCGGCAAGCCTCCGACGACGCTCGTGACTCTGACACCCGAGGCGGCCGAACCGGCACAGATCGCGCGCACCGCCGCCGCGGGCCAGGCGGTCACCATCGCCACGCCCGCGGTCGAACGGGAGCTGGGGACGGTTCGCGTCCCGGTGCAGCTGACGCCTACCGACGTCCAATATGTCGCCAACCTGCAGCTCGTCGACACGCCGGCACGGCTGTTCCAGTCTCTGCTCGAAGAGACGGTTCGGCGGACGACCAACCGCGTCGTTCTGGATCCCGCGCAGACTTCCCTCGATCCCGGTTTGCAAGTGAGCGGCAAGCTGCAACGCTTCGGCTATGACGCTTCGACGGGCCAGGTGGTCGTGACCTATGACGGTTCCTTGTCGACCGCCGGCGGCGGCCGCGTTGAGACCCGGCGCTTCACCGCCACTGCCCCTGCCGACGGCACGGCGCCGAGCGTCGGTCCAGCGCTCAACCGCGCCGCCAACCAGGTTGCGCTCGACGTCGCCAAGTGGATCGGCGGTTAGGCGGTCGCTTTCTCGGGCGGCATGAAATGGATGCCGTGCCGCTCGCCAATCCCGGGAATCTTCGACGCATCGTCGGGAAGATCGCGAATTTCGCGGTTCAGTTCTTCGAAGAATTCGGAGCCGTGCGCGGGCGCCGCGAAAATGAGCACGCGCGCGGGCGACGCTGATGCTCCTTTGAAGGCATGTACGGTGCCGCGGGGTAAATAGTTGAAGTCGCCGTTGCCGGACCTCACCGAACTGCCGTCAATCTCGAAATCGACCTCACCGTCAAGGATGTAATAGGCTTCGTCCCAGTCGTGCCGGTGGGGCGGCGGGCCCATGCCAAACGGGACTTCCTCCTCGAACAGTGACCAGGAGCCGCCGGTCTCGCGCGCTTCGCACAGCATCGTGAGCGGCATTCCGAGAACGTTGAGTGCGGGCCTCTCACCCGCTTTAACGATCGTCGCACCCATGGGATCGCCTCCTCGCAGCCACCGAGAATAGACCCTGAGGCCGCGCTTTTCGACCCCCTTCGAGTAGATCGATGGCTATGCCAAACTCTTGCTCACCTGCTCGAACACGTCCTTCGACAGCCCCGGCGTCGCGACGATCCGCTCCAGTGCCTGGCGCATCAGCGCTTGCCGGTTCGGCTCGAACCGCCGCCAGCGGCCGAACGGCGGGACCAGCCGGGCGGCGACCTGCGGGTTGAGCTTGTCGGCGGCGATGATCATCTCGGCGAGAAAGTCGTAGCCGCGTCCGTCGGGCGAGTGGAACGCCCAATGATTGGCCCCGAAATTGCCCGCGAGTGAGCGCAGGCGGTTGGGGTTGGTCATGACGAAATCGGGGTGGCGCGCGAGCTTCAGCACCTGGTCGACCGTGTCCGGCCGCTGCGCCGCCGCCTGGAGCGCAAACCATTTGTCGAGGACCAACGGATCGTCGCGGAAACGCGCGTAAAAAGCGTCGAGCGCGGCCTGCCGCTCCGGTGCGTCGAGAGAGACGAGCAGGCCGAGGGCGCCCTGGCGATCGGTCATATTGTCGGCGGCGTCGAACTGCGCCTTCGCAAGCGACGCGGCCTGCGCCTCGTCCGCTGCCGCAATGAGCCCGAGCGCCACGGTCCGAAGCCGCCGGATGCCCTTGGCGCGCGGGCTGAGGTCGTGACCGGCGACGCTGCCGATGCGGTGCGCGGCGAGGAGGTCGCCGGCAAGCTCGCCGCCCACCGACGCGCGCAACCGCTCGCGCGCGGCGTGGATTGCGTCAGGATCGACCACGTCCATCCGGTCGGCGATCAGGCTCTCGCTTGGCAGCAGGATCGCCTCACCCTTGAACGCCGGATCGAGCGCATTGGACTTGAGCGTCGCGCCGATCGCCCGCACGACCGGCTCGGCGTCGACCGGCTCGCCGCGTGCGCCGGCGGTCAGCGCGGCCATCATCAGCTCCTGCATCGCCTCGTAGCGAGCGAATGGGTCGATGTCGGCCTGCGCCAGCCGCTCGAGCTCGCCCGGCCGCCGATCGGCGCTGATGATCACCGGCGCCGAGAAATTGCGGTTGATCGAGAGGAGCGGCGTTTCGCCGACATCTTCGAACGTGAAGCTCTGCCGCGGCTGGTCGAGGATGATCAGCCGCTCGGGCGCGACCTCGGCTCCACTGGTCTCGCCGATCAGCGCTGTCTTGAGCGGGATCGGCATCACCTGCTTGACCGGTTGGCCGGGTGTCGGGTCCTCATGCTGCTCGAGATGCAGCGTCGCGCGCTTTGCCGCCACGTCATGCTCGAGCCGCGCGTGGACTTTGGGCGTGCCCGCCTGGCTATACCAGATCTTGAACGCGCCAAGGTCGACCCCGCTGCCGTCCTCGAGCGCAGCAACGAAATCGTCGCAGGTCGCCGCCTTGCCGTCGTTGCGCTCGAAATAGAGGTCGGTGCCGGCGCGGAACTTATCCGCGCCCAGCACCGTGTGGAACATGCGGATGACCTCGGCGCCCTTGTTGTAGACTGTCGCGGTGTAGAAGTTCGCAATCTCGATGTAGCTATCCGGCCGTACTGCATGGGCGAGCGGCCCCTGATCCTCCGGGAACTGGACCGCGCGCAGCACCCGAACGTCCTCGATGCGCTTGACCGGGGCGCTTCCGACATCGGCCGAGAAGCTCTGGTCGCGGAACACGGTGAAGCCTTCCTTGAGGCTCAGCTGGAACCAGTCGCGGCAGGTCACCCGGTCGCCCGACCAATTGTGGAAATATTCGTGTGCGACGACGCGCGCGATATTGTCGAAGTCGGCGTCGGTCGCGGTCTCCTGATCGGCCAGCACATAGGCCGAGTTGAAGATGTTCAGACTCTTGTTCTCCATCGCGCCCATGTTGAAGTCACTGACGGCGACGATGTTGAACTGGTCGAGGTCATATTCGCGCCCGTAGACCTTCTCGTCCCATGCCATGGCGAGCTTGAGGCTGTTCATCGCGTGCTGGGTCTTGGGGAGGTCTGCCTCGCGCACCCAGATCGAAAGCTCGACCTTGCGTCCGCTCATGGTCGTGAAGCCGTCGCGATTGGCCTTGAGGTCGCCGGCGACCAGGGCGAACAAGTAGCTCGGCTTGGGGAATGGATCGTGCCATTCGGCCCAGTGCCGCCCGTCCGGCCCTTCGCCGGCGGCTATCCGGTTGCCGTTCGACAGCAGGATCGGGAAGACCGCCGCGTCGCCTTCCATGCGCACGCTGTAGCGGGACAGCACGTCGGGGCGGTCGGGGAAGAAAGTGATCCGGCGGAAGCCCTCGGCCTCGCACTGCGTGCACAACATCCCGTTGGACGCGTAAAGGCCCATCAGCTTCGTGTTGGCCGCAGGAGCAATCTCGACTTCTGTTTCGACGCTCGCGGCATCGCCGCCGATGTCGATCACCAATTGCTCGCCCTCGAGCCGCCACTTGCCGTCCTGCCCGTCCACTCTCACCGACCGTAAGTTGAGCTCACTCCCATCGAGCCGCAGCGGGCGGTCGTGTGTCCCGTTGCGCTCGACGCTCAGCGTCGCCCGCACCCGAGTGCGTTCGATGCCGAGATCGAACTCGAGCCGGATTTCGGGCACCAGCCAGTCAGGCGGGCGATAATCCTCGCGGCGGATCGTCACGTGGGTCGGAGAAGGCGGGGCTTCCGGCGCGACTTGCGCGTCGGGCGTTGTGCGGACGTCGAGCATAAGGGCGCGGAACTAGGCCGGTTCGGCGAGCCCAGCAACCCGCCCGCATGACAGGCGCGGCGAACCGGCGTAGGGGACCGTCGCAGCGCGCCGCGGCGCGCAAGTGCAGCAGGAGAAGGTCATGAGCGGCTTCGAGGATATTCGTGAGCATATGGAAGTGATCGGCGCCGACGGGGCCCACATCGGCACCGTCGATCATGTCGAGGGCAACCGCATCAAGCTCATCCGCGCCGACAGCGGCCTCGCCCATGAGGACCACCACCATTACATTCCGCGCGGCCTCGTCGCGGAAGTCGAAGGGGACAAGGTCCGCCTCACCGCCCGCGGGGATGTCGTCGCCGATTTGTTCGAGCAGGAGCAGAGCGGCCAGCCGATCGATGACTAGGCGTCTGCCTCTCCGGGCTTGATCTGCCGCTCTCCTTTGGCTCCTATGTGGGACCGGAGGGGGAGCTGATGCACAGATTGTTTGTTGTGATCGGAGCGGCGGGTGCACTCGCCGCCTGCGGCCAATCTGCCGATCGGAACGCCGACCAACCTGCGGCGAAATCCGCGCAGCCGAAGAAGAAAGCCGCTTATTGCTTCTTCAAGCCCAGCGAGACGAAAGGCTGGACCGCATCGCGCGGAAAGGACGGCAACATCACCGTAAAAGGCAAGGCCTACCGCGAGGACAGCCGCTACAAGGCCGTGCTCGGCCCGGCAGTGGTTTCCGGCACGAGCGCCGAACTCTCTCCGAGCATCACTACCAACGACACCGGCTATGCGGCCGTCGACAATTGGTGGGACGTGAGCGCCACCATCCCTAACAGCGCGGCGATCGACACCGTGACCGTCCGCTGCGGCGCCGATGTGCTCGCCGAGCTGAAGGTCCCTGTCACAAGCTGACCGGCGCGGCGCGGCCCCGACTCGGCGAACGCGGCGGTTTCCGCTCGCTGAAGTTGTTGCAAACGACGCCCTTGAGGCGCACGGCAAACGCGTGAGGAACAAGGAGAATCTGGCGAATCCGCGGCCGGACCGCGCCTGGACCCAGCCCGAGGCCTATCTCGGCGCTCTCGCCCGCAAGCGCAGCTTCCGCCGCGCCCGCAATGGCACCGAGCGAACCGAGCCGGAGGCGCCGCGGATGATGCTTTCGACGGTGCCGTTCCTCGCTCTGCTCGCGCTCCTGGCAGTGCTAGCAGTTGCGATCATGATCCTCGCCTTTCCGGGAAGCCAGCCGCGGCCGCGGCCCAAGCAGGCCGCGCCCCACGAACTCGGCACCGCCGATCGCGGCTGGTTCCAGGAAGCGCAGAAGGAAATGCACCACTAGCTTGCTGCATCGCACCATCGGCGCCAGAGACGGGTGATGGATAGTGACTTCTACCGCATCCGCCGGCTGCCACCCTACGTCTTCGCCGAGGTGAATGCGATGAAGGCCGCGGCGCGCGCAGCGGGCGAGGACGTGGTCGACCTCGGCATGGGCAATCCCGATGGCGCGCCGCCGCCGCATGTGATCGAGAAGCTTTGCGAAGTTGCGCACAAGCCGAATGCCCACCGCTATTCGGCCAGCCGCGGAATCCCTGGCCTGAGGAAAGCGCAGGCGGCGTATTATCAGCGTCGCTTCGGCGTGACGCTCGACCCGGACAAGGAAGTCATCGTCACTCTGGGTTCGAAGGAAGGGCTCGCCAACCTTGCCCAGGCGATCACCGCGCCGGGCGACACGGTTCTCGCCCCCAACCCTTCCTATCCGATCCACACCTTCGGCTTCATCATCGCCGGGGCCGCGGTGCGCTCGATCCCGGCAGCCCCCGGCGACGACTTCTTCGAGAGGCTCGAGCGGTCGGTCCGTTACACCGTTCCGCGTCCCAAGGTGCTGGTCGTCGGCTATCCGTCGAACCCGACCGCTTATGTCGCCGACCTGTCCTTTTACGAGCGCCTCGTCGCTTTCGCCCGCGAGCATGAGCTGATCGTCATTTCCGACCTCGCTTATGCCGAAATCTATTTCGGCGAGACGCCGACCCCGTCGATCCTCCAGGTCGAAGGCGCCAAGGAGGTGGCGGTCGAGTTCACGTCGATGAGCAAGACCTATTCGATGGCCGGCTGGCGGATCGGCTTCGCGGTCGGCAATGCGCGACTGATCGAGGCGCTGGCGCGGGTCAAATCCTATCTCGATTACGGCGCCTTCACGCCGGTTCAGGCGGCCGCGGTGGCCGCATTGAACGGGCCGCAGGATGTCGTCGCCGCCAACCGCGCCCTGTACAAGCGCCGCCGCGACGTGCTGGTCGAAAGCTTTGGCCGCGCCGGCTGGCCGATCCCGGTGCCGCAGGCGAGCATGTTCGCCTGGGCGCCGATCCCGGAGCGCTTCCACAACCTCGGCTCGATGCAATTCGCCAAGCAGCTGCTGACGCAAGCCCATGTCGCGGTCGCGCCCGGAGTCGGTTTCGGCGAGGAAGGCGAAGGCTTCGTTCGCATTGCCTTGGTCGAGAATGAGCAGCGCCTGCGCCAAGCTGCGCGCGGCGTGAAGAAGATGCTGTCGGCCTAGACTTCGGGACTGTCGCTGCCCGTCAACTCTGTTATGTTTGCGTTAAACAGGGAGGCAGGCATGGCAGGGATTCTCGACAAGTTTCACGTCGAACACGGAATTCACGGCGCCCGCATAATGGCGCGCTCGCATCAGCTCACCGGCAATTGCATCGACGCTGCGGAGGTGGAGGTCACCGTGCAGATGCTCAAGGACGACCTCGACGCCTGTGCCAATGAGATGAAACGTCTCATCAGGCTCAACCGCGGTCCGCTGTTCGAGGGCTGGCCGTCCGCCAACGACGACGTGCTGGGCGCCTAGGGCGACCCGCTAGAATTGCTTGGCGATCCCGGCGTAGATTTCCAGGTCCGGGGTCACGCGATTGAGCCCGATGTTGAACCCGGCGTCGAGCTGCACGCTCTGCTTGACCAGGTAAGCAACCGCGCCGTCGGCGCTCGCCTGCCGTGTTGTCCCAGCCGGGTCCCAGTCCCACTGCCCCCACAGCTCGCCCGACAGATTCAGCCTGTCGTTCACCTGCCAGCCGACGTTTGCGACTTGCACCATCGTCGCGTGATGGCCGCTGCCGTCGCTGTCGGCGCTCCAGTCCACCTCCGGCGTGAAGCTGAGCTGCAGCGGCGATTGAGCAATCGTATATTGGATCGGCACGATCAGGCCGCCCTCCCATTTGCCGTTGCCGAGCGCGCGCTTCGCCGTCGGCACCTTCACGAACGGAGAAACCGCAATCGTCAGCGCCGCGCCTGAGGCGGACAACCGATATTTGTAATTGACCAGCACGTCGCCGAATCCGGAGGCATTGTCTCGAAAATTGCCGACGCGGCTCGTCACCCGCTCCCAAGGTGTGATGTCGATGTCGATGTGCGACCGGTCGGTCAGGCCGAATTTGAAGTCGGTCTCGGCAAGTGCCAGCGCGGTGTCCCGCTCGCCATGATCCCGGTCGAGCGTCCAATCGGCGATCGAGCTTTCGAACTGGAAATGCCCGGCGGGCACCGTGCATGCCTGGCTCGACTTGCCTGGGCGATCGGCGCAGATCGGCTGCTTGTCGGCCGCCACCGCCGCGCTGCCCGTCGCCAGCAACATCGCCGCGCTGATTGCGCCTCGCCCCCGCATCGCATCTTCTTGCTCCCGCGTTGCGGGCAGGTCGAGTCCGGAGCGCCCCGTCTCATGGACGCCGGCTTGGATTCACATGCTTTGTTTATGCGGCCCTAGCCGAGCCGCGTCAGCAGCGAATCGAGGACAGCGGGATGGATTCGCGACACGAACTGGAGACCGGCCGTCACCCCGTCCGTCCAGCAGACCCGCGCGCCGAGCGGCTCGAGATCGGGGAAGCGGGTGACGACGTGATCGCCGGTATCGCACACCGCAGTCAGCTCGGCGCCGCAACCGTGCGTCGAGATATCGCGTAGCCGGCTCTGGCAGTTGAAGCC
This sequence comes from Sphingomonas sp., assembly GCA_045810685.1. GTDB lineage: Bacteria > Pseudomonadota > Alphaproteobacteria > Sphingomonadales > Sphingomonadaceae > Sphingomicrobium. The sequence continues at coordinate 9,698 of JBJMVJ010000041.1, forward strand.
GCCGGTCCGGCGAACCAGGAACTCCGACTCGACTGAGCGCCGGCCACAAACGCGCCGCTCGCTCCCGGGTTCGCTCTCCGCCTCAAGCCGAAGGGCGCCGGGGCCCGATGCGGCGACCGCTTCGTCGGGCGCGGCGCGCAACCAGGCCCGGACTGACTCGGACGGCTGCCGGGCGCAGGACGCGCGGGCGCGGCCCTTGATCCGGGCGAGCCGCCGTTGTTCGACCGTCAGATGCATTCGCTCACTCCCCGTTCCTGGACACCCTCGCCCGCAACTTGCGTGAGTTGGATTTCGCGCCGCGGGCCGCGATCGTTGATGACCAGGAAATATTGCTTGCCCGCAGCTTTTCCGCCGAGGTTGGAGAAGGTGCCGCCATGATCCTTCGGAACGAACCACCATGGAATCGACCGGCGCTCCTGCGTCCTGGCGAAGCAATTGGCGAAATCCTGCGTCGATTTCGGCGTCTGATAGATGGCCGGGCGATACGCCTGCGAGGCGGGCGCGGCGGCCGTCACGGCGACGCTCAGCAGCGTTACTAGACCCAATTCCTTCATGCCGTGCTCCATTCACTCTTACGCGGAGATCTGTTGCCGTCGGCGACAATCAACTCGGCTGTTCTGTGTGCTTTGGCTGGTTGATCTCACGCGCTTCGGCAATCGACGTGATCGGCCTGCCCCAGAATGGCGCACTGCCCATCGCCGACTTGATCGCAACTGCTGTTTCGCTGCTGGTTGTTCTTGCGGTGCGCGTAACCTTGGCGCCGCTAGGTTCGGAAAGGGTCGGATGGGTCGCGTATCGTCAGACTTGCGTATGTCGAGAGCCATTCAGCGCTCGCGGCGGGCGCGCGCCGCGATGCGTTCACGGCGCCGGCGCTCGGTCGCGATTGCGGCCTTCGCCTGCGTTGCCGCGGGGACACCGCTTGCATGGTCGATCGGCGCACTCGGCGGTGGCAGCATCGTTGAGGCCGCGGTGAACGACGCGAAAAGCCTCGCCGATCTCTTGAGCGAGCGCTCGCCCGGGGACCGCACGCAGGCGCAGCTCACCAAAACCAAGCACGTGCGCCCGTCGGCAAAGACCGGTGCGCCGGCTCCTGTGTTTCGCCGCGGCATGGTTCCCGCCGAACCGACCGCGCCGGCGGAACTCGTAATGCTGCTCATGCCGGCTCCGCTACCGGTCGATCTCGGGACGCCCTCGGTTCAAAGCGATCTTGGTCCGCCGCCGCTGCTGAGCGCCATCCTCGGCTCATCCCCCGGCAATCCGCCCAACACGCCGCCTGGTACCGGCGGTCCGGCGAGCTTCCCAACCTCCGAACCGCGCGAGCCGCTGGCCCCGCCGAGCGCGGTGCCCGAGCCGGGCACTTGGGCGACGATGTTGCTGGGCTTCGGGCTGATGGGCTGGCGGCTGCGGCGCCGCCGGTCGGCGCGGCAACAGCCGAGCGCCGTCTAGCAATTCACTTCTTGAGGGTCAGGCGCGGCGTCGGGCCGGGCGCGCGCCGTCGATGATCAGCACTTCATCTCCGATGGATACGGCATCGTAGAGCTTGGCGGCGAAGTCGGTCGGCACGCCAACGCAGCCGTGCGTTGCATAGCCCCAGCGAACGTTGCTGCCGTGGATCGAGACGCCGTCGGCGGTGAGCCGCAGCGTAAAAGGCATCGCCGCGTCGTAGGTCTGCGAGCGATGATCCTTGAGCTTGGCGCGGATTGGGAAGCGGCCGGTCGGCGTCCGCATTGCGTCGGCGCCGTAAAGAATCACCGCCGTTCCGATCTCATGGCCGCCGCGGAACACCGACAGCAGCTGCGAGCCAAGGTCGACCCGGACCCAGGTCGGGCCGGCGGGCACGCCCTTGTCGTCCCAGCGATAGTCGCCGTAGCTCATCCGTCCCGGCACGTTGAGGACGGTCGCGATTGGCCGGGCGATCAGCCCGTCTGCATAGGCTTGGCGCACGCTGGCCGGCGACACGGCGACGCGTCCTGCCGGAAGCGCGGGATTTGCTGCCGGATGCGCGGCGGCGATCTGGCTGCGCGGCTGCCGGACGATCGACAGTCCCGCCGCGGCGCTTCCGCCAATGACGAAAAAGACCAAGCCGAGAAGGAACCGCCGCATCCGGTGACGCCGCCTAGTTGACGAAGCGCACGCCGGCGCGGTCGTTGTGGACCCAGCAGATTTCCGCCTGGGCAGCGCCGCGCTTGACGACTCGCAGCTCGAACGTTTCGCCTTGCTCGAACGAATCTGCGGAGCGGATCTGGCAACCGGCATAGGACAGGTCGTCCACGGTGACATCCGAGTCGCGAGTCGCGCTCATTGCAAAGCCGCGGAGCGCGACCGGCCGCCGCTCATCGCGCACGACGAATGCTCTCACTTCGACGTCTTCCATGCTCAATCCCCCGTTCTTCGACTGCGGTTCACTATCAGCCGATAGGTCCGGCCGCTCTGCCCAAGATCGGATTGTCCCGAAAACGAACGATGCCGCCCGCTCTTTGCGAATTCTAAACCGTTATGGACCTAGACACGTTCAGCGCCCGCGAGAGCGGTGTTTGTGAGGCGTTCGGTTTGCGTCCGCAAACGTGAGTGGCTCGGGAGTGGCGAATGGCGGTTCATCAGAAGATTGAAAAGGTTGAACCGCGCAGCGCCGATCGCGCGCGCGTGTTGATGAGCGCGACGGTGGTGACGTCGACGGGTACGCACAAGGTCACGATCCGTGATGTGTCGCGCACCGGCGTACAGATCGCCGCGAAGGACAAGATGCCGCTCAACACCGACGTGCTGTTCAAGCGCGGATCGTTGTCCGCCGCGGCGCACGTCACCTGGGTCAACGGCGGCGAGGCTGGCCTGCGTTTCTACCGTGAGCTGACGTTCGAAGAGATCGAGGGAGCACTGCCGTCGGCGCTGCTGCGCTGAGCGGTCGATCCCTACGCATAGCCGAGCGGCAGCGCGAGCTTCGTCACCGTCACGCGCTCGCTGTCGACCACGGCGGGACCGCCGCCCGGGCAGTCCACTGTAGCGCTGCGGCAAATCCACAGGATTTTGTGTTGACCCGCGATTTACTGGCTTGCGTCCAGCGCCAGTTGAGGCACAATAGATAGTAGCGAACGAGGGGGAGCACGCAACTACTGGTGTTCTGACGCCGGAATCATTATATTCCGGTGAGGGAGCACTCGTCCCCGCTTTCCACAGGGAGCGGCGGGAAAAAAGCCCCGGAGAGCGCGGAAAACGGCTAGGATGCCGCGATGGCTCCGAGTCGAACAAGTGGGGAACAAACGGTCCTCGGCGCGGATGATGCCAGGGCCGAAGAGGGACGGGGAAGCGCGATGGATTTTTCGACCGGCAGCGAAGTACTAAGTGAAGACGTCGCGGTTGCGGCGACCGGCTCCAAGGCGGTTCACGCGCCCAAGTTCGACGTCGTAACCGACGCCGGCCGGGACGCGCTCCTGACCGAGTTCGGCAAGGACACCTTGCGCGACCGCTATCTGCTGCCCGGCGAAACCTATCAGGATCTGTTCGCGCGTGTCGCCGCAGCTTATTCCGACAATCAAGAGCACGCCCAGCGCGTCTATGACTATATCTCGAAGCTGTGGTTCATGCCGGCGACCCCGGTTCTCTCGAACGGCGGCACCGGCCGCGGCCTGCCGATCAGCTGCTATCTGAACAGCGTCGACGACAGCCTCCAGGCGATCACCGAAATCTGGAACGAGAATGTCTGGCTGGCATCCAAGGGTGGCGGCATTGGCACCTACTGGGGCCGGGTCCGCGGCATCGGCGAGCCGGTCGGCCTCAACGGCAAGACCAGCGGCATCATTCCCTTCGTCCGCGTGATGGACAGCCTGACTCTTGCCATCAGCCAGGGCTCGCTGCGCCGCGGTTCGGCCGCCTGCTACCTCGACATCTCGCACCCGGAGATCGAGGAGTTCCTCGAGATCCGCAAACCCTCGGGCGACTTCAACCGCAAGGCGCTCAACCTGCACCACGGCGTGCTCGTCACCGACGAGTTCATGGAAGCGGTGCGCGACGGCGCCGAGTTCATCCTCCGCTCGCCCCGCGACGGCTCGGAGCGCGGCAAGGTCGACGCCCGCTCGTTGTTCCAGAAGCTGGTCGAGACCCGGCTCGCGACCGGCGAGCCGTACATCATCTTCATCGACGCGGTGAACAAGGCGATGCCCAAGCATCACCGCGACCTCGGCCTCAAGGTCACGACGTCCAACCTCTGCTCGGAGATCACGCTTCCGACCGGCCGCGACCATCTCGGTGCCGACCGCACCGCCGTGTGCTGCCTCAGCTCGCTGAGCCTCGAAACCTGGGACGAGTGGAACAAGGACAAGCAGTTCATCGAGGATGTCATGCGCTTCCTCGACAATGTGCTCAGCGATTACATCGCCCGCGCCCCCGACGAGATGGCGCGCGCCAAGTACAGCGCCGAGCGCGAGCGCAGCGTCGGCCTCGGCGTGATGGGCTTCCACTCGTTCCTGCAGGCGCGCAACATCCCGTTCGAAGGGGCGATGGCCAAGAGCTGGAACCTCAAGATCTTCAAGCACATCCG
>JBJMVJ010000042.1:0-9627 GCA_045810685.1 Sphingomonas sp.
CGCTGGTAAAGCCACACACCGGGGTAATTCTTCCCCGGGCCGGTCCGAGTCATCGCCTGGCCGCTGGCGATCGACGCCCAGTATGGCGGCTGCTTGTCCTGCGCAGCCGCTGGAGCGGCCACACCGAGGATCAGCAGTGCGGTGATCGCCCCCTTAACGCGCATTACGCCCCGGTGCGGAGACGGTCCACGAGCTGCTTCACCGTCGGAATGAAGCCGTTCGAGTAGAAGGGATCGCTCTTGAAGCGGAAAGCGGCATGGCCGGCGAACATCAAATTCTGTTCGACCGGTCCTCCATGGGCGATCTCCTGCAGGGTCTTCTGGATGCAGAAGCTGCGCGGGTCGGCGAGCCGCCCGGTGGAGTTCTTCTCATTGTCCGCCCAGGACGAGAAGCCGCATTGGCTGAGGCAGCCCATGCATTCCGCCTGGTCGACGCGGATCTGCTTCTCTTCGGTGGGCGTCACGAAGACCAACGTATCGTCCGGCGTCTTCATCGCGTTGGTGAAGCCCCGTGCATACCATTCGCGGGCGTGGGTAAGGTCGCCCTTGGTCACCCAGAAGTTCTTCTTGGTGCCGACGCCGACGTCGAGCTGGAAATGATGGTCGCCGATCGGCTCCTTGGTGAAGGCAATCTGCCGCTCGCTGCGCGCTTCAAGGTTCCGCAAGAAGGGGTTGCGCACCGCCGATGAGTAGAAGCCGGTCGGAGAAAAGCGGTGGAGCAGCACGTCGCCGTCGTCGAGCGTCAGGAGCCGCGACTTCCATTCGGGTGGGATCGGGCTTTCCTGGGTCAGCAGCGGGCGCGTTCCGAACTGGAACACGATCTGCCCGAGCTCCGGATTGTCGATCCAATTGTCCCATTCGTCGAGCCGCCACACGCCGCCCGCCATGACGATCGGGACGCTGTCGGCCAGGCCCTGCTCACGCATCGTCTCACGCAGGGCCTTCACCCGCGGATAGGGGTCCTGTGGCTTGCGCGGATCCTCGGCGTTCGAAAGGCCGTTGTGCCCGCCGGCAAGCCACGGATCCTCGTAAACCACGGCGGCGAGCCACTCGGCGGCCTTGTGATAGGCGCGCTTCCACAGCGCGCTGAACGCTCGCGCCGAGCTGATGATCGGCAGATAATGGACGCCGTAGGACGCCGCGATCTCGGACAATTTGTAGGGCATACCGGCGCCACAGGTGACGCCCGAAACGAGGCCCTTGGTGCGCTCGAGAACGCCGTGCAGCACGCGCTGCGCGCCGCCCATCTCCCACAGCACGTTGATGTTGATCGCGCCCTTGCCGCTGGCAATCTCATAGGCGCGGTGGACCTGGGCGACCGCGCCGTCGATCGCATATTTGATCAGCTCTTCGTGGCGCTCGCGGCGGGTCAGTCCGGCATAGATTTGCGGGATGATGCGGCCATCCGGATCGTAGCTATCGGCGTTGACCGCGGAGACGGTGCCAATGCCGCCGGCCGCCGCCCAGGCGCCGGAGCTGGCGTGGTTGGTGGCGCTGACGCCTTTGCCTCCCTCGATCAGCGGCCAGACCTCGCGTTCGCCATAGAGGATGGGCTGGAGGCCCTTGAACAAGCTCACTCTCCCGTGTCTCGGCGGCTATATAGGCAGGAAGTTTGCAAATGCTCACAAAAATCGTTGTGCCGCGCAGCCCAACGAAACAGGCCGGGAATCGCTTCCCGGCCTGCCTGATTCCGTCGATCGTCCGCAGCGACTAGCGGTAGCGGCGATAGTAACGGTGATGATGATGATTGCCGCTTGTGATCGCACTGCCGATCACGGCGCCGATCAGCGCACCGGCGAGCACACCGCCGACGTCGCTGCCACCATTGCGACCGTAGCCATAGTAGCCGTTTGAGTAGCCATAGCCCGGATTGCCATAGCCGTAGTTGCTATAGCCGTAGTTGCTGTAGCCGTAGCTCGGGTAGCTGTATCCGTACGATGGGTAGCTGTAGCCATAGCTTGGATAGCTATAGCCGTAGTTGTTGTTGTAGCCGTAGCCACCGTAATAACCTTGGGCTTCAGCGGCGACCGGAATTGCGACCATAGCCGCAGCCGACACCATCAATGCAATCTTCCTGAACATACATTCCTCCGATTTCCATGCCGTGGAGGGGCTCGCGGCCATGTGTTGCAGGCAATAGGCTCGACAAGCTGTCGAGGGTCTGAACGTTGCGGTCAGGAATCAATAAGCTTGCCTACTATCGGCGAAGCGACGGCTACGCCTGTTCGACCGAGTAATCGAGGCCGATGTCCGCGGCGGGGGCCGACTGGGTGATGCGCCCGACCGAGATGAAGTCGACCCCGGTCTCGGCAAGGAAGCGGATGGTTTGGAGCGTGACGCCGCCGGATGCCTCGAGCGGCACTCGGCGGCCGACGAGCGCCACCGCTTCGCGCAGCCTCGCCGGGTCCATATTGTCGAGCAGCAGCCGGTCGGCGCCGGCGGCAAGCGCCGGCTTGATCTGGTCGATGCGATCGACCTCGACCTGGACGGGAAGTCCGGCGCTCGCCGCCTTGGCGCGTCGCACTGCCTCGGCAACGCCGCCGCACACGGCGACATGATTGTCCTTAATCAGCACCCCGTCATCGAGCCGCATTCGGTGGTTCAGCGCGCCGCCCATTCGCGCGGCATATTTGTCGAGCAGGCGCAGGCCAGGAATGGTCTTGCGCGTATCGAGCAGGACCGCGCCGGTACCGGCAATCGCGTCGGCATATTGCCGCGTAAGCGTCGCGATTCCCGACAGATGCTGAAGCGTGTTGAGCGCAGAACGCTCGGCGGCGAGCATCGCGCGGGCGTTGCCGGCGATGCGCATCAGCGTCGTGCCATGTTCGACCCGGTCGCCGTCCTTGACCCGCACCTCGATCCCAACCTCTGCGTCGAGCGCCCGGAAGAAGGCGGCGGCGACGTCCAGCCCGGCAAGAACGACGGTCTGACGGGCATTCATCTCGGCAGCGAAGCGCGCCTCGGCGGCGATCGTCGCAGTTGACGTGACGTCCCCGCCGCTGCCGAGATCCTCGGCGAGCACGCGCCGCACGAATTCGTCGAGGTCGAAGTCTTGTGGGAGGGCCATGCGCCCGCCCTAGGCGAGCGGCCGCCGGGCGGACAAGCTCAGTGCGCCGGCGCCGGCGCCTTGCGCAGCTTCCACTTGCCCTCCTGCCACTCGTAGCGGCTCGAATCCTTGGGCGTGAATTCATCGCCGTCCCAGCCGTGCACGGTAATGGTCGCGCAACCCTCTGCAATGTCGATCCGGTTGAAGCTCTGCTCCTGCTCACGCACGCGGGTCGAGGTGGCGGTCCCGGCCTGCACCACGAGCACGCCACCGGCGCGGGTGACGAGGTCGCTCGCCTCCTGACTCGAGGCGTGGTGGTTGTGGCCTGCAAGCAGCATGTCGACCCCCGACTGCTCGACCGCGTCGAGGGCCATTTCCTGGCGCCCGACCGCCCGCTCGACTTCCTCGCCGACCTTGAGCGCGAGCAGCGGATGGTGTGAGACGAGGATCCGCACCACCTCGCTGGTCGTGCGCGCAAACGTCTCGCGGATGAACTCGACCTGCGCCGCGTTGAGGCGGCCGTCCTTGAATGTCAGCGAACGGGCGGTGTTAACGCCGAGGACGGCAAGCCCGCGCAGCTCGATGAACGGGCACAAGGTCTCGTCGATGAAGCGGCGGTAGCGCGCCAGCGGCGACAGGAAGCGGCGCAGCACGTCGTAGAGCGGCACGTCATGATTGCCTGGAACGCCAAGCACTTCGTGGCCGCGTTCGCGCAGGTCCTCGAGGAATTCGCACGCCTCACGGAACTGCTCGGTTCGGGCGCGCTGCGTGAAGTCGCCGCTGATGACGACGAGGTCGGGCTTCAGCTCGTCGACCTGCTCGGCAACGGCTTCGACCAGCCGCGGATCATGTGCGCCGAAGTGCAGGTCCGACAAATGGACGAGGCGAGCCATGCGCTGCCAACACAGTCATGCTGAACTAGTTTCAGCATCGGCTCCGGTTGAAGAGCGGTGTGGGCCGCGAATTTGGACCTGACGACGCGTCAGAAGTTCATGAACAGCAGCAGCTTGACGTCCACCCCAAAACCGTCGGCGCGCTTCTGCTCGATGAAATTGGGGATTTCCGAGCGCCGCACGAGGTGGACGTTGATGTCCTCATTCTCGTCCCCGCCGCCCTCGCCAATCCGCCGCACGCCGTGCGCGCGAACGAGGCTGAAGCTCTCGGACAGCATTCCCGGCGAGGCATAATATTCGCCCAGCCGCTCGATGCGCTCGGCGGTGAAGCCGGTCTCCTCCTCGAGCTCCTTGATTGCGGCGGATTCGGGTGTTGCGTTCGGGTCCTCATCGCCCACTAGGCCCGCGGGGAGCTCGACGCAGCGGCAGTCGAGCGCGACCCGCGGCTGGTCGATCAGGATGACCTTTCCGTCATGTTCGGCGAGGATCACGACCGCGCGGATTTCGTTGGCGCGGCTCGCATATTCCCATTTGCCACGGCGCAGCGCGCGAACGAACTTGCCCTCCCACATCACCTCCACCGGAGGCAGTTCTTCGAGATTCATAGTTCGATCAGCTTGTCCGGTATCTCGTTGACGTCGCCGGCGGTACGCGGAAAATGCTCCGCCAGCACGGCTCCAACGCGCTCGATCGCGGCAGTGATCCCATCCGCAGGGCGGCCTTCTCGAACCTCGGCGATCAGCGCCGTCATCGCCTCGCCCCAGGTGTGATCGTCGGTGACCTTGACGATCGACTCGTCGGCGACGATTTCCGCGCGCCGCTCGGCGATCGACAGGTAGATGAGAACGCCTGTGCGGCCGGTGGTGCGGCTTTCGGCAGCGGCTTTGAAGGTTGCGATCGCCCGACGGCGCACGCGACGGTGCTTGGTCGCGGCCGGGGTCAGCGCAAGCCGCAGCGGCATCCATTTGAGGATCAGCAAGGCCACGGTGAACTTTAGCGCCGCGAACACCATCAGGAGCGTCAAGAGCTCGCTCAGCGTAGGATCGGGCGACCACCCTCCGAACAGGAAATCGTACCACCAGATGAGCGCGGTCGGCGCCCAGGCGGCCCAGGCGAGCACCGCGAACAAAGGGATCAAGGCCCAGTGGAGCGCGACGTCGTGGTAGGCGTCGCTGATCGGCGTCGCGACCGCCACGATCTCGCCATTGGTTTTGCCCTCGGCTGCGGCAATCGCGGCGGAGATCTTGGCGCGGTCGGCGTCGGTGAGCCGGATTCTCACCAGCTTCCGCCCGCCCCGCCGCCGCCGAACGAGCCGCCACCGCCGGAGAAGCCGCCGCCTCCGCCTCCCCAACCGCCGCCGCCCCACGACGAGCCGCCGCCCCACGAGCTCCCGCGCGACCCGCGGCTCAGTTCGTTGAGACCCCACAGCACGACCCACGGGCTGATGCCGCCGTGGCGCGTCCGGTAGCGACGCCCGCCGGCGCGGCGAAACATCGAGAGGATCACGAAGCCAAGGATCATGAACCAGAAGAGGAACGGCAGCGGGTTGCCGGCCGAATGCTGTCGCTGCTGCTGCGCCTGTGCGGCTGCAGCGACATTCTTTTGCGCCTCGTCGGCGGGGAGGCTCATCTGCTTGATGATCTGGTCGGCGCCCGCCTCAATGCCGCCACCATAGTCCGGCGGTTTCTGCTTAAGGTGCGGCAAGATGGCCTCGCGGATGATCACGCCGGACATCGCATCGGTCATGAAGCCGCCGGCGCCATAGCCGGTGGCGATCCACACCTTCCGCTCATTTGGAGCGACGAGCAGCAGGACGCCGTCATTGTTCTTGGCGCTGCCGATCTTCCAAGCGCGGCCAAGCCGATAGGCATAATCCTCGATCGGATATCCCTCGAGGCTGTTCACCGTCGCCACCACGAACTGCCGGCCCGACTGCGCCTCTAGCGCTTCTGATTTCGAGCTGAGGTCCTGGATCTGCGCCGGCGTCAGCAGATGCGCCTGGTCTACCACGCGCCCGGTCAGCGGCGGGAATGTCTGAGCAGCCGCGGGAGCCGCAAATGCCAGCAGCAGCGTCATTGCGAGCGCAGCGAAGCAATCCAGCAACCGGACATGGATCGCCACGGCCGCCGGAACAGGTCCGGCGTCCTCGCGATGACGCTTCGGGTTCACCTCAGCTGCCGTTGCCGAAAGTGACTGTCGGCGCGGTCTGCGCGGCGGCCGAAGCCTCGAACGGGACCTTGGGCTTGGCGCCGTAGAAGACCTTCGCGCCGATCGCAGTCGGGAAGGTGCGGATCAGCGTGTTATATTGCTTCACGGTGGTGTTGTAATCGCGGCGCGAGGCGTTGATGCGGTTCTCGGTGCCCTCGAGCTGGTCCTGTAGCGCGAGGAAATTCTGGTTCGACTTGAGGTCCGGATAGGCCTCGAACGTCGCCAGCAGCCGCCCGACGGACCCGCCGAGCTGGTTCTGCGCATTCTGGAATGCCTGCACCTTGGCCGGATCGCTGAGGTCGTTGGCGTTGAGCTGAATGCTTGAGGCCTTGGCGCGTGCCTCGGTGACCTCAGTCAGCACGGTCTTTTCCTGCTGGGCATAGCCCTTGACGGTGTTGACGAGGTTTGGAATGAGGTCCGCTCGACGCTGATAATCAGCCTGAAGATTGCCCCAGGCGGCGTTGACCTGCTCTTCGGCGGTCGGAACGCTGTTGATGCCGCAGCTCGCAAGGCCGAACGCCAACATGAGTGCAAGAACCGTCCGCTTGAGCGAAGCGGCGGGAGTGAGACGGGCAAGCGCGGTCATTTGATGGTCCCCTGAAGATCGCGTCACGTGGCCCTATAGTTAGACGCACGGCCGTTGGGTTTCAATATGCTGTCATACAACAGCAACACAGCAGGACTGCTGCTGCCAAACGGCCGTGGCTGCGCTAAGGTGCGCGGCTCCAGACAAGGGGGAAGCGCATGCTCAATGACTTTCGGGCGTTCATCGCCAGGGGCAACGTCCTCGACCTCGCGGTCGCTGTGATCATCGGCGCCGCCTTTGCCAAGATCGCAACCAGCCTCACAGAAGACATCATCATGCCGATTGTCGGCGCGGTATTCGGCGGGCTCGATTTCTCCAGCCACTTCATGCTGCTCGGCCCGCTGCCCGCAGGCTACAAGGGGAGCCTCAGCAATTATGCGGCGCTGAAGGCGGCCGGTGCGCCGGTGCTCGGCTGGGGCGAGTTCGTGACGCAAGTGATCAACTTCCTCATCCTCGCCTTCATCATCTTTCTACTGGTGCGCTGGGCGACCAAGCTCATGCGCAAACGCCGGGAGGCGCCCGCCGGACCAAGCGAGATCGAGGTGCTGACAGAGATTCGGGACGAGCTCAGGAAACGCTAGAAGCGAGAACGCCAACTACGGCTGGTTGAGAAGTCCGAGGGATTCTGTTGCCCGGCTCCCTCGGAGGCCGCTGGAATCCCCTTCTGTTGCCCGGTGGGGTCCAACCGCGCTTTAGCCTTGTAACTTCAGTCCGTTAGGACGTCAGTTACGCCGCAAGAGCGAGCGCCTCGTTATCGTTGGCACTTGTGTGAATGAGCCGTCACGGTGGCCCGGTCCGATCGGCAATTAGGCCTTTATTGCACTCGTCGATCCTATTTCGCCCCCATCAACGGCCGCGTTTGCACGCTGCCGATGGTGGAGGCGCCGGGGTACTGCCCCCCGGGTCCGAAGTGCCTATTCCACCCAACCTTCTACCGACATAGCCGGCGAACCGGCGATGCTCATGTAGGGATTTTGCACGTGAATCTCAAGTTTGGCGCTGTTATGGCAGGCTACGCGAACCGCTTCATGGGGACCAGAAAGCAATGAAAAGACTAGCGTTTGTGATCGTCGGCACTGCCGCCCTGGCTCTTGCGGGGTGCAATCGGGACAACCAGGACGCGGTCCAGAATGCCGAGATCAACCAGCCGAATGCCGAGCAGCTCAACGAGCTTGCCAACCAGGCGGCAATGGATGCGGCGAATGCCGAGGCGCAGGCGCTCGCCAACCAACAGAAATTGCTCAACGAGGAAAATGCCGCGGCGCAGGACAATGTCGTCAACCCGCGCGAAGCCGACGAGCAAACCGTCAGCGGCATGTAGGCCCGCCTGCGCGGAGCCCATGAGCGACGAGGCGATCCCCGCAGCGACCCTGATCCTGGTTCGCGAACCGCCCGCCGGCATGCCCGAGTTGTTGATGGTCGAGCGCGCCGGCGGAATGGCCTTTGCCGCGGGCGCCCTGGTGTTTCCCGGCGGCCGCGTCGATGAAGCCGACCGCCGGCTCGGCGCGGCGGCCGGGGTCGATCCAGCCGCCGTCGCGGCAATCCGCGAAACGATCGAGGAAACGGCCGTCCCTGCGGGGCTGTCGCCGCTTCCTGACGGCGCAGCGGCCCGCTCGCTGCAGGACGCGTTGGTCGCGGACCGACACTTCGCCGAACTGCTGCAGGAGCACGGGCTCGAGCTCGACGCGGAAGCTCTGACTCCATTCGCGCGCTGGGTCCCAAAGTTTCACGCGGTGCGTCGCTTCGACACCATGTTCTTCATTGCCCGCTGCCCGCGGGGCCAATGGCAGCCGCGGGTCGTGGAACGCGAATGCGCCGGAGCCGAATGGCTGAGCGCTGCGGAGGTGCTGGAGCGCGACCGCAGCGGCGAAGCGCGGCTGATCTTCCCGACCCGGCGGAACCTCGAACGGCTGGCACAGCATGGCTCGTTCGATGAGATCCACGCGGATGCGCTGGAGCACGACATCGCGCCGGTGACGCCGTGGGTCGAAGAGCGGGATGGCGAGAGGTTCATCACCATTCCCAGCGATCTCGGCTATCCGGTGACCGAGGAGCGGCTCGAGACGGTCTGGCGCGGCTGACTGTCACCGTCGAGTCGCAGCTACTCACATAAGAAAGGGGACCCGCCGCGGCGGATCCCCTTATAGCCTCAGACTGACTGAAACTTACTTCAGGTGGTTCGACAGGTGCTTGTTCATCTCGAACATGCTGACCCGGTCCTTGCCCCCGAAGACCTTCCTGAGCTTGTCGTCGGCAAGAATTTCCCTCTTGTTTTGAGGGTTTTGCAGGTTGTTCTTGCGAATGTGGTCCCAAATCTTCGAAACGACCTGGCTGCGTGGAAGCGGTGAGCTTCCAGTGATTGCCGCGAGATCTGCCGAAGGTTGAACCGGGCGGGCCAGTCCGCCCCCTGCTTTCCGACTGCCTTGTGCCATCTTGGCCCTCCTGTTGTTCCCTTCTTCGTAGAGCGCAACTGAGGGCGCTTTGCAATGGGCCTAATGCAACCTGGGTTAGGCCGCCCGGGAAGGGAACGGGACCACCCGGTTGCGCGCATCGTGGCCGATGTCGGCGCGGCCGCCGAACGGGATGCAGGAGCGCTTGCACCATTGCTCGACAATCGCCGTTTCATCGCCGGCGAAGTCAGGATCGTTGGGCAGGATGTCGGCGACCCGGCCGAGGCGCAGCCGCCGCACCGTTTGGATGGCCCTGCTGGACGTCACATGAAACATCGATCGGTCGATCCGATAGAGATGCTCGCCGGTCTCCTCGATGAGCAGATCGACGCCTGTGAAATCGGGCTCGAGCGGGGTGCCGAGCAGGTTTGACAGCACAGTGAGGTTGAACGCCATCGCCGGGCCGCCGAGCGCCGGCTCGAGCGCTGCCGGGTCGCGGCGCACG
>JBJMVJ010000043.1:0-15260 GCA_045810685.1 Sphingomonas sp.
GAGAAGAACCTCGGGCCTCCGCCGTCCACGATCATCTTCCTGACCGCGGATGCGTTCGGCGTGCTGCCGCCGATTTCGCGGCTTACCCCCGACCAGGCGATGTACCACTTCCTGTCGGGCTACACCGCCAAGGTCGCCGGCACCGAGAAGGGCGTGAAGGACCCGGAAGCCACCTTCTCCACCTGCTTCGGCGCGCCGTTCATGCCGCGCCATCCCTCGGTCTACGGCAATCTCCTCAAGGAGCGGATCGCCAAGGGCGGCGTCGACTGCTGGCTGGTCAACACCGGCTGGACCGGTGGCAAATATGGCGTTGGCACGCGCATGCCGATCAAGGAGACGCGCGCATTGCTGAATGCCGCGCTCGACGGCTCCCTCAAGAACGTCGAGTTCCGCAAGGACCCGAACTTCGGTTTCGAAGTGCCGGTTTCCGTGCCCGGCGTCGACACCTCGATCCTCGACCCCAGGGGCACCTGGGGCGACCCGGACGAATATGACCGCACGGCGGCCAGGCTGGTCGACCTGTTCGTCGAGAATTTCGCGCAGTTCGCGGATCAAGTGGATGAAGGCGTGCGCCAGGCGGCGCCGAAAGTTGCGCGACAACAAGCGCAGCTAAGTCAGACGCAACCCACCGCTGCCTAAGGCCCGGTCGCTGATCGGGCCCATCCAGGGACCCGATCGATGACTGAATACCGACCCCGACTTTTCGAATCCGACGCCGACGTCGCGCACATCGGCGAGGGCCTTGTCGCGCGCACCCTGCCGCGTCCCGAGTGGACCCACGAAGCGCATCTCGCCGCGACGACCTATCTGCTGCTCCGTCGCCCCGACATCGACATCGACCGCGAGCTTCCCGGCCTGATCAGGCGCTACAATGAGAGGGTCGGCGGAGTGAACAGCGACAGCGAAGGCTATCACGAGACGATCACGCGCCTGTTTCTCCACGGAGTCCGGCTGTTCCTCGCCGAAGCGGACCTCGGCGAACCATTGCACGAGCTCGTCAACGAACTGCTGCTGTCGCCGATGGGCCGGCGCGACTGGCCTTTGCGCTTCTATTCGCCGGCGCGGCTGTTCTCGGTCGAGGCGCGGCGCAAGTTCGTCGAACCGGACATCGCCGTCCTGCCATAGCCCCGCATTGCCGGTGCCGGCAGCCGGTTCTAGCGTGGCCGGGGAGAGGGAGACGCCAATGAGCCGAGGTTTCACCGCAATCCTGGTTGCCGGCGCGGCGCTTGCCGCCGCTCCGGTGGCGGCCAGGCCGCCGCAAGTCGCGCAGTCGGTGCCGGTTACGGCCGACCAGCAGCTCAAGGCCCTCTACGACGCTTATGCGCTCTGGCAGGGCAAGGAATTCGGATATTTCGAGGACGACCGGGGCGACACCAAGCCGCTCGGCTACCTCGCGCATGTCGACCCTGCAACCCAGCTGCGCGAAGCCGCGCAACTCCAGCAATGGCTCGATCAGCTGAATGCCATTCCAGCCGCCCAGCTGTCGCCGGGCGAGCGCGTCAACGCCGCCGTCTTTCGCACCGTGCTCGAGAATGCGCTGTCGGACGCGCATTTCCGCACCTGGGAGATGCCGTTCAACAGTGACAGCTCCTTCTGGACCTACCTTGATTCTGACCAGCCGTTCGAAAGCGCGGCCGAATATCAGCGGTACATCGGGCGAATGCGCGACATTCCGCGCTATTTCGACGAGCAGATCGCGAACATGCGTGCGGGGCTGGCGCGCGGATTCAGCGTTCCGCGAGCGACGCTCGCCGGGCGCGACGCGTCGGTCGCCACCTTTGCCGACCAGACGCCTGAAAAGAGCAGCTTCTACAAGCCGTTCGCAAGCTTTCCTTCGACGATCCCGGCGGCCGAGCAGCAGGCTCTGCGCGCCAGCGGACGCGCTGCGATCGAACAGGCGGTGCTGCCGGCCTACCGCAAGCTCCTCGCCTTCATTCGCGATGAGTACATGCCCAAGGCGCGCAACACGATCGCGGCGCGCGACCTGCCCGACGGCGACGCCTTCTACCGCGCGCAAATTCGCGAATATACGACGACCAACAAGAGCCCCGAGGAAATCCATCAGCTCGGCCTGTCGGAAGTGGCGCGGATCGACGCCGAGATGCGCAGCACGATGGCCGAAACCGGTTTCAAGGGCTCGTATGAGAACTTCCTCAAGTTCCTCAAGACCGACCCCCAATTCTACGCGAAGACACCCGACGAGCTGATGGGCGTGTCGGCCTATGTGCTGAAGCGGGTCGACGGGAAGCTCGGCTCGATCATCGGAACGCTGCCGCGGCGGCGGTTCGGGCTCATTCCCGTGCCGGATGCGATCGCGCCCTTCTATACCGCCGGCCGGGGCGCGGTCGGGCCTGGCTTCGACTGCATGATGAACACCTACAATCTGCCGACACGGCCGCTCTACAACATCCCGGTGCTCACCCTGCATGAATGCGCCCCCGGTCACAGCCTCCAGTTCGAAATCGCCGCCGAGCAGAAGTCGCTGCCGGCTTTCCGCCGAACGCTCTACTTCTCCGGAATGGGCGAGGGCTGGGGCCTCTACAGCGAGTGGCTCGGCAATGAGCTCGGTATCTACCGCACACCTTACGAGCGCTTCGGTCAGCTCAGCTACGAGATGTGGCGCGCCGCGCGTTTGGTGATCGACACCGGCATCCACCGCTACGGCTGGTCGCGGCAGCAGGCGATCGACTATCTTGCGAGCCACACGGCGCTCTCACAGCATGAGGTCGAAACCGAGGTCGACCGCTACATCAGCTGGCCCGGCCAGGCGCTCGCCTACAAGCTCGGCGAGCTGACCATTCGCCGCCTCCGGACGGAGGCCGAGGCGACCCTGGGCCCCAGGTTCGACGAGCGCCGCTTCCACGACGCCGTCCTGGCGATGGGATCGGTGCCGCTGACGGTGTTCGAGGACCAGATGCACGCCTTCATCCGGGCGGAGGCAGCGAGGCCTGCAGCCCGCTAGATCGGGGGCAGCACGTGCTCAGGCTCGACCTTGAGGCAATTGCCATCGACGTCGACGATCCTCACCCGGTCGCCGACCGCGGCGGGGCCGCCACGGGCCGACCATTCGCTATCGCCCACGCGGACGCGGCCTCCATGCGAATCGACTGCTTGCACTACCACCACGACGCGGCCGAGCAGCCGGCCGACGCGATCGTTGAGGAGCGGATCGGGGCTATAGTCATATTTTGACGCATAGGCCCGGCGGCCGCCGACCCGCACCGCGAGAAAGGCGAGGATCGCGAACGCACCGAGCTGGAGCGCAACCGGCAGCCCGAGGAGGAGGGTCAGTAGCCCGGTCGCAATCCCCGCAGCTCCCAGGAAGACGAGGAAGAAACCGGGCGCGATCACCTCGGTGATCAGCAGCACGACGCCGCCAATCAGCCACAGCCAGGCGGGATCGAGGTGAATACCGCTCATTCCGACGCCTTGGGCACGCCCGACACGGCTTTGGGCTTTGCCGCCGGCGCACCGCTGCCCGGCCCGCCAATCGCATCCCTGGCGAGCTCGGCAATGCCTCCCAGCGTGCCGATCAGCTGCGTGGCTTCGACCGGGAACAGGATCGTCTTGGCATTGGGCGAGCGGGCGAACTCGGCGATGGCTTCGACATATTTCTGCGCGATGAAGTAATTGATCGCCTGGCCGCTGCCGGACTCGATCGCATCGCTCACCGACTTGGTCGCGTTGGCCTCGGCCTGCGCCGCGCGCTCCCGGGCCTCGGCTTCGCGGAACGCCGCCTCGCGCGAGCCTTCGGCTGAAAGGATCGCGGACTGCTTCTCGCCTTCAGCCTTCAAGATGGCCGACTGGCGCATGCCCTCGGCCTCGAGGATCACCGCGCGCTTCTCGCGTTCGGCCTTCATCTGCCGCGTCATCGCGTTGACGATGTCCTGCGGCGGCCGGATGTCGCGAAGCTCGACCCGAGTGATCTTGACGCCCCACGACTCGGTCGCCTGGTCAACGACGGAAAGCAGCCGCGTATTGATTTCGTCGCGCTTGGACAGAGTCTCGTCGAGGTCCATCGATCCCATCACGGTGCGCAGGTTGGTCGTCGAGAGGGCAGTGATCGCCATATACAGGTCGCTGACTTCATAAGCGGCCTTGGCGGGGTCGAGGACCTGGAAGAAGACCACGCCGTCGACCGCAACCATCGCATTGTCCTTGGTGATGATCTCCTGCCCGGGGATCTCAAGGACCTGCTCCATCATGTTGATCTTGCGGCCGACGCGGTAGAAGAATGGCGTCAGGTAATTGAACCCCGGCTCGGCAACGCGGACGAACCGTCCAAAATGCTCGATCGTGTAGCGATAGCCCTGGCGGACGATGGTGACGCCCATCATCACGAACAGCAACGCAAGCACCGCGACGGCGGTCATGAACGTAATCAGCATGTCTCTTCCCCGGCCTCCCTTTTCCGGGGCATGATGGGACGGCCATGACGCAAGCGGAAGCAAAAACCGACAAGCCTACGGACCTGTTCGCCGTGCGCTCGCTCTTGTTCCTGCCGGCCTCGAACCGCCGGGCGATCGCGAAGGCGCGTGAGGCCGGGTCGGACCTGGTGGTGCTCGATCTCGAAGATGCTGTGAAGGCCGAGGACAAGACGGCGGCACGCAATGCGGCTGTCGAAGCGGCGGCGACCGATTGGCCGATGCCGCTCGCCATTCGCGTGAACGGTGTCGGTACAAAGTGGCATTCGCTCGATCTGGATGCGGTTGCACGGTCCAAGGCCAATCTCGTCGTTCTGCCCCGTGCGATATCGGCCCATTTGGCGCGCGAGGTCGCGAGCGCGGTGGGCAAGCCGGTGCTGGCGATGATCGAGACTGCCGCCGGCGTCCTCGCCGCGGCCGAGATCGCGTGCGAATGTGCCGGGCTGATCGCGGGAACCAACGACTTGCGGGCCGACCTGCGGCTGCCGCTCGGTGCGTCGCGCGAGCCGATTTCGGCGTCGTTGCAGCTGATCGTTCTGGCGGCGCGAGCAGCGGGGGTGGCGGCGTTCGACGGAGTGTTCAACAGTCTCGAAGACCCCGACGGGCTGTTCAGGGAGGCGGAGCAGGGGCGGGAGCTCGGGTTCGACGGCAAGAGCCTCATTCATCCGAGCCAGATCGAGCCGTGTCACCGCGCCTTCGCGCCTGGGCCAGCGGAAATCGATCGCGCAAAGGCTTTGGTCGAGGCGTTCCACGGGGGCGCCGAGCGCTTCGGCAATGAAATGATCGAGCGCATGCACGTCGAGTCGGCGCAGCGCGTACTGGAGCGCGCCAAAGGCTGAAAAACCTGCCTGTGCCAAGGCTTGGCGAATCGTCCTTGCTCTGTCATGGGCCGATATGGCCCAACTCACCGACGCCGCCGACATCCCCTTGGGACTGACGTTCGACGACGTCCTCCTCCAGCCGCTCGAATCCTCGGTGCTGCCGAGCCAGGCGGATACGAGCACCTTCCTCACCCGTGAGATCCCGCTCAACATCCCGATTCTGTCGTCGGCGATGGACACGGTAACCGAGGCGGACATGGCGATCGCCCTTGCCCAGCTCGGCGGGATCGGCGTGCTCCACCGCAACCTCAGCGTCGAGGAACAGGCGGCCGCCGTGCGTCAGGTGAAAAGGTTCGAGAGCGGCATGGTGGTCAACCCGATCACGATGAGCCCGGACCAGACTCTTGCCGACGCGCTCGAGCTGATGAAGACGCACCGCATCAGCGGCATTCCGGTCGTCGAGGCATCGGGCAAGCTGTGCGGAATCCTCACCAACCGCGACGTTCGCTTCGCCGAGAATCCGCGCCAGAAGGTCAGCGAGCTGATGACCCGGGAGAATCTCGCCACGGTGCCGATCGGCACCAGCGAGGCCGAGGCACGGCGGATCCTCCACCAGCGCCGGATCGAGAAGCTCCTCGTGGTCGACCAGGCCGACCATTGCGTCGGCCTCATCACCGTCAAGGACATCGAGAAGTCGGTTGCTGCGCCGCTCGCCACCAAGGACGGCGAGGGGCGGCTGCGGGTCGCTGCTGCGACCACTGTCGGCGACGCTGGCTTCGCCCGCTCCGAAGCACTGATGGACGCGGGCTGCGACTGCATCGTCGTCGACACCGCCCATGGCCACAACCGCGACGTCGCCGCGGCAGTCGAGCGGGTGAAAGGGCTGAGCAACTCCGTCCAGGTGGTCGCCGGCAATGTCGCGACCGCCGAAGCCGCCAGGGCTTTGGTCGATGCCGGCGCCGACGCGATCAAGGTCGGCATCGGCCCGGGGTCGATCTGCACGACCCGGATTGTCGCCGGGGTAGGCGTGCCGCAGCTGACTGCGATCATGGAGGCCTCCCGCGCGGCGAACGGCGTTCCGATCATCGCCGACGGCGGAATCCGGACCAGCGGCGACATGGCCAAGGCCCTCGCAGCGGGCGCGTCGAGCGTGATGGTCGGGTCGCTGCTTGCCGGGACCGAGGAGGCGCCGGGCGAGATGTTCCTGTACCAGGGCCGCAGCTACAAATCCTATCGCGGCATGGGATCGGTCGGCGCGATGGCGCGCGGCTCGGCCGACCGTTACTTCCAGCAGGACATCAGGGATCATCTGAAGCTGGTGCCCGAGGGCATCGAGGGACAGGTCCCATTCAAGGGGCCGGTACGCGACATCATCCACCAGCTGGTCGGCGGAGTGAAGGCGGCGATGGGCTATACCGGATCGAGGACGGTCGCCGAACTGCAGAAGCAGGCGAGGTTCGTGCGGATCACCAACGCCGGTCTGTCGGAGAGCCACGTGCACGACGTGACCATCACGCGCGAAGCGCCCAACTATCCGACTCGATAGACGATGACTCCCGCCGCGCGCCTCCAGGCGGCGATCGAGGTTCTCGACGAGGTGATCGCTTCGGCGCGGGACGACGGACCGCCCGCCGACGCGATCGTCACGCGCTACTTCAAACACCGCCGCTACGCCGGCTCCAAGGATCGCCGCGCCGTCCGCGAGCTGGTCTTCCGCGCCATTCGCCGCGTTGCCGAACGGCCGGAAAGCGGCCGCGCTGCGGTGGTCGGATTGGCCCGCGATGATCCGGCGCTGCTCGGGCGGTTCGGGGAACCGCGCGGGCCTGAGCCACTGGAAGAGGCGGAACAAGGCGCTTCCTCGGGCCTCATTCCGGAGTGGCTCAGGCCCGAGCTGTCGCCGCTGGTGACCGAGGATGAATGGCCGGCGCTGCTTGAGCGCGCGCCCGTCGACGTCCGGGTCAACATCGCTCGAGCGCCGCGCGACGCTGTTCTGCGCGAATTCGACGGCGCTGAGCCGACCCCGCACAGCCCCTGGGGCATACGCCTGCCATCCGACAGCCGGGTGGACGATCATCCATCGTTCGAAGCCGGTCTGGTCGAGGTGCAGGACGAGGGCAGCCAGCTGATTGCATTTGCCTGCGCGCCGAGGAACGGTGACCGCATCCTCGACCTCTGCGCCGGGGCTGGAGGCAAGTCGTTGGCGCTCGCCGCCGCTGCCCCTGGGGCGGCGATCCTCGCCACCGACAGCAATCGCTCACGGCTCTCGAAGCTCGCGCCGCGCGCCGAGCGGGCTGGAGCGTCGATCGAGACACGGCTGCTCAGTCCCCCGCACGAGCTCGAGGAGCTCGCCGACTGGCGCGAGAGTGCGGACCTGGTGCTGGTTGACGCGCCTTGCTCTGGCAGCGGCACCTGGCGGCGCAATCCGGAGGGGCGCTGGCGGCTCACGCCCGACCGGCTCGATCGAGTCATCGCTCTGCAGCAGCACCTGCTCGACATCGCCGCCGAGATGGTCAAGCCCGGGGGGCGGCTGATCTACGCGGTCTGCTCGCTGCTGTCCCGCGAAGGGGCAGGGCAGATTGACCGCTTCCTCGAGCATCGTTCATCGTGGATTAGTGAGCCACCGCCCATTGCGGCGGGGCGTGTGGATGGCGCCGGCCGGTTGCTGACGCCGGGCCACGACCGGACGGATGGATTTTTCGTCGCGCGGCTGCACCGTGCGTGCTAGGCGCTGGCGATTGGTGGAGAGATTAATGCAGCCTTTTGCTCGCCTTCTGCTCGTTGGGCTCGCTGGAATCGCGCTTGCGGCGCCGGTCGCCAGCCAGCGCTCCGATGACCAGATCCTGCCGAAATCCGCGGAACTCCAGCGTCAGGCGAAGGCGCTGCTGGCAGCCGGGAAATTGGAGCAGGCGGAGGATGTGCTCGAGACCGCGCTTGCGGTCGACCCGCGCAATCGCGGCGCGTTCGTCGACATCGCCAGGGTTGCCGAGAAGCAGCACCTCTACGGCAAGGCGATCCGCATGACCAACAAGGCGCTGCTGCTGGAGCCCAACGACGCCGACGCCATCGCGGTGCAGGGCGAGGCAATGGTCGAAATGGGCGCGCCCGCCCGTGCCCAGGCGAACCTTCAGAAGCTGCAGACGATCTGCAAGGGCGGTTGCCCGCAAATCGCCCAGCTGTCCGGCGCGATCAGCCGCGGTCAGACGGTGGCTGCAGCCAAGGCTCCGGAAAGCCCGAAGTCGAACTAGCCGCTCAGCGCCCGCGCTAGCTTCACCCATTCGTCAACGCCAAGCGTCTCCGCACGCCGACCGCTGTCGATGCCGAGCGCTTCGGCGGCATCGAGCGCGCCCGGCATGGACTTGAGGCTCGACCGCAGCATCTTGCGCCGCTGCCCGAACGCGGCCTCGGTCAAGCGCTCCACGACCCTCGCATCAACGCCCGCCGGTTGTTCCGCGGGAACGATATGCACGACGGCCGAGGTGACCTTGGGCGGCGGTACGAAGGCCGACCGGTTCACCGTCATCGCGAGGCGCGGGCGTGATCGCCACTGGGCGGCGATGGACAGGCGCCCGTAGGCATCGCTGCCCGGCTGCGCGACGAGGCGCTCCGCGACCTCCTTCTGGAACATCAGCACCAGCGATCGCCACCACGGCGGCCAGTCGCCGCTCAGCCATTTGAGCAGCAGCGCGGTGCCGACGTTGTAGGGCAGGTTGGCGACGACATGCGCGCCCTCGCCGATCACCGTCCGCTCGTCGATCTTGCGGGCGTCCCCCTCGATGACATTGAGCCGTGCGCCGAATTGCTGCTCCAGCTCGGCCAATGCGGGCAGGCAGCGCCGGTCGCGTTCGACGGCCACCACGGTCGCGCCGGTCTCGAGCAAGGCGCGGGTCAGGCCGCCTGGACCCGGCCCCACCTCGTACACGCGCTGTCCTTCGAGCGGTCCCGGAATGGCTGCGACGCGCGCGAGGAGCTGGCGGTCGAGAATGAAGTTCTGGCCCAGCGCCTTGCTCGCGCTCAGCCCGTGCCGGGTGATGACTTCCCTTAGCGGTTCCGGCGGGGCGCTCGGGGCGCTCACGCCGCTTCGGCGCGTAGTAGCGCGTTCTCGGCCGCCATGCGGATCGCGGCCGCCATCGGCCTCGGGTCGGCGAGGTCCTGGCCGGCAATGTCGAAGGCCGTGCCATGGTCGGGCGCCGTCCGGACGATCGGCAGGCCGAGCGTCACGTTGACCGCATCTTCGAAGTGGAGCGCCTTGATCGGGATCAGCGCCTGGTCGTGGTACATGCACAGCGCCGCGTCGTAATTGGCCCGCGCCCGGGTGTGGAACATCGTATCGGCGGGATGCGGCCCGGTGACCCGCCAACCCTCAGCCGCGAGCGCCGCGATCGCCGGAGCGATGATCTCGATCTCCTCGCGCCCGAGTTGACCGCCCTCACCGGCGTGCGGGTTGAGCCCGGAGACGGCGAGCCGCGGCTCGGCGATGCCGAAATTGCGCTGCAAACCGCGAAGCGCGGCGCGGCCACGCGATTCAATCAGGCTGCTGCTGAGGTGCGCCGAAACGGCGCTTAGCGGAATGTGGGTGGTGACCGGCACGGTTCGAAGCGTTGGGCCGGCGAGCATCATCACGACATTGCCAGGCGCGACGCCGCACCGCTCGGCGACAAATTCGGTTTGGCCGGGATGCTGGAAGCCGATCGCGTAAAGCTGTTCCTTCGCGACGGGTCCGGTGACGACGGCGGCGGCCGAACCCGAGCGCGCAAGCCCGACGGCGATTTCGAGCGAATCGAGGGACGTGTGCGCGCCCGCAACGCTGGGGTGGCCGGGCACGTCGGGCCGCGGCGCGTTGAGCTGGATCAGCGGCAGCCCATAGTCGAAGGCGGCGTCGGCCTGGCGTGGATCGTCCACCACCTCGATCGGGCCATCCCACACCGCCGCGAGCGAGCGCGGGTCGCCGATCGCGACGAATGTCGGCAACGCGAACGCCGAGCGGTTGTCCCAGCATTTGGCGATCACTTCCGGCCCGATGCCGGCGGGATCGCCGAGCGAGACGGCAAGCGGTGTGTTGAGGGCGCGAGCCATCAGCCGCGGCCCTTAACGGAAATGCTCGATCAGCGGAATTCGATCACCGCATCGCGCCGCAAGTCGCGCAAATAGCGCCGCGCGCGCGAGTTGACCCGCTCCTCGTTGAGCTGGTTGTAGACGTCGTCATAGCTCGGCGCCGATTGCTCGACTTCGTCGCGGCCGCAGATCACGAGCGTTCGAACGCCTTCCTCGAGCGAGCCGAACGGCTGCGTCGCCTGGCCGACCTGCATCGGCAGCATCAGCCGCTGCAGCGCGGGCGGCAGGTCGCGCATCTTCACCTGGTCGCTGGTGACGACCTCGCCGTGGAAGTCGGCCGCGAGCTTCTCGGCGCCGCCGCAGCCGCCCAGCGTGCGCGCCGCTTCGCTAAACCGGGCGACAATCGGCTCGGCGACCTGGCGGGACGTTCCCTTGGGAAAGGCGATCGACACCTGCTTGAGGCTGAGGACCGCATCGCGCGGGTCGGTCGTCAGGATCTTGCGCGTGTCCTGTACGGCGATGATCGAGAAGCCGCCGGGAACCGGGATCGGGTTGCTGATCGCGCCCGCGGGCAGATCGCGCAGCACGGTCGCGAGCGCAGCCGGCAATTGCTCCGGTCGGACCCAGCCGAGATCGCCGCCGACCGCTGCGGTCGAGGCTTCCGAATATTGGCGGGCATAGCCGGCAAACGACGCGCCGCCCCTCAGCTGCGTCAGGATCTTGTTGGCATTGTCGAGCGTCTGCGATTCGGTCGCGGGAGTTGCCGACAGGAAGATCTCGCCCACGCGATACTCTTCGGTGCCTTTGGACGCGTTCATCTTGTCGAGAACGGCTTTGACTTCATCGTCGCCGACGCTGACGCTGCTCTCGATCTTCGCGCGCTGCAGCCGCTGCCATGCGATCTCGCCTTCGACCTGCCGACGCATCGAGCGGATATTCGAGCCATTCGTCTCCAGATAGGCGGCGAGCTGTTCCGGCGTCTGCTTGACGTTCGCCGCGACCCGCTGGATCGTCTTGTCGATATCCCCGGGCTTGATCTCGATCTTCTCGGACTTCGCGGCTTGAACCTCGAGGGTTTCGTCGATCAGGTTGCGAAGTACCTGTTCGCGCAGTCGCTCGACCTCCTCGGGCGCAATCTGGCCGCCATTGGCGATCGCGAGAAGCGCGAGGCGCTGGTCGACATCGGTCTGCGTGATGACATCGCCGTTGACGATCGCCGTGGCCTTGACCACCGACGGCATCGCGTTGCCGAACACCTGCGGGTTTTGCGGAAGCTTCAGCGACTGGGTGCTGTTGACGCCGGTTTGGGCGGCCGGCGGCGCCTCGGTCTGCCCGGCGTCTTGCGCGACGGCCCCGCTGGCTGCCAAGGCTGCCGCCCCGGCCGCAATCCAAAGACGCGCCCTTGTCACTCGAAACGCTGATGCCACGATGAGATTTTCCCTTATTTCCCAATGCCTGCCATTGCTGCAGGCCCGCTGAACGCAGGCTTAGCGGCTCACACCCTTCAAGGCCACGTGAATGGCGAAGGTACTGCCTTTGCGGAAGGCTCCGATCCGCTCATAGTCGCGGCGCCAGGTTACGCCAAGCTGCAAGCAATCGTCTTCATATTCGATCCCCAAACGGTTGCGGACCGGCTCCCAGCCGTCGGCCAGCGACAGCGGGTCCTCGGTCTTGCTGGTGAGGTCGATGACACTCGCGCCGAAGATCGACCAATAGCGGCGAAACAGGATTCGGGCGGCGATGCGAAGCTCTTCCTTGTCGCGCAAATCCTCGATCGACGGGTCGATGTGCCGGTTGAGCTTGAGATAGCCGACCTGGGCGTAGGTCTGGGTCGTGCCGATCGTGAGGTCGATTTCGTTCCGGCGGACCGCGAAGTTGCTCTTGTCGATGCGAAAGCGGTGCGTGATGTCGATGAAGCGACCGTATTGGATGCGGGTTCGCCCGACGATGTCCGAGAATTTGCTGTTGAGCCCGGTCCCTTCGGGGAAAATGTCGCGCAGTCGGCCAAATCGGTAGCTCTGGCCGATCGTGCTGCTGATCGAGACGTTCCTGCGCTCGAGCGACCAGTCGAGGCCGTAGGTAATGCGCGAGGCGTCCTCCCACCGGTCGTAGCCGGGGAAGCGGTTGAGCGCGAACAGGTTGCTGTCCTCAAGATCGACGGAGCGCGCATCCTCGTTCGGGATGTCGATGTTCGGCGTGGGCGGAGTGAGCACTAGCTGCGCGCGCGGCGTGAGCCGCTGCACGCCGCCGAGCAGCGTGCCGATGAGCGGCCATTGCACGTCTGCGGCCAATGCTCCGATCGCTCGCGCGTGCCAGCCGTTGGTGCCGCGATAGATGGCGACGCTCGTCTCCTCGGCATCGTCGGTATGATAGACGTCGCCGCGGCCGTAGGCGGTCAGGCTGACGATCTGGCCCCACGTCGTCAGCCGCCGCAAGTCCCAGCGGATGCTGGTGAAGGCGCGCTGCGTGTCCTGGCCCTCGATCCGCAGGATCGCGAGGCTGTTCGCCTGCAGCTCGAGATGCCCGCCCGCGATTTCATCCATGCGGAAGCGGGCATCGATCGCCGGCAGTGCGATCGGGATCCGCTTCTGCTGGTCGTCGACGCGGAGGCCCTGAAATGCCCAGCCGGCGATCGAGATATAGCTGTTGGGCGTGATCCGCTCGGCATTGACGACATTGCGCAGCCGGTCGTCGTAGGTCAGGTCGTAACGGCGCGTGACGGTCTTGTCGCTCGCGGCGCGCAGCGAGGCGGTGATGGTCCACGCCGGATCGAGCTGCCAGCGGCCGTTGCCGTCGAAATAGCCGCGGAATCCCTTGGCGGTCGGCGCTGACCCCGGATTGATATTGTCGATCCTGCCGTAGGTGAGAAACCCGCTGACCTGGAATGCGCCGACGCTGTTGAGCTCGCGGTACTTGGCTTCGATTGCCGGCAGGACGCTGGTGTACACATGCGGCGTGATCGTCGCGTCGCGATTCGGCGAGATCTGCCAGTGATAAGGAATGCCGAGCTCGAGGCCGTTGCGGCTCGACACGGCGATGTCGGGCACCAGCAGGCCGGTGATCCCCTCCTTGCCCTTGGCGATGTTGAACACCGGCAGGAGCGGGAGGTTGAGCCCGAACAGCTGCAGCCGCGCGCCCTCAAAGCGGATGTGCGTACTGTTCGGATCGTCGATGACGCGCGCCGCCGTGATCGACCAGCTCGGCCGCTTCGGACATCCCGTTGGAGTCGTGACCGGGCAGGGCGAGTAGATCGCGTTGCTGAGACTCGAAACGCCGTTGAGCCGCGTGCCCCTCGTCGCCGCAATGCGGCCACCGCTTTCGAGGACGACCATCATATTGTCGATGGTGCCATCGCGCAGCGTGTCGGTAAGCCGCACATCGTCGCCGACCATCTTGTCGCCCTCGGGGGTCGAGAGAACGACGTTGCCGCGGGCGCGGACCTCGCCCGATTTGCGGTCCCACACCACTTCGTCGGCGGCAAGGTAATTGCCGTCGCGGTTCATGCGGACCTCGCCGCTTGCGGTGACCAGGTCGGCATTGCTGTCGTAGATCACGCGATCGGCGCTGAAGGCGACGACCTCTTCCTGGGGCGCGCTGGCGGGAGCGACCGGCTGCGCCCCCGCCACTGCCGGGAGCGTCAGGAGCATGGGAAGCGTCGACCACCAGACCAATCTCGCGCGCAACGCTTCTCTGCCCCGACCTCGAATAAAGCCTCTCCGCCAGCCTATCGCACCTCGGGGGCGCTGCGACAATCGCCCCAAAGCCGTGCTTCGCCGCAGCTTTGCCAAGCTTGGACTTGCATCCTAAAGGCGCATCCGACGTTCGCCTTTTCAGGATATCAATCACATGCAGGTTCGTTTCGCCGACCGCCGGCCCCAAGGAGATTATGCGCTCGTGCTGCCCCTCGCCGGCAAGGACAGGGCGCCGCTTGGTGCGCTCGGCGCTTCCCAGCAGTCTGTTTCGACCGCGCTCGACCGCCAGCGTTTCGAAGGTGATGCATCGAGCGCCAGCGAACAGTTCATCGACGATAACGGCAGCATTCGCCGGCTGCTGATTGTCGGCACCGGCGCGGGCACGTCGCCCGCCGACGCTGCGGAAAAGCTCGGCGGGACCGTCGCGGCGCGGCTGCAGACCTCGGGCGAGAAGACGGCCGTGATCGACCTCACCGGCCTTGGCTACGATGCCGACGCAGCGGCGCGGGTCGGGCTCGGCGCGGCGCTGCGCTCGTGGCGCTACGATCGGTACCGGACCAAGCTCAAGGATAGCCAGAAGCCAACGCTCGAGGAGATCGTCGTTGTCGGCGGCGATGCTGGCGCGGGCAAGCGCTACGATCAGCGCTGGGCACCGGTCGTGCAGGGCGTCTCGCTGACCCGCGAGCTGGTCACCGAGCCGGCCAACGTCATCTATCCCGAAAGCTTCGTCGAGCGCGTGCGCGCCGCCATCAATGGGACCGGGCTCAAGGTCGATGTCCTCGACCGGGCGGCGATGGCGAAGCTCGGCATGGGCGCGCTTCTCGGTGTCGCCCAGGGTTCGGTGCGCGAGGCGAGGATGCTGGTGTTGAGGTGGGACGGCGCCGAAAACGGCGGCCAGCCCACCGCGTTCGTCGGCAAGGGCGTCACCTTCGACACCGGTGGCATTTCGATCAAGCCGGCCGCCGGAATGGAAGCGATGAAGTGGGACATGGGCGGCGCTGGCGCCGTCGTCGGCGCGCTCAAGGCCCTGGCCCTGCGCAAGGCCAAGGCGAATCTCGTCGGGATTTGCGGGCTGGTGGAGAACATGCCCGACGGGAACGCCCAACGCCCGGGCGACGTCGTGACGACGATGTCGGGCCAGACCGTCGAAGTGATCAATACCGACGCCGAGGGGCGCCTCGTCCTCGCCGATGCGATCACCTATGTGCAGCGCAACTTCAAGCCGGCGGCGATCATCGATCTTGCGACGCTGACCGGAGCGATCCTCATCA
>JBJMVJ010000044.1:0-24461 GCA_045810685.1 Sphingomonas sp.
TCGATGTCGTCGATCTTGAACCCGCTGGCGTTGTAGCCGTCCTCGAAGCGGACGTCGTCGAACATGAAGAATTCGGCTTCCGGTCCGACGAAGACGGTATCGCCGAGCCCGGTCTGCTTCAGGTACGCCTCCGCGCGGGTCGCCGTCGAGCGGGGGTCGCGGCCGTAAAGCTCGCCGGTCGAGGGCTCGACGACGTTACAGAACAGGACCAGCATCGGGGTCGCGCTGAACGGGTCGACATAGGCTGCGTCGAGGTCCGGCTTCAAAATCATGTCGGATTCGTTGATCGCCTTCCACCCGGCGATCGAGCTGCCGTCGAACATGAAGCCGTCGGTCAGCATGTCCTCGTCGATCACGCCCGAGGCCATGGTCAGATGCTGCCATTTGCCCTTGGGGTCGGTGAAGCGGAGGTCGACCCAGTCGATCTCCTCATCCTTGATGCGCGACAGGATCGTGCCCGCGTTATTCGCCATGTGATCGGTTCCCGGTCAAAATATGCTCACGCCCGATGAAGCGCCGCGGGCCCGGCAAGTGCCGGGCGAGGGTGATCGATTCGAGCTTGGGAACGTCAAATTGCCGAGCCTGCGCGCCGAGTCAGGAGGGCGGCGAATATTTCACCGGTGATTTGAACGGGAAGCGTTGCGGTCTCGGACCATTGTTGCGGCCGCGTGGACACGAGGAGACGAACGTCACCTTCGCATCCAACAGCCATACGGGCTCGGCCCGGCTCAGACCGTCAAGCGATAGCCCACGCCCGGCTCATTGACGATCATCTGCGGCTGAGACGGCTGCTGCTCCAGCTTCTGCCGCAGCGCGCGGATCGCGACCCTCAGATATTCGGTCTGGTTCTGCTGCGCCGGGCCCCATATGGTTCGAAGCAGATGGTCGTGGGTGAGCACCCGCCCGGGGTGTTTCGCAAGCTCCGCCAGGACCGCATATTCCTTCGGCGTCAGATGGACTTCTCGGCCGTCCTTGAAGATCGCTCGTTGGAAGAGATCGATGGTGACGCGACCCGCTTCGATGGGCTGCTGATCGGATACCGGTCCGAGGTCGACCAAATTGGCTACGTACCGCTCGAGCTTCAGTGCTTCAGATCCGATGCTCGAGAGAAGCTCCTTGTCGCCCGATCCACTGCGCTTCAGCTCGCGGACTGCGCCGGCCACCGCTGCGATCGGCGGCCCCAGATCCTGGCCGATCGACGACAATAGCGTCGCGCGAACGCGGTCGCGCTCGCGAAGCGCATCGAACTCACGCGACTGGCGCTCGAGCTTTGCGCGTTCAAGCGCGAGAGCAAGCTGGTCGAGAAGGTTCGTGAGCAACGGCAGATCATCGTC
Organism: Sphingomonas sp.; assembly: GCA_045810685.1. Lineage (GTDB taxonomy): Bacteria > Pseudomonadota > Alphaproteobacteria > Sphingomonadales > Sphingomonadaceae > Sphingomicrobium. Next base: position 1,335 of record JBJMVJ010000044.1, read on the forward strand.
GGTGACCGGGCGGGTGCCGTCGTCGCGAGCGAGGCCGACGGCCGCGAGTACGCCGGAGCCTGAGCGCACGGCATGAAACTGCCACTCGGCCGGTTGGCTGCGCGCCGTGCCGCGCCCCGCCGACTCGCCGGTTTCGAGGGTCAGCGCGGCCGCGGCGAGATCGCTTGGCGTGAGACGGTTGCCGGCGGGAACCGCGGCGATGGTCAGCGGCTCGGGTGTCCCGGCGACGAGCATCGCATTGCAGCTGAAGAGGCGATTCAGCTCTTCGCACGAAGCCTGAGCAATCTCTTGCTCCGTGCTGCTCGACAGCAGGCGACGCGCGAAGCCGGCGATCGTGGCATTGCGTGAGGCATGATCGGCGGCGAGACGGGCCTGGGCGCGGATTGCGGCCGCGAGCTGGCTCGTAACCAATGCCACAACCAGCAGCACGATGACCGTGACGATGTCGGTCACCTGGTTCATCCGGAAGGTGTGCACCGGCTCGGTGAAGAAGAAATTGTAGGCGAGCGCGGCGGCCACGCCTCCGGCAAGGGCGGGCCCCAGGCCCCACAGCGCCGCAGCGGCAAGAACCGCCGGCAGATAGATCATGTCGACCGGTGCGGTGCCCCAGCGCGGAGCGATCCACAGGCCAATGAGGGTGGAGACGGCAACCATCGCCATCGCCCCGGCATAGGCTTGCGTGCGAGCGGCGATCCCGTGTGACCTCATCATCTCATCCGTCATCGGCTTTAAGTGCGCGCCGGTGCGGTCCGCGCCAAGAGGGAACCGACCGGGCGGCGTGGGCACGATAGGCGGCGCCTCAAAAACCACATAGAATCTTTACGGGTCCCGACCACACATGACTGCGCGTGATCGACATCACCGCAGACAATCTGCTGCCGGACCAGCAGCAGAGCACGCACCATGGCCCGAACGAAGCATTGCCCAAGCTGATGCTCGGGGCGGTCGGCGTCGTCTACGGCGACATCGGCACCTCGCCGCTCTACGCGATGAAAGAAAGCTTTCTCGGGCCGCACCCGTTGGCCGTTGACCGGCTCCACATCTTCGGCGTCCTCAGCCTGATCTTCTGGTCGCTGATGCTGATTGTCACGGTGAAGTATGTCGCGGTGGCGATGCGGGCCGACAACAAAGGTGAGGGCGGTTCGTTCGCCTTGCTGTCGCTGATCGCTCGCAATCTCGGGCACAAGAAGTGGGCGCCGACGCTGGTGATGCTCGGGGTCCTCGCGACCTGCTTGTTCTACGGCGACGCGATGATCACGCCGGCGATCTCGGTGCTTTCGGCGGTTGAGGGTCTGACCATCGCCGAAGCCCCGCTGCAGCCCCTCGTAATCCCGATCTCGATCGTGATCCTCGTCGGTCTGTTCGTCGTCCAGTCGCGCGGGACGGCCAAGGTCGGCGTGCTGTTCGGTCCAGTGATCCTCATCTACCTCGCGGCGCTGGCGGTGCTTGGCGTCACCAACATCATGGTGCACCCTGAGATCGTCGGCGCGCTGAGCCCGAGCTGGGCAATCAAATTCTTCGTCATCAACCCGAAGCTCGCCTTCCTCGCGCTGGGCTCGGTGTTCCTTGCTGTGACCGGAGCCGAGACGCTTTACGCGGACATGGGCCATTTTGGCCGGAAGGCGATCGGCTTCTCCTGGCTGAGCCTCGTCTATCCGTGCCTCACGCTCAACTATTTGGGACAGGGCGCGCTGCTGCTCGGCCATCCCGCCGCCGCCGCCAACCCATTCTACCTGATGGCGCCGGATTGGATGCGGCTGCCATTGGTGTTGTTGGCGACGGCGGCGACGATCATCGCCAGCCAGGCGGTGATCTCGGGCGCGTTCTCGGTCACCCACCAGGCGGTCCAGCTTGGTTTCCTGCCCCGGCTCAAGACCGAGCACACCAGCGCCAAGGCGCTTGGCCAGATCTACATCCCGGCGGTAAATTGGGGCCTGCTCGCGATGGTCATCATCCTCGTGCTCGGCTTCCGCGAGTCGGGCAAGCTCGCCTCGGCCTACGGCATTGCAGTGACCGGCACGATGCTGATCACCACGATCATGCTCGGCTTCCTGGTGTTCCAGGTGTGGCGCTGGAACCGGCTGCTTGCGACGGCGACGATCGGCCTCTTCCTGATCGTCGACAGCACCTATTTCGCGTCGAACATCACCAAGATCCCCGACGGCGGATGGTTCCCGCTGCTGGTCGCCGCGATCAGCTTCACCGTGCTGACGACCTGGGCCAAGGGCCGCCAGCTGCTGCGCAAGCGCCTGTCCGAATCCGCGCTTCCGCTAGCGGTGTTCATCAAGTCGGTGGCAAAGTCCGTGCACCGGGTTCGCGGGACGTCGGTGTTCCTGTCGGCCTCATCCGACGTGGTCCCGGCGGCGCTGCTCCACAATCTGAAGCACAACCAGGTGCTCCACGAACGGGTGATCATCCTCAACGTCAAGGTCGAGGAAGTGCCGCATGTGCCGGACGACAAACGGGTCGAGCTCCACGACGCCGGCGACGGTTTCTACCGCGTCATCCTGCACTATGGATTCATGCAGGAAGTCGACATCCCCCGCGACCTCGCCGGGATCACGACCTGCGGCGAGCCATTCAACATGATGAGCACCAGCTTCTTCCTCGGGCGCCAGAAGCTGATCCCGTCGAAGAAGGGGCTGGAAATGGCGCTGTGGCGCGAAAAGCTCTTCGCGCTGATGCTCAAGAGCTCGGAAAGCGCGATGGAGTTTTTCAAGCTGCCGACAAACCGCGTGGTCGAGCTCGGCAGCCAGCTTCAGATCTGATCTTTATGCGCAAATCGGCCAATGCCGCCGGCGTCGCGCAAGCGGCGGTTCAGCCCCTTGGCAGCCCCTCGTCCCCTCGCTATCAGGCCCGCCAATCGTGCCGGCGCCTCGCCGGAGCGGCGTCGATCACGTGCCGGCCCCGGCACCTTGAGAATTCGCGTCACAAAGGGAAATGATGGCCACCCAATCCGCTGAGGGTCCCGCAATCACAAACGAAGGCGAAGGCGTTCGGCGCCGCGACTTCCTCAATGTCGCCGCGGTAAGTTTTGCCGGCGTTGGCAGCCTTGCCGCGCTGGCGCCGCTGATTGTCCAGATGGCGCCCTCGCAGGACGTGCTCGCGCTGGCCACCACCGAGGTCGATATTTCCAAGGTGCAGCCCGGCCAGGGAATCAAGACCCAGTGGCGCAAGCAGCCGGTGTTCGTGCGCAACCTCACTCCCAAGGAAATCGCCGAAGCGAACGCGGTGCCGCTGTCGTCGCTTCGGGATCCGCAGACACTCGCCGAACGGACAAAGCCAGGGCACACGAACTGGCTGATCACCCTGGGCGTGTGCACCCACCTTGGGTGCGTGCCGCTCGGCATCGGCGAGGGCGAGAACCGTGGGCCGTTTGGGGGCTATTTCTGCCCCTGCCACGGATCGATTTACGACACCGCCGCGCGAATCCGCCAGGGACCGGCGCCGAAGAACCTGTTCGTTCCCGACTACAAGTTCACATCGCCGACAACCGTGCAGATCGGCTGAGGGGCTAGCAAGAGATGAGCTTCAAGTGGGCCAAGCCCTACGAACCCAAGCATCCGGTGATGAAGTGGCTGGACGAGCGGCTGCCGCTGCCGCGGCTCGCCTATGGGGCGGTCGGTGGCGGCTATCCGGTGCCGCGCAACCTCAATTACTGGTGGAACTTCGGTTTCACGGCCGGGATCTTCCTGACCATCCAGATCGTCACCGGCATCGTTCTTGCGATGCATTATTATGCGACGACTGACGGCGCATTCGCTTCGGTCAACGGCCACATCATGCGCGACGTCAACGCCGGCTGGCTGCTGCGCTACGCCCACATGAACGGCGCAAGCTTCTTCTTCATCGCGGTCTACATCCATATCTTCCGCGGTCTTTATTACGGCTCGTACAAGGCGCCACGTGAGCTGGTGTGGATGCTCGGCCTCGTCATCTACCTGCTGATGATGGCGACCGCGTTCATGGGCTACGTGCTGCCGTGGGGGCAGATGAGCTATTGGGGCGCGCAGGTCATCACCGGCTTCTTCTCGGCATTTCCGCTGGTCGGGGAGCCGATCCGCATCTGGCTGCTGGGCGGCTACGCGCCCGATCAGGCGGCGCTGTCCCGCTTCTTCTCGCTCCACTATCTGCTGCCGTTCGTCATCGCCGGAGTGGTCATCCTCCACATCTGGGCGCTGCACATTCCGGGGTCGGGTAACCCGACGGGGGTGGACGTCAAGGACGAGCGCGACACACTGCCGTTCCATCCCTTCTACACGGCCAAGGACGGCTGGTTCTTCGGCGCCTTTCTGCTGATCTATGCGATCGTCACCTATTTCGCGCCCAACTATCTCGGACACCCGGACAATTACATTCCGGCGAACCCGCTGGCGACGCCGGCGGAGATCGTCCCTGAGTGGTATTTCTGGCCGTTCTACGCGATCCTTCGTTCCTTCACCTTCGACTTCATCCTGCCGGCCAAGTTGTGGGGCGTGCTGGCGATGTTCAGCTCGATCCTGCTGCTGTTCTTCCTGCCATGGCTCGACAAGTCGCCGGTGCGCTCCGGCTCCTACCGCCCATTGTTCAAGCGCTTCTTCTGGTTGCTGGTCATTGACGTGATCCTGCTCGGGTGGGCCGGCGGCGGCGCTCCGACGCCGTTCAGGAACGCGGTCGGGCAAATTAGCGCGGCTTATTATTTCCTGCATTTCCTCGTGATCCTGCCGCTGGTTTCGAGGTTCGAGACGCCGCTGCCGTTGCCGAGCTCGATCTCCGAGAGCGTGCTCCACGGTGAAGCCGCCGAGGCCGCACCGGCGGCACAAAAGAAAAAGCGCGGGGGCTCGGTCGCCACCGCCGCGGCCGAATAAGGGGGCGCGACGACAGATGGTCCGTGTCATTGGTTTCCTCGTCGGGCTGGTATTTGCCGGTGTCCTGCTCATCTCGCTGATCAGCGGGGTCGCAACCTATTTGAAGAGTCCGCCGGCACCCCTCCCGGCCGAGGAATTCCACAAGCAGCCAAAGCCGCTTCACCTCAAATCAGACGGGCCATTCGGCAAGTTCGACAAGCGCCAGCTGCAGCGCGGATTCCAAGTCTATTCCGAAGTCTGCTCGGCCTGCCACAGCATGAACCTGGTGGCGTTCCGCGACCTCAAGGGCCTCGGCTATAACGAAGCCGAGATCAAGAAGATCGCGTCGGACTGGAAGACCGAGGTGCCGTCGATCAACCCCGACACGGGTGAGGCGGCGACGCGCAAAGCGCTGCCGTCGGATCATATTCCGTCGCCCTTCCCCAACGAAGTCGCGGCGCGCGCGGCCAACAATAATGCACTTCCGCCCGACCTTTCGCTGATGACCAAGGCGCGCGAGGGCGGCCCGGCTTATGTCTATTCGATCCTGACCGGCTTCCAGCCGCAACCGGCGGAGCTGCTGAAGAAGTTCCCCGACGCGAAGACGCCGCCGGGGCTGCACTACAATCCCTATTTCGCCAACCTCAACATCGCCATGCCGCCGCCGCTGACGAGCGACGGGCAGGTGACCTACGCCGACGGCACCAGGCCGACGGTCGACCAGATGGCCAAGGACGTTGCCGCGTTCCTGGCATGGACGGCCGAGCCTAATCTCGAGACCCGCCACGCAGCGGGCCTCGCGGTCGCGATCTTCCTGCTCATCGGAACGATCCTGGGATATTTCGCCTACCGTCAGATCTGGTACGAGGCGAAGCGTGCGGTGCGCGTCACCGGCGTGCTCGAGCCCGGGAACCAGGCGAAGGTCCGCCGCGCCAAGGCCAAGCAGGGCGTCGCCGGCTAGGCTCTGGCGGGAATTCATTTCCGGTTAACCTCTCAAGGCGCCAACGCGCCATGTTCCTCCGTTGTTCTGGAGACTCGACATGCGCGTTTCACAGATTCGTCTGGCGGCCCTGGCGATGATCAGTGGCGCCGCGCTCAGCGGCTGCGCCTACGATAGCTTCGGCGACCCTTACGGTTACGGCTATGGCTATGGACCGCGTAGCAGCGTGTCCATCGGGATTGGCTATGGCTCCGGATACGGCGGCTATGGCTATGGCGGCTACGGATACGGCTCCCCATACGGCGGATATGGCTATGGCTATCCGTACGGCGGCTATGGCTATGGCGGGTATGGCTATGGCGGATACGGGTACGATCCGTTCGGCTGGTACGGCGATTATTATTACCCCGGCAGCGGGATCTACGTTTACGACCGCAATCGGACGCGGCACGTGTGGAACGGCGACCAGCAGCGCTACTGGACCGACCGCCACCATCACTGGGGCGACCATTCGGGGACCACGACAACCGGCACCAGCGAGAACTGGAGCGGTTTCGACCGCAGCCGGTGGCAGAACCGCACGTCCGGCTCAGGCTCGACCAGCGGCTCCGATGGCGACCGCCATTGGAGCGGCGCCAACCACGGCAGCTGGCAGAACCGCTCGGCTGTGACGACCAGCGGGGAGCGGACGCAAAGCTCGGACGGCCACCACGGCCGGCGCCACGACGACTAGGCCGCCGCGTCGCTCTGCTGCGGGCGGCGCTGGATCAGCACGATCGAGATGAAGGTCATGACGACCTCGCCATCCTGATTGGTGACGGTCGTCCGGGTGCGGAAGGAGCCCATTTCGGGCCGGCTCCGCGACGGCGTCTTGTCGAGGATCTCGCCGCGCACGTGGAGCGTGTCGCCGGGATAGACCGGCTTCTTCCAGCGAAGCTCGTCAATCCCCGGCGATCCGAGCCCTGCCTGCTGTTCACCGACGACGCGGCGCGCGATCACCGCCATGGTCATGGCCGCGGTGTGCCAGCCGCTCGCGGCGAGGCGGCCAAAGTGGGTCTTGGCCGCCGCTTCGTCCGAGAGATGGAACGGCTGAGGATCGTACTTGCTCGCGAACTCGATGATCTCCTCGCGAGTGACGTCGTAGGTTCCAAATTCGCGCTCGGCGCCGATCTCCAGATCTTCGAAATAGATCATGGGGAGGCGCATAGCGGCGCGCGGCGCTTGGCGCTACGTTAGCCCGGTGGCGACAGAAGCTCCGACCGGCAACCGCTGGCACCCGCGCCTGATCGAGGCCGCGATGGCGCTCAACGAGAACCGCCTCGACGTGGCCGAGCGGCTGTTGAAGCCTCATCTCAGGGAAGATCCGTTCGACGCTGCCGCGGTGCGCATGCTCGCCGAGCTTGCCGCGCGGATCGGCCGTTGGCGCGACGCCGAGAACCTGCTTCGCCGCGCGGTCGAGCTGGCGCCCGGCTGGGCCGCGGCGAGGGCCAATCTCGCGCTCGTGCTGGGGCGCATGGGCCGGCCCGCCGAGGCGCTGGAGCTGCTCGATGAAGTCTTCCGCCTCGAGCCAGACGATCTTGGCCATTGGAACCTCAAGGCAGCGACGCTCGGCCGTCTTGGCGATTTCGACGAGGGGATCGCACTCTACGAGGATGTGCTGAAGCGCGCGCCGGCCCAGCCGCGCGTGTGGGTGAGCTATGGTCACATGCTCAAGACCATCGGGCGGCTCGCCGACGGTGTCGCCGCCTACCGCCGGGCGATCAGCATCGAAGCGGCGATGGGCGAGGCCTGGTGGAGCCTCGCCAATTTGAAGACCGTCAAGTTCGACGAGGCCGACTTTACCGCGATGCGGCGGGCACTGGAGTCCCCGGGGCTATCCGACTCGGACCGTTTTCACCTCGATTTCGCGCTTGGGAAGGCGCTGCATGACGCCGGGCGCACCGACGAAGCGTTCGATCATTACGCCAAGGGCAATGCGCTACGGCGAAAACAGGCTCCCTACGATGCTTCGCGGATCGCCGAGACGGTCGACCGGTGCATCCAAAGCTTCACCGCCGAGGCGTTCAGCGAACGGCCTGGCGGCTGCGAAGCGAGCGACCCGATTTTCATCGTCGGCATGCCGCGCGCGGGATCGACGCTGGTTGAGCAGATCCTGTCGTCCCACAGCCTCATCGAAGGCACGTCCGAACTCGCCGATATCCCGGTGCTGGCACGAAAGCCCGGGCCATATCCGGATGGAATCCTCGAGGCGTCCCCCGACGACCGCCGGGCGCTCGGCGAGCAATATCTGAAGCGAGCCGGGGTCCAGCGCCGAACCGGCAAGCCGTTCTTCATCGACAAGCTGCCGAACAACTGGATGTTCGTGCCATTCATCCAGCTGGTGCTGCCGAATGCGAAGATCATCGACGCGCGGCGGCACCCGCTCGGCTGCTGCTTCTCCAACTTCCGGCAGCATTTCGCGAAGGGCCAGGATTTCACTTACGACCTTGGCGATCTCGGCCGATATTACGGCGATTACGTGCGGCTGATGGCGCACGTCGATGCGGTCCTCCCCGGGCGCCTCCACCGCGTGATCTACGAGCGCATGGTGGACGACACGGAAGCCGAAATCCGGCGCTTGCTGGACTATTGCGGGTTGTCGTTCGAACCTCAGGTGCTGGAATTCTACAAGACCGACAGGGCGGTCCGCACGCCGAGCTCCGAGCAGGTGCGCCGGCCGATCTATCGCGACGCAACCGAGGAGTGGCGTCCCTATGAGCCACACCTCGGCCCGCTAAAGGATGCGTTGGGCCCGATCCTCGACGCTTATCCCGAAGTCCCTGCGACCTTCGCGCAACGCTAGCGAAACAATCCAATCGCGAACTGTCACTGTTGTTGACAAGCTGTAACGGCTCTGTCGCAATACCGACATTGGGCTGGAATGGGGGCGTCTCATGACCAATTTGCGCGCGAGGACTCTTGGCCTTCTCGCTTCGACTGCGCTTGCGACACCGGCGCTTGCCCAGCCGGGCCAATCGCCGGCACCGGGCACCAACGCGACCGATGTCACGTCGCCGCCGCCCAAAGTCCAGTCCGCTCAGGAGGGACAGGTTCCCGACCAGACCGAGATCGTAATCACCGCGACCAAGCGCGAGGAGCGGCTGCAGAACGTCCCGCAAAGCGTGCTTGCGATCGGGACGCGCCGGCTCGACCAGCTCAACATCTCGAACTTCGAGCAATATACGAAGCAGCTTCCGTCGGTCAGCTACAACTTCGCGCAGTCGGGCGGCACGGTCGTCTACATGCGCGGCGTCGCGACCGGGGGTGACGGCAATCACTCGGGCGCGCTGCCTTCGGTCGGTGTTTATCTCGACGAGCAGCCGGTGACGACGATCGGCGGGGCACTCGATGTCCACATCTATGACATCGCCAGGATCGAGAGCCTCGCTGGCCCGCAGGGAACGCTCTACGGCGCTTCGAGCGAAGCGGGGACCATCCGCATCATCACCAACAAGCCCGATCTCGTCGCCACCTATGGTCGCGTCGATGGCGAGCTGAATAAGGTGGATCACGGCGGGGTTGGCGGGAAGCTCGAAGGCATGATGAATGTGCCGTTGGCGACCCGCATCGCCTTCCGCGGTGTCGCCTTCTACCAGAGGGATGCCGGCTTCATCGACAATGTGCCCGATTCACGGACCTATTGTGGGACGCCCACGGTCAATTCGGCCGGGAAAACCAACGGCTGCATCCTCAACGGAATCCACGTCACCAACGCCGCCTTCGTTCGCAACGACATCAACAGCGTCACCAACTATGGCGGTCGTGCTGCGCTGAAGGTCGACCTTGACGACAATTGGACCGTCACGCCCGCGATCATGCATCAATATTACAAGCAGGACGGCTTCTTTGGTTTCGATCCGTTGCTCGGCGATCTCAAGGACTCTCGTTTCCGCAACGAGTATCGCCGCGACCATTTCACGCAGGCCGCGCTGACGGTCGAAGGCAAGATCTGGAATTTCGATGTAACTTATGCCGGGGCGTATCTCGATCACCCTACCTATTCGCTAGGTGACTACACCGATTACACCGACCATTACGACGTTTACTACACCTCTTGCGGCGGTCTCGCGAATTGCCAGAATTATGTGGACGCAGCCGGCAACACGATCGACCCGCGGCAGTACATCGTCGGTGGCGAGCACTTCAGGAAGCTCAGCCAGGAACTGCGTGTAGCGACTCCGAAAGACGCTCCGCTGCGGGCTATCGTTGGTGCGTTCTACCAGCGCCAGACCAACCACATTTACCAGAACTATTTGGTCGACAACCTCGGGCCTCAGTTCTCGGTCAACGGTTGGCCGGGAACGATCTGGCTGACGCTCCAGGACCGCAAGGACAAGGACTATGCGGTGTTCGGCGAGGCCGAATATGACGTCACCAAGCAGATCACGCTGATCGCCGGCGGCCGCTATTACAAATTCGATAATACGATCATCGGCTTCAACGGGTTCGGCGCCAACAACCCCAGCGGCGCGTCGCTTGGCTACAATCGCTGCCTGACGGTGAATGGAACGCTGCTCACGGAGGATCCGGGCGCGGCGCTGATCACAGGCGGCGTGTCCGGGACGCCGTGCACCAACGTCGGGCAGGTCGTGAATGGCAAGCTCGAGCCCAAGCGCAGCGAGGGTACCGGGTTCACCCATCGGCTGAGCGTGCGGTATAAACCCGCGAAGGACCTGATGTTCTACGCGACCTGGTCGAAGGGATTCCGGCCCGGCGGCATCAACCGGCAACCGACCGCTCCGGCTTATGCTCCCGATTATCTCTACAACCTCGAGGCGGGGTGGAAGACGTCGTTCGGGCCGCTCACCTGGAACGGCGCGATCTATCACCAGATCTGGAAAGGCTTTCAGTTCGCCTTCCTCGGCCCGAACAGCCTGACCGTGACCCAGAACGGCCGCGACGCGAAGATCAACGGGATCGAGAGCGATCTTTCCTACACCGCGCATGGCCTGACGCTGACGGCTGCCGCCGCTTACACGGACGCCAAGACCAAGGGCGCAATCTGCCACGCATCGACCGATCCGGCACCGGATTGCAGTGGCGTTGATTCCAACGGGGATCCGGACTTCATCATCACGCCATCGGGCACGCGGCTCCCCATCACTCCAAAGTTCAAAGGCACGGCAACCGCGCGTTACACCTGGCTGATGGGTGCGGGTAAGGCGCACGTTCAGGGCAGTATTGCCTATCAAGGTTCTTCGAGCGTCGACGTGAGGCAGGATCCCTTCGGCGACGGGACGAATCCGAACGACCTTTTTGGCCGGGTGAAGTCCTCCACCCTCGTCGACCTCTTCGCCGGCTATGACTGGCAGAACTATAGCTTCGAGTTGTTCACGACCAACGTCTTCGATGAACGCAATCAACTGGCGAGGGTCCTGGCCTGCGGCGCTTGCGAACGGGTGCACATCATCCCGGGGCGGCCGCGGACTATAGGGGTGCGGGTCGGAGCCAAGTTCTAAACTGAACACGGGCGGCCGCTCGGCAGTTATCGGCGGCATGGACCCTCAGCGGCCGCCGCGCGTGCAGTGGCGCTTCATGATCGCAATCGCCGCGCTGGCCGGCATCTGGCTGGCGATGCTGACCACCGGCGGCGGCTCCATCGACCGCGCCGTGTACGAAGCGCTTTACGCCGGCCGCGACCCCGTCCTGCTGGCGGTCGCCCGCGCTTTCACCGCGCTTGGAGAGCCGACGATGCTGATTGGCGCGGGCGTCTTGGTCGCCTTGTGGCTGTGGCGCTCGGGGCGAGGGCGCACGGGCTTGGCGCTGCTGCTCGTCACAATGACCGGCCGCGGGCTTGGCGAGGCTCAGAAATACTGGATCGCACGCGTCCGCCCCGAGCTCGAACCGCACCTTGTCGTCGTGAAGACCAGCAGTTTCCCGAGCGGCCATGCGGCGAGCTCGATGATCTTCTACCTCGCGCTGGCGCTCGCGTTCACCGCGCACAGCCGCCAGCGCTTCGCCGCCGCCGGAGCCGCAATCCTGCTGTCGCTGATGGTCGGCACCAGCCGGGTCATGCTCGGGGTCCATTGGCCGAGCGACGTGATCGGCGGCTGGGCGTTCGGGATGCTGTGGGTGTTGCTGACTTTGCGGCCGGCCGAGCGCTTGCTTCGCGCCTGACCTAGACCTGCCGCAGCGCCGGCTCACCCCGCGTCACCGACCAGGTCGCGCGCTTGCTCAAGGCCCCATCGGGACGGCTCACGCGGTCGAGCACCATGAAGTTGGTCCGCCACTCGTCGGGCGTGACATCGCAGGTCACATAGCCGCGCTGGTCGTTGATGAATTTCAATTGCGGGTTGTTGGCGAGGATCGTGTCGCTGCCGGGGCGGAGGTCCTGGCCGTCGCCGCCGCTGCTGATCGAGGTCGAGACGAACTCCACGGCAACGGGCTTGTCGCGGTCGTTGAGGATCCCGGCGAAATTCTGGTGCTCGTCGCCGGTGAGGACGATGACGTTGTCGAGGCCGCGCATGCGCGACAGCAACCGTTCGCGCGGGACTTCATAGCCCGCCCAGCTGTCCAGGTTGAGCACCTTGGCGGGCGCTTCGTCGGGCTTGCGGCGCCGGTCGAGCGACATCATCATCACCTGCTGGGCAATTACGTTCCAGCGCGCATCGCGCCGCTGCAGGTCGCGCGCGAGCCATGTCTCTTCCTCGCTGCTGATCATCCGCGCCGTCGGGGAGGTCACGCCCGGACAGGGCATCTTGAAGCCGTCGCCGCACGGCTGATCGGTGCGGAATTGGCGGGTGTCGAGGAAATCCAGCGCGGCGAGATTGCCGAAGCGCGTGCCGCGATAGCCCTGGACCGAGGGACCGTTGGGCAATTGCTGCCGGCGCACCGGCACATGTTCGTACCACGCCTGGAAGGCCTGCGCGCGGCGCAGGCGGAAGATTTCGGGCGGCGTGCCGGCCTCGTCGGTGTCGCCCGCCCAATTGTCCGCCACTTCATGATCATCGAAGGTCATGAAGAATGCGTGCGCGGCGTGCGCCCGCTGCAGGTCGACGTCGGATTTATACTGCGCGTAGCGCCGGCGGTAATCGTCAAGCGACATCAGGAGGTCGCCGCCCTGCTGGCGCACCGGCGTGACGAGTGCCCCGCTGCTCGACCTCGTCGGATCGCTGCGATATTCGTAGATGTAATCGCCGTAGTGAAAGACGAACGCGACATCCTCTTTCGCGAGGTAGCGGTAGGCCGCGTAATAGCCGTCCTCGTAATTCTGGCAGCCGGCGACTCCGAACCTCAAATGCTGCGGCGCCGCCGACAGGACTGGAAACGTGCGCGCGGCGCCGCGAATGCTTTGCTCGCCGGCCGCCTCGAAGCGGTAGAAATAGGGGCGGTCGGGCTGCAGTCCGGAGACTTCGACATGGACCGAATGGGCAAGCTCGGGACGGGCCGGTTCTTCACCCCTGGCGACGATGGTCTGGAAGCGCTCGTCGCTGGCGACTTCCCATTTCACCGGCAGCACGCCCGTGCCCATGCCGCCATGCGGCTCGAGCGGATCGGGCGCGATCCGCGTCCAAATCACGAAACCGTCGGGCGAGGGATCCCCGGCGGCGACCCCGAGGCTGAACGGGTAGTGGCGCCACAGACCCTGCGCGCGGAGAAGGGCGGGGGCGGCGACGAGTGCCGCTGCGCCGCTGCCAAGCAAGTGTCGACGAGTCAGCATGACACCGGGCTATCGCGCGATTGTTGCTGGTGAAAGACTGAAAATGGCTCGACCTGTGTTAAACGCTGCTGACGCGCCGCCTGGCGTGGCAGGGGAGAATCCAATGGCCAGACCATTCACCTGGATCGCGTCCGCGATATTCGCGGTGATCGCAGCGCTTCATCTTTATCGCATCTTCACGCACTTCCAGATCATTCTCGGAAGCCACACGATTCCGATGTGGTTCAGCTATGTCGGCGTCGTCATTCCGGCCGCGCTCAGCTGGATGCTGTGCCGCGAAGCGCGGGGGACGACCGGCCCTTAAGACCGTCAGACGTTGAAGCGGAACAGCATCACGTCCCCGTCCTGGACGGCATAGTCCTTGCCTTCCGAGCGAAGCTTGCCGGCGTCTCGCGCCCCGGCCTCGCCGCCATATTTGACGAAATCGTCATAGGCGATGGTCTCGGCGCGGATGAACCCGCGCTCGAAGTCAGTGTGGATTTCGCCCGCTGCCTCGGGGGCCCGGGCGCCGCGATGCTCGGTCCTCGCGCGTGCTTCCTTGCGGCCGGCGGTGAAGAATGTGATGAGGCTGAGGAGCTCGTAACCAGCGCGGATCACTCTGCTGAGGCCAGTCTCATGCAGGCCGAGATCGGCGAGGAAGGCGTCGCGCTCGTCGGGCACGAGCGTCGCAATCTCGGCCTCGATCGCCGCGGAGACGACGACCGCGCGCGCGCCTTCGGCCGAAGCCTTGGCGAATACCCGCTCCGACAGCGCATTGCCGTTCGCCGCGTCCGCCTCGTCGACATTGCAAACGTAGAGCACGGGCTTGGCCGTAAGCAGCTGCGCGCGCGCCAAAGCCTTCTCTTCCTCGGCGTCCTTGGGCTGGGTAAGGCGCGCGGGCTTTGACGCGCGAAGAAGCTCGAGCGCCCGGCCGAGCACCGCCGCCTCGATCCTGGCTTCCTTGTCCCCCTGTTGCGCCTTCTTGACGAGGTTGGGGACGCGCCGCTCGAGGCTGTCGAGGTCGGCGAGCATCAGCTCGGTCTCGACCGTCTCGGCATCGGCAATCGGGTCGACACGGCCCTCGACATGGGTGACGTCGCCGCCCTCGAAGCAGCGCAGCACGTGGACGATGGCGTCGACCTCGCGGATGTTGGCGAGGAACTGGTTGCCAAGGCCTTCGCCCTGCGATGCGCCGCGGACCAGTCCGGCGATGTCGACGAACTCGATCTGGGTCTTGATCTCCTGTGCCGAGCCGGCGATCGCCCGGATCGTGTCGAGCCGCTCGTCGGGCACGGCGACGCGGCCGACGTTGGGCTCGATCGTGCAAAAGGGATAGTTCGCCGCTTGCGCCGCGGCAGTCTCGGTAAGCGCGTTGAAAAGCGTCGATTTGCCGACGTTCGGCAGGCCGACGATGCCGCAGCGGAAGCCCATTCAATGTCCTCGGTTTTCGGGGTCGGCGAGCCGTTAGGCGTGCCGCTGGCTGGGGAGCAAGGGGAGGGATATAGGAGGTCGCGGGAATGCAGCCAACCAGGGGGATGCCATGACGGTCGCGCTTTCAAGACGATCGCTGTTGGGTGCAGCTTCGGCGACTACGGCGATGGCGCTGGGCAATGTCCAGGCGCTGGCGGTGCAGCCGAAGCCGCCGCTGTTCGGCCCGGCGCCCGGAACCGCGTGGCTGACCTACAATGAAAATCCATACGGCCCCTCGCCGAAGGCGCTCGCGGCCATGGCCGACGCCGCGTCCAAGGGTTGTTATTATGCCGACGACGCAACCGATCGGCTGCGGGCGATGATCGCGGAGCGCTTCGGCCTCACGCCAGCCAATGTCGTCATTGGCAATGGCTCGACCGAGGTGCTGAGCGCCGCCGCGCTCGAGTGGGGCCGGCGCGGCGCGATCATCTGCCCGGATCTCTTCTTTGACGAGCCGCTTCGCGTCGCCGAGCGTCACGATGCGCGGCTCATCCGCGTGCCGCTGCGCCCAGACATGAACGTTGACCTCGACGCGATGGCCGCGGCCGCAGCCGCGAACAAGGCGGCGATGGTTTATCTATGCAACCCGAACAATCCGACTGCGATGCTGGTCGATCCCGACGCATTGCGGGCCTTCTCGGCGCAGCTCCCAGCGGGAACGACCCTGCTCGTCGACGAAGCCTATAACGAGCTCACCGACCGGCCGCAGGCCAACTCCATGCTCGACCTCGTGAAAAGCGGCCATGACGTAATCGTCAGCCGAACCTTCTCGAAGATCTACGGCCTTGCCGGGCTGCGTATCGGCTACGCGCTGTCGACGCCGGCCAATGCGCAGCGGATTTCCGACAACATCATGACAATCGATCTCGGCACGAGCGCTCTCGCGGCGGCGATCGCTTCGCTCAACGACCAAGCCTTCATGACTTTCTCGAAGAACCGCATCCTCGAAGGCAGGAGCATGATCCTCGATGCCGCGCAAAAGGCCGGTGTCGACGTGCTGCCGAGCCAGGCGAACTTCGTGTTCGTTCGCGTACCGGACGCAAATGCGGTCAAGGCGCGCATGGCCGAGCGCGGCATCGTCATCCGCGGTGCGTACGGCAAGTGGACCCGCTGGTCGCGAGTCAGCACCGGCAAGATCGAGGATGTCCGGCGATACTCCGCCGCGCTCCCCGCAGTCTTGCGCGCCTGACGCTCAGGCGAAGTTGAAGCTGACGCTGAGCCGCTCGCCCTTGCCCGAGCCGGCCATCACCTCGTGCCGAAGCCAGCTCTCCCAAAGCAGGAGCAGGCCTGGGCGCGGCTCTACCGTGATTCGGGAGCGCAGCTCCTCCGCCGCGCCGCTCTCGCGAAGCGGGGCGGCCATCATAAGCGGCAGGCGCGGGTCCTCGAACGCAATTGCGCCGGAGCCCTTGGGGACTTCGACATAGAGCGCCCCGGAGATGATGCTGTGAGGGTGGATGTGGCCGCTGTGGTGTCCACCAGCCTTCAGCAAGTTGACCCACAAGCTATCGAGCTTCGGTTTTCGCGGAAGATCAAAGGCGCACTCGCGGGCAAAGGCGGCGGCGTGTCTCGCCAGCATTCTTCCGAGCTCCGCAAAGGCCGGATCGCGCTTTGGAAGATCGTTGAGAGACGCGTAGCTGGTGTAGCCGGCGTAGCGATGGTCCTTCGACCATCGGCGGCCGGCTTGATCGTCGCTGGCGAGGCTGCGGATCGAATGCGCAAGCTCATCCAGCAGTCGCTCATTCTCGATCTGCGCATCGTATAGCTGGGTCACGAACAAGCGCTTCATGCTGCGCCTATAGATCAGTGCCGGCCGCGCGAAAGCTTTCGCTGTTCGGTCGAAGCCAGCGCGCATTCGGCAGAATAAGCGCAGCGGCCCGCCCGACGGCGCCCTACGCAACACGGCGATTCCGTCCGCGCAGGGGAATGCGATGGTTTGGGTGCAGGGGAGAGTCGCGCTGGCTGCGGCACTGGCCGCGCTTCCGGTCTGTTTAGCTCAAGCCCAGCAGCGCTCGGGGGATAATGCGGTAACCCAAGCCGAGGACGCGTTCGGCTTCAGCGTCGGCCGCGAATCGCTCGGCATCTACAGTGCCGGATATGCACGCGGCTTCTCGCCGACGTCGGCCGGCAACGTCCGGATCAACGGTCTTTATTTTGATCCCGTCATCGCCTTCTCGACGCCGGCGGGGCTTCCAAGCACGCTCACCGGCTCGATCAGCGTGAAGGTCGGCCTTTCGGCTCAAGGCTATCCGTTCGCGGCGCCCAGCGGCATCGTCGACCAATCACTGCGGCTGCCCGCGGAGAAGAACGGCGCCTCCATCGTCACCAATTTCGACAGCTACGGAAGCTATGGGACGGAGGTGGACGGTACGCTTAGGGCAAGCGACACGCTGGGGCTCGCTTATGGCGTGATCGGGAGTCACGTCGAGTTCTCGGACGGGACCAGCAACTTCAACCATACCGAAAGCCTGCTGGCCGACTGGCGGCCCGCCAAGGGCATTCAGATCGTGCCCTTCTGGACCATTTACAACGACTATGACGACGAGGCCGGGGTTTTCTTCATCCCCACTGGAAAGTTCCTGCCGAAGCTTCCCAACATTCGGCGGTTCGAGGCGCCGCGCTGGACCGATTTCCGGTTTATCGACGACACCGAGGGGGTGTTGGCGTCGGCCAACCTGGCCGCCGACTGGCTGTTGCGGCTCGGTGCGTTCCGCTCCGCCCATTTCGAAAAGACGGGCTACACCAACCTGCTGATCGACGAGCAGCCCGACGGAACCGGCGAGAGGGTCCTGTTCGCCGATCCGCCGCAGAAGAGCAGGGCGCTCAGCGGCGAGCTCAGGTTGACGCACAGTATCCCCGACGGCCCGCGGCTGCACGTCATCAACCTTAGCGTCCGCGACCGCGATGAGCATCGCCAGTTCGGCGGCTCGGCGTTTCTTGACCTCGGTCCCGGGAAGATCGGCGTAATCCCGGATGCACCCAAGCCCGGCTCGTTCGACTTCGGCGAAATCAGTCGCAATCAACTGACCGAGACCATGTACGGCGTCTCGTACGACGGCCGCTGGCGCAATGTGGGGGAGATCAGCTTCAGCATCTCCAAGGCGCGGTACCGGAAGACCACTCAGTTGCCCGGGCAGCCGGAAGCGGTGAGCCGGTCGAACCCGTGGCTCTACAACGGGACGGCGGCGGCGAACCTCAGCAAGACCGTCACGGTCTACGCGGGATACGCTCGCGGCCTGGAGGAAAGCGGTACAGCTCCGCCCAACGCCGCTAACCGCAACGCGCCGCTGCCAACGATCATCACCCAGCAGAAGGACGCGGGAGTCCGGATCCTCGCTGGACCTCTCAAGGTGACCGCGGGCGTGTTCGACCTTAGCCGGCCCTATTTCGGTTACGATTCCGCGAACTTCTACGGACAGGTCGGGACGGTCGAAAGCCGAGGCGCCGAATTCTCGGTTTCCGGCAAGCTAACGCCGCGCGTGAACCTGGTGGCGGGCGGAGTCTTCATCGATGGCAAGGTGACCCGCGATGCCAACGTCCAGGGCGTCATCGGCGCAAAGCCCGTCGGCCTTTCGCCCCACCAGCTGAGCCTCAACGCGAACTGGAATACGCCGATCAAGGGGCTGGAGCTCGACACGACCATGATCAACCGCGCCCCGGCCGCGGGGACGACCGACAATCTCGTCTACATTCCCGCGAAGTGGCGGTTCGACGTCGGCGGTCACTATCATTTCAAGCTTGCCCGGCGCGACGCGACGTTTCGGCTCCAGCTGTTCAACATTACGGGGAACACCGGCTACAGCATCGCCGGATCGGGGGTTTACGGGCAAAATCCAGGCCGCTTCGTGCAAGGGTATCTAGCGGTCGACCTTTAACCCCGGGCACATGGACAGAGCGGTTGAGGCTGCTAGCTTTCTTCAACTTCCGGGAGGATCATTCATGCGCCGCCACCTGTTTGCGTCTGCGTTGTCGATTGCGCTGGTTGGCGCGCTGGCGTCGTCCGCGTCCGCAGCTCCAGTTCCGGCGAAGGCCGTCGCTCCTGCAGAAAAGCCGCTGCTCGACGTCAAGGCGGATGCAAAGACCGGCAAGATCATCGCGACCTTCCCCAAGCCCGGCGCAGACGGCATCTCGGCGCGCTACATCTATTTGACCCAGCTCGAGACGGGGCTCGGCTCGGCGCCCTCGCAGCTCGACTTCGGCGCGACCAGCGGCTCGCGCATCCTCGTCTTCCGCCGCCTCGGCAAGAAGGTCGTCGCCGATGTCGAAAATACCAAGTTCGTCTCGAGCAATCCCGCCGAGCGCCTGACCACCGAGCACAGCTTTCCAACCTCCCCGCTGTGGATGGGCGACGTGGTCAAGGACTTGCCCGACGGCTCCTACACGGTCGACCTCGCGAGCTTCCTGGCGCGCGACGACATCGGCATTGCGCGCGTCATCAAGAATATCGGCGGCGGCGAGTTCAAGTTCGTTCCGGAGCTGAGCGCGGCGGACCCCACGTTCGTCAAAATCTTTCCGAAGAACGCCGAATTGGCCGCGCGCATTGCCTTCCGCTCCGACGACCCGAAGGACGAAATGAGCAACATCCTGCCGGGCAACGATACGCTGAGCGTGATCGAGCGCCACTCGCTGATCGCGCTGCCGGAGCCTGGCTATGTGCCGCGCACCGACCCGTACGGTTACACAATCGGCCAGCAGCAGGTCGACTTTTCCAAGCCGCTCGGCGCTCCCATTGTCGCTGACCTTGCGCGACGCTTCAGGCTGGAGAAGGTCGATCCCTCGGCGCCGCGCTCGCCGGTCAGAAAGCCGATCGTCTTCTACATCGACGCGGGGATGCCGCCGGCGATCCGCGGAGCGGTGGTGGAAGGCGTGAGCTGGTGGAAGCAGGCTTTCGACCAGGCCGGTTTCGTCGACGCATTCAAGATCGATGTGCTGCCCGCCGGCGCGGATCCGCTCGACGTGCGCTACAATGTCGTCAACTGGGTCAACCGCGCGACCCGCGGCTGGTCCTACGGTCAGCCGATCGACGATCCGCGCACCGGCGAGATCATCAAGGGCGCGGTGGTGCTTGGCTCGCTTCGCGCGCGCCAGGACATGATGATTTTCCAGGCGCTGGTCGGAGCCGGCCTGACCGGAACGGGCGATCCCAACGATCCGATCAGTGCAACTCTGGCGCGAATGCGGCAGCTTGGCGCGCACGAGGTCGGTCACGCGATCGGCCTTGCCCACAATTTCGCCGCGAGCAGCCAGGGTCGCTATTCGGTGATGGACTATCCCGCCCCGCGGATCACGCTCGAGAATGGCGTGCCGTCGCTCAAGGATTCTTACGGCGTGGGCGTCGGCACCTGGGATCGCTGGGCGATAAAATGGCTGTACGGCGCGCGCACCGACGCCGATGCCGCTCCGGCCATTGCAGAAGCGCGGGCCGCGGGTTTGCGGTTCGTCGCCGACGACGACGCGCGCGCGGTCCGCACCGGCCACCCGATGGGCGCGATGTGGGACGACGGCTCCGATCCGATCGGCGAGCTACGGCGGATGATGGAGGTTCGCCGCGTCGCCGTCGCGCGCTTCGGAACCACTGCGCTGCCGCGGGGAGAGCAGCTTGCCGATCTGCGGCGTGCATTCGTGCCGATCTGGCTGCTTGACCGGTATCAGGTCGAGGCGGCGGCCAAGTCGCTTGGCGGCGTCGACTTCCCCTATGTTATCAACGGCGAGCCGCTCACCGTCACCACTGTCCCGGGTGCAACCCAGTGGACCGCGCTCTACGCCTTGCTCGACACGCTGACGCCCGGTGAGCTGACCGTACCGGAGCGGCTCCAGCCTTTGCTGTCGAGCGGCTATGGCGGCGACGCCGAGCGCCAGAATGACATCGAGATCATCCCGACTGCCGGCGGGCCGGTGTTTGATCCTCTCCGCGCAACCGAGGTCGGGGCGGTTCAGAGCCTCGATGCGCTGCTTGCGCCGGAACGGCTCAACCGCCTCGAAGCGCAGCACGGCGCCGACGCAAGCGTTCCGGCACCCGCCCAGCTATTCGATCTCCTGCTCAGCCGCACCGTCGCGGAGGCGGGCAGCGATACGGGGCGGCGCATCGCGACAACCGCCATCCTGTCGCTGGCGCGGGTGCAGCACAATCCGGCGCTGTCGCCAACGATCGCCTTCCAATTGGCAGGCCGTCTCGAGCGGCTTGCCGACGATCTGCAGCGAGCCAAGGGGCCCGAACAGGATTGGTCCCGGGGGCTCGCCGCTTTGCTCAAGGATCGGCAGGCGCTCGACAAAGCGATCGAAGATCCGGCGCGCTTGCCACGCGTCCCGCCCGGCATGCCGATCGGGATGAACGACGTCTATTAGCCGTCCTGCTGAAGCCTCAGCGCGACCTCGCTCATGAACCGCGCATCATCGCCATCGGCAAGCCACCCGGCTTCGGCAGCGATCGCCGCGAGGACGTCGGACAAGGGCTCCATTTCGGCCTTGGCGTAATTGCCGAGCACGTGCGGGGTTACGAGGTCCTGGCGCCCGGGGCCCGGGTGGCCGATGCCGATCCGCACGCGGCGAAAGTCTGGCCCCAGGCTGGCATCGATCGAACGAAGGCCGTTGTGCCCGGCGGTTCCGCCGCCCTGCTTCACCTTGACCTTGAACGGCGCGAGGTCGAGCTCGTCGTGAAAGACAGTGAGCGCGTCCATGTCGAGCTTGTAGAAGCGCATCGCCTGCTGCACCGCGTCGCCGCTGTCGTTCATGAAGGTCTGCGGCTTGAGGAGCAGCACGCGATGGGCGCCGACGCGCCCTTCGGCGATCAGGCTGCGGAATTTCTTCGACCAGGGCGAAAAGCGGTGCACCTCGGCGAGTATGTCGGCCGCCATGAAGCCAACATTGTGCCGCTGGAGCGCATATTGAGCGCCGGGATTTCCAAGGCCGACCCAGAGTTGCATCGCGTCCACCTAGCGTGAGCGGGGCGCAAAAAGAAACCGCCCAACCGTTCGGCCGGGCGGCTCCTTTTGCCGGGAAAACAGGAAACCGGCTTATTCGCCGCCTTCCGGCGCTCCTTCGGTAGCTTCGCCCTCTTCGCCTTCGACCGTCGGAACGGCATCGGCAGGCGCGGCCTCTTCTTCTTCCGCCTTCATCGCCGACGGTGCGACGATCGTCGCCACGGTGAAGTCGCGGTCCTCGATTGACGGAACGCTGCCTTCGGGCAGCTTGACCTGGCTGATGTGGATCGAATCGCCGATCTCGAGCCCCTCGAGCGAGATGTGAATCTCGTTCGGGATGTGTGCCGCGTCGCAAACCAGCTCGAGCTCGTGCTGGACGACGTTGAGAACGCCGCCGCGCTTGAGGCCCGGCGAATCTTCCTCATTGTCGAAGCGCACGGGCACGTTCACGTGCACCTTGGTGTGCTCACCGATGCGCAGGAAGTCGACGTGAATCGGCCGGCTGCTGACCGGGTGAAAGTCGATGGCCTTGGGCAGCGTGCGGTGCGGCTGTCCTTCGAAATCGATCATGATCACCGAGTTCATGAAGTGACCGGTGGAAAGCATTTTCGAAAGCAGCTTCTCCTCGACGTGGATCGAGAGTGGCTCTTTCTTCTCGCCGTAGACGACGGCGGGGACCCGGCCTTCGCGCCGCAATGCTCGGGAGGCTCCCTTGCCGGCCCGGTCGCGCGCCTCGGCGGGCAGCGTTAGCTGATCGCTCATTTGGCTATACTCCGATTGCTAAAAACCCCCGCGCCACGCCTCCAGGGATGACCATGGCCGGGGAAGCGCTGCCCTCTAGGGAAGGACGTTCAGAAAAGCAAGATTGGCTGCGTCAGTTGACGCGCTGCGAGGGAAGTCCGCGCTCCGCGAGCCGCACCAACAGGCTGTCCTGGCCGGCGAGGTGGCCGGCGCCGACCGCGACGAAGACGGTTCCGGGAGTCTGCATTCTCGCCGTGATCCAGTCGGCCCAGCGCGCGTTCCGCTCGGTGAACATCATGCGGTACGTGTCGGGCGACGCCTGCTGAAGCTGGTCGAGCATCCGCACGAACACGGTCTGGTCGCCGCGCTTCCACGCCGACTGCATCTCGCCCATGGCTTTCGACAGACCATCCATCGGTGCCGCGACCGGCTCACCGGCCCGCGGCGGCGCTGCCGGCGCGCTCGGCGGCATGTGATTGAACATGTCGAGCTGGAACTGGAGCGTCTCGAGGCCTTCGACTGGCTTGCCTTCGGCCTCCGCGACGTGCCGCAGCA
>JBJMVJ010000045.1:0-7768 GCA_045810685.1 Sphingomonas sp.
ATGCTCGAGCACGCGCGGGCCGGCGATGGTGCCGTCCTTGGTGACGTGGCCGACGAGGACGACGGCGGTGCCGTGCTCCTTGGCGAAGCGCACCAGCTCCTGCGCCGAGGCGCGGACTTGGCTGACCGTGCCCGGCGCGCCCTCGATCAGGTCGCTGTGCATCGTCTGAATCGAATCGATGACGAGCAGCGCGGGCGGTTCGCCGTGTTGCATCGTCGTCAAAATGTCGCGGACCGAGGTCGCTGCCGCGAGCCGCACCGGCGCCTTGCCAAGCCCCAGCCGGACCGCGCGCAGCCGCACCTGCTCGGCCGATTCCTCGCCCGAGACATAGACGATCTTGTGGCCCTCGCTCGCGAGGCGCGCCGCGACCTGGAGCAGCAAGGTCGACTTGCCGATCCCAGGGTCGCCGCCGACCAGCATCGCCGATCCAGCGACAATGCCGCCGCCGATCGCGCGGTCGAACTCGGCGAGCCCGCTCGGCAGCCGCTCCGGCAGCGCCGCCGGAGTCTCCAGCCCGACCAGCGGGATCACCCGCCCGCCGCCCTGAAGATTGTGCTTGGCGGCGAAGATGCTCGACACCTCCGCGCCCTCCTGGACGAGCGTGTTCCACTCTGCGCAGTCGGGGCATTGCCCCTGCCACCGGTGCGACACCGACCCGCAGGCCTGGCAGACATAGCGAGACTTGGGCTTTGCCATGATGCACACGCTAACTGATCCCGTTTCGTTCTCCTAGCCCCCAGCATCATCAGCAGCAGGGCAGACCTCGGCGATTTGGCTTGTTATGGCCACGGACGTGAACGGCCCCGCGCTCGCCCCGATCGGAGTCCTGCTCCTCGTCTCCTGTCTGATCGCGATGCTGTCACGGCGGCTCGGCCTCCCGTACATCGTCGGGCTGGTCGTCGCCGGCTTCCTCATCGCGCTCCTGCCCAACAGCCCCGGCGTGCCGCTGTCGCGCGAGCTGATCTTCAACGTGCTACTTCCGCCTTTGGTGTTCGAGGCCGCGCTGCAGCTTGACTGGCGCCGCTTCCGCGACGAGCTTCCGCTGACGCTGACGCTCGCTTTCTTGGGTGTCGGGATCGCCGCGGCAATCGTGGCGGGGGGAATGCACATCCTGGTGGGCTGGAGCTGGATCGGCGCGGCGCTGTTCGGCGTGTTGATCGCTGCGACTGATCCGGTGTCGGTGATCGCCTCGTTCCGCGAAATGGGCTGCCAGCCCCGCGTCGCGATGGTCGTCGAATCTGAAAGCCTGCTCAACGACGGCGTCGCGGCGGTGGGTTTTGCCGTCCTCTCCGCGATCGCGGCGGGCGCGTCCCCCAGCGCCGCAAGCGCCATCCCGGCCTTCCTGTGGACACTCGGCGGCGGCGTGGCCATCGGTCTCACGGTCAGCGCGGCAATCCTGCTGATGGCCGGCCGCACCGACGATCCGCTGGTCGAGATCACGTTAACGACCATTGCCGCTTATGGCTCCTTCCTGCTCGCCGAGTATTTCCACGCATCTGGAATCATCAGCGCGCTGACCGCCGGCCTGGTGATCGGGAGCCTCGGAAGTCGTTTCCTGACGGAATCCGGCCGCCACCGGGTCGAATGGGCCTGGGAATATTTCGCGTTCCTCGCCAACAGCTTCGTCTTCATTCTCATTGGCATGAACGTCGCCAACCAGCCGATCCACCGCCTCGGCTCGGCTGCGACCGTGGTTGCGATCCTGCTGGTGCTCGCCGGCCGCGCCCTCTCGATCTACCCGCTTGCCGCGCTGTTCAGCCGCTCGCGCTGGCGCGTATCCGCCGCCTACCAGCACACTCTCTTCTGGGGCGGGCTGCGGGGAGCCCTGGCGCTCGCGCTGGCGCTCGCCGTGCCCGCCAGCGTGCCCGAGCGAAATGCGATCATCCTCACGGCGTTCGTGGTCGTGGCATACTCGATCCTCGTCCACGGGCTGACCATGCCGTGGCTGATCCGGCACTTCGGCCTCAGTGACAAGGCGTCCGAAGAGGCGGTTGCCGCCCCGCAGAGCTGAAGCTACCGCCGCCCGCGTGAGCCTGTTCCGCGAACCATTCCGAATCCCCGCGTTTCGCTACTTCTGGCTCGCGCGGTTGAGCTCGACCATCGCGCAGATGGCGATGGTCATCGTCATTGGCTGGCAGGTCTACGACATCGCCCGCCACACCATGGGCCTAAAGGAAGCCGCGCTTCGGCTCGGCATCATCGGCCTGGTCCAGTTCGTACCCTTGTTCCTGCTCACCCTCGTGAGCGGCTGGACCGCGGACCGCGTCGACCGGCGCTGGATCGCGCGCGCTTCCGTCGCTCTCGAACTCGGCTGCGCCGCCGCGCTCGCCTGGTTCGCGTGGAGCCACACCACGACTCTCCCAATCCTCTATGCCGTCGCCGCGCTGCTCGGCGTCGCGCGCGCCTTTGCCGGACCGGCGCTCGGGGCGCTCGCACCCAACCTCGTGCCGCGCGAGATCCTGCCACGGGCGATCGCTTTGTCGTCGATCGCCTGGCAGAGCGGCTCCATTCTCGGGCCGGCTCTGGGCGGCTACCTCTACGCCTGGGCGCCGTTCGCGCCCTATGCAGCGAGCACGGTCCTGTTCGCAATCGGTCTTGCCGGGCTGTTCGCGATCGGCCCAGTTCCCCGGAACGCGGCCGCGAGCGGCGTGAACCCGTGGCACCAGATGATCGAGGGCCTGAAATATGTCCGCCAAAACCGGCTCGTGCTCGGCGCCATCAGCCTCGACCTGTTCG
The DNA here is from genome assembly GCA_045810685.1 of Sphingomonas sp. Classification (GTDB taxonomy): domain Bacteria; phylum Pseudomonadota; class Alphaproteobacteria; order Sphingomonadales; family Sphingomonadaceae; genus Sphingomicrobium. Next base: position 2,737 of record JBJMVJ010000045.1, read on the forward strand.
CCGTTCTGCTTGGGGGCGCCACCGCAATGCTGCCGGTGTTCGCCCGCGACGTGCTCCACGCAGGACCGCAGGGACTGGGCCACTTGCGCGCAGCCCCTGCGATCGGCGCGACCCTGACCGCTGCGATTTTTTCGGTCCGGCCGCTGAGGCACGGCGTCGGAGTGAAGATGCTCGCTGCGGTCGGAGTCTTCGGCGCGGCGACGATCGTCTTCGGATTTTCGCATTCCATGCCGCTGTCGCTCGCCTGCCTGGCACTCCTCGGCGCTGCCGACATGCTGTCGGTCTATGTCCGCCAGTCGCTGATCCAGCTTTATACCCCGGACCGGATGCGTGGCCGGGTCGGGGCGGTCTCCTCGCTTTTCATTTCCGCCTCGAACGAGCTCGGCGAGACCGAATCCGGTTTTCTCGCTGCGCTGATCGGCCCGGTTGCCGCAGTAATTGCAGGCGGAGTCGGCGCGATCCTCGTCGTTCTGGTGTGGTCGCGGTGGTTCCCTGAGCTACGGCTTGCAAAAAGCTTCGACGCACCCGATTTGCGCACCGCACAACCAGAGGAGAGCGTGGGATGAATGCCGGCAATATCCTCGAGACCATCGGCAACACGCCGCACGTGCGGATCAACCGCCTGTTCGGTCCCAAAGCCGACGTTTGGATCAAGCAGGAGCGCGCCAACCCGGGGGGCTCGATCAAGGACCGCATCGCGCTTGCCATGGTCGAGGACGCCGAGCGCACGGGCAAGCTCAAGCCCGGCGGCGTAATCGTCGAGCCGACCTCCGGCAACACCGGCATCGGCCTTGCCATGGTTGCCGCGGTCAAGGGCTACAAGCTCATCCTGGTCATGCCGGAAAGCATGAGCATCGAGCGCCGCCGGCTGATGCTGGCCTACGGTGCGAGCTTCGACCTCACGGCCAAGGAAAAGGGCATGAAGGGCGCGATTGCCCGTGCCGAGGAGATCATCGCCGAAACCCCCGGCGCGTGGATGCCCCAGCAGTTCGAGAACCCCGCCAACGCCGAAGTCCACCGCAGCACCACCGCGCAGGAGATATTGCGCGACTTCGCCGACAATCCTCCGCAAGCGCTCATCACGGGTGTCGGCACTGGCGGCCACATCACCGCCTGCGCCGAGGTGCTCAAGCCGGAATGGCCCGGGCTCAAGGTGTTCGCGGTCGAGCCGACGCTGTCTCCGGTCCTCTCCGGTGGCCAGCCCGGCCCGCACCCGATCCAGGGTATCGGCGCCGGCTTCATTCCCGCGATCATGGACGTGGGGTTGCTCGATGGCGTGATCCAGGTCGAACCCGCCGCCGCCAAGGAGATGGCCCGCCGTGCCGCTCGCGAGGAAGGGATGCTGGTCGGAATCTCCTCGGGTGCGACGCTTGCAGCCATCGCCCAGAAGTTGCCCGAGCTCGGCGAGGACGCCCGCGTTCTTGGCTTCAACTACGACACCGGCGAGCGTTACCTGTCGGTCCCGGATTTCCTGCCCGAATGAACTTAACAGTTACCTAACCACCCTTGTTGGCTCGGTGGTTAACTCGGCGGCGTACAGCAGTGCGCGTGGCCGCGCGGGGCGGCCGCAGTTTGGGTCAGGTTTCGTATCATGCGTCGACCCGTGTTCGGCAAATCGCCGGGAGCTGGACTGCCGACGGCAACGCGCGCCTCCGCGCGCGATGCCTTGCTGTTCGATCTCCGCGATCATTCGGAAAGCGCTGATCTCCCGCTCGCGGAGCGGCGGGTCGCGAACTGGGCGTTCGCACCATGGCTGTTGCTCGCCGGCCATCTCGTCAACGTCATCAGCCTGGCCGTCCAGCACCGCCATGAAAGCTGGGGAGCCCTCGCCAGCGTCGGCGTGCCGCTCGCCATTGCGCTGGTGCTCGACGCCGGCGCCGGCGTGGCAATGATGTCGTGGCGGCGCATCCACTTGGCGGCCCACAATGTGATCCGGCTGATGTGCCTCTATCTCGCCGTCACCGGCACATTATGGGCGATGGCCAGCATCGCCGCAGGTACCATGGAGGCGGGCGACCCGTCCTTCGTCGCGCTCGCCCTTGCTGCGGGCTTCTTCCTGCGCTCGATCGTCGCCATTCCCTCGCCGCCGCTGGCCGCGATCAATGCCGCGGCCGCCCTCGTCACCACAGCCCTGTTCTCAGCCAACCTGCAGGCGACGTTCGTCATCGACTCGCTGGCAGTGCTGATGGTGATCTACAGCGTGCTGATGACGCAGCGGACGCTGTTTGCCGGACGCCAGCGCCTGGCGCTCGAATGGCAGGCCAGCAAAGCGCTCAACTTCGTCGACGAGTTCGAGAACAGTGGCCGCGGCTGGTTCTGGGAGACCGATTCGCGCGGCACCTTGTCCTATGTTTCGCGCCAGCTCGCCGACGATTTCCAATGCGAGCCCCAGGCGGTGCTCGGGCGGCGGTTCACCGATTTGCTGTCCGTCGACCATGCGCCGGAATCGATGGAGGAGGGCAAGACGCTCGGCTTCCACCTGTCCGCCCGCTTCCCCTTTTCGGACGTGGTCGTCCGGCCGGCCAGCGAGCAGGACGTGCACTGGTCCTTGTCAGGCAATCCCATTTTCGATGAGCGCGGGCGATTCCTCGGCTTTCGCGGAATCGGCACCGATCTCACCGAGCAGCGCCGGTCCGAGCAGGAGATTTCGCGGCTCGCGCGGTTCGATTCACTGACCGGCCTCCCGAACCGCGCCATGATGCGCCAGACACTCGAACAGGGACTGCGCAATGCGGCCCACCGGCACAAGGGCTGCGCACTGTTCATGATCGACCTCGACCGGTTCAAGAACGTCAACGACACGCTCGGCCATCCGGCCGGCGATGCGCTGCTGCGGCAGGTGGCGGAGCGCCTCAAGTCGGTGATGGGCAACCATGGACAGGTAGGCCGTGTTGGCGGTGACGAGTTCCAGGCGGTGCTTCCCGGCGCTTCGGACATCGGCCTCCTGGAGTCACTTGCCCGGACGCTGATCGAGCAAGTGTCGCGTCCCTACACCATCGACCGCCACAAGGTGACGATCGGCGCGTCGGTTGGAATCGCGATCGGCGACCCTGGACGATCGAGCGCCGACGCTTTGGTCCGCGATGCCGACCTTGCGCTTTACGCGGCGAAGGGCGCCGGCCGTGGCAAGCATTGCTTCTATGAGGCTTCGATGCATAGCGACGCCGCCGAACGCCAGTTGCTCGAGAACGAGCTTCGCCAAGCGATCGAGCGTGGCGAACTGTCCGTCCACTATCAGCCGGTGGTGCATGCCGCCGGGGAGGAAATCTCCGGTTTTGAGGCACTCGTGCGCTGGGAGCATCCGAGCCGCGGCTATGTGTCGCCCACGAAGTTCATCCCGCTTGCCGAGGAAACCGGGCTCGTCGGCACGATCGGCGAGTGGGTGCTCCGTACGGCGCTCGAAGAAGCGGCCCACTGGCCTGACCATGTTCGGATCGCGGTCAATCTCTCGCCGCTTCAGTTCAACGATCCGGGCGTGGTGACGATGGTCAGCAATCATCTCGTTGAAACCGGCGTCCGGGCCGAACGCCTGGAGCTCGAGATCACCGAGGGCGTGTTCCTGGCCGACGGTGATTCAACCGACGAGACATTCGCCGCCCTGAAGGCCCTGGGCGTTCGCCTGGCGCTCGACGATTTCGGCACCGGCTACAGCTCGCTTGGCTATTTGAAGAAGGCGCCGTTCGACAAGATCAAGATCGACCAGAGCTTCGTCCGCGGCGCCGCATCGGCGACCAACCGCAACGCGGCGATCATCCGCGCAATCGTGACCTTGGCCGACACGCTCGACATGGATACCTGCGCCGAGGGCGTCGAGACGCACGACGATCTGCAGCTGATCCGAGATCTCGGCGTCAGCATGGTGCAGGGCTACATCTTCGGGAAGCCGACTCCGGCCGAATCCGCGCGAAAGCTCGCCAACAGCGCAACGCTGGAGGCGGCGGGCTTCGCCTGCAGCCGTGAGCCGCGCCACAGCCTGATGCGGCGCGCAGTCGCAATGATCGACGGCCAGCCCGTCGCGCTCAAGCTGCGCAACATTTCGGCCAGGGGCGCGCTCGTCGAATGCAACCACCCACTCGCCCCCGGCACCGAGCTCGCCATAGACATCATCGGCGTTGGGCCGGTGGGGGGCGCCGTGCGGTGGGCGCAGGCAGGGAAGTTCGGAGTCCAGTTTGACGGGGAGTTCGACCTCGCAAGACTCGCCAATCGGAAGACCGGGTCCGAGCAGGTGACCATGCTCAGGCCGTGGTATATCGACCCGCAGCGCGAGGTCGGCTAAAGCCCCGCGAACTGCCGCGCCTGAGCCCGGTCCTTGCCGTAGAAATCGTCGAAATAGACGATCGAGGTTCCGCTCGGCACCGCCGTCAGGTAAGTGATGTAGAGCGGCACCGGCTGGGGCAGGTCGACCTTCTGTTCGGGCTTGGCCCCCTGGGTCTTGGGCGGGCGGCCGTTGAACAGCCAGCGCGCGAAGCGCGGCGCATCCTCGAGCCGGACGCAGCCGTTGCTCTCGAGCCGGCCGGCATCCTCGATCTTCTCCTTCTCGGGCGTGTCATGGAGCCAGATCCCCTGCTTGTTCGGGAACATGAACTTCATCCTGCCCATCGAGTTCGCCGGTCCCGGCTTCTGCCGCATGATGACCTTGGCGCGGCCTTGGACCACCGCGTTCCAGTCGACGGACATCGGGTCGATCACCCGCGGATTGTCCCAGCTCGACAGGATCTCATAACCCTTCTCATTGAGATAAGCGCGGCCGCGTTTCAGCACGTTTGGCGCGAGCTTGCGCGCGGCGATGTCCTCCGGCGCATTCCAATAGGGGTTGAGGGCCTCGTAGCGGATGAAGGCGCTCATCATCGGCGTCTGGGCAATCGGGTCGGGCCGCCCCGCAACGACCCGCATCGAGTCCACCACCTGGCCGTTCTCATACATGTACAGACGCGCGGCGGGGGGGTTTACGATGACGTAGCGGCCGCTGCCCGAAGGCAGCGCGCGCGCCCGCTCGAGGTTGAGCTGGAGCAGCCGGAACTCCGCGGGACTG
>JBJMVJ010000046.1:0-4364 GCA_045810685.1 Sphingomonas sp.
GGCAAGGGCCAGCGCGCGCTGATCGTCTCGCCGCCGCGGACCGGCAAGACCGTGCTCCTGCAGAACATCGCGCGGGCGATCACCGACAACAATCCGGAGGTGATCCTGATCGTGCTGCTCATTGACGAGCGACCCGAGGAAGTCACCGACATGCAGCGCTCGGTCCACGGCGAGGTTATTTCCTCGACCTTCGACGAGCCCGCGCAGCGCCACGTCCAGGTCGCCGAGATGGTGATTGAGAAGGCCAAGCGCCTCGTCGAGCACAAGAAAGACGTGGTCATCCTGCTCGATTCGATCACCCGCCTCGGCCGCGCCTACAACACGGTCGTTCCGAGCTCGGGCAAGGTGCTGACCGGCGGTGTCGACGCCAACGCGCTGCAGCGGCCCAAGCGCTTCTTCGGCGCCGCCCGCAACATCGAGGAAGGCGGATCGCTGTCGATCATCGCCACCGCGCTGATCGACACCGGCTCCAAGATGGACGAGGTGATCTTCGAAGAGTTCAAGGGCACCGGCAACAGCGAGATCGTGCTCGACCGCAAGGTCTCCGACAAGCGCATCTTCCCGTCGCTCGACGTCGGCAAGTCCGGCACGCGCAAGGAAGAGCTGCTGGTGGAGCAGAACGTCCTCACCAAGATGTGGGTGCTGCGCCGGATCCTGATGCAGATGGGAACCGTCGACGCGATGCAGTTCCTGCTCGACAAGATGAAGGACGCCAAGTCGAACGAGGATTTCTTCGCTTCGATGAACCAGTAGATCGCCGATGCCCGGAGGCATGTTCAATTTCGCCGAGATTTTGACGCCTGCGGGCTTGGCGGTGCTGGTCCAGGTGATCCTCATCGACCTCACCATGGCCGGCGACAATGTCGTCATCATGGGGACGCTGACCTCGGGTCTCCCGGCACGCGAGCGGCGCAAGGTGATCATGCTCGGCGTCGGCATCGCCGTCGTCTTCCTGATCGGATTTGCGCTGGTCGCGACGCAGCTGCTCAAGATAACCGGCTTACTGCTCGCCGGCGGTCTGCTGCTGTTGTGGGTCGCGTATAACATGTATCGCGAGCTCAAGCCCTCGAAGGATGTGACCGCGGATGATCCGTCCACCGCGGCGGTCGAGGGGCCGCCCGCAAGCAAGACCTTTCTCAAGGCGGCGATTCAGGTCACGCTCGCCGATCTGTCGATGAGTCTCGACAATGTGCTGGCGGTCGCCGCCGCCGCTCGGAACCACCCGTCGGTGCTATTCGTCGGGCTGGTGTTGTCGGTCACCTTCATGGGCGTCGCCGCGAGCTTCGTTGCGAAGTTGATTCACCGCTTCCCCCTGCTCGCCTGGGCGGGGCTGCTGATGATCCTCTTCGTAGCGCTGAAAATGGTGTGGGAAGGCTGGCACGACATTGCGCCGCTGCTCGCCTGAGGAGCGGATGGCGGACACGATTTTCGCATTGTCGAGCGGCCGCCCCCCGGCGGCGATTTCGGTCGTTCGCGTGAGCGGGCCCGACGCGCACGCCGCTGGCGAGGCGTTAGCGGGCTCATTGCCAGAGACTCGAACGGCGGCCGTTCGGGCGCTGCGCGATCCGCGATCAGGCGAGCTGCTCGACGAGGCGCTGGTGCTTCGGTTTGACGCTCCGGCGAGCTCGACGGGCGAAGATATTCTGGAATTCCAATGCCATGGTGGCCGGGCCGTAGTGCAGGCGGTGCTTGGCGCACTGGCGCGTATGGAGCGTCTGCGCGCCGCCGAGCCGGGCGAGTTCACCCGCCGCGCGTTCGAGAACGGCCGTATCGACCTCACCGAAGCCGAGGGACTCGCCGACCTGATCGAGGCCGAGACCGAATCGCAGCGCAAGGCGGCGCTTGCGATAGCGGAAGGCGGGCTTCGCAGGCAGATCGCCGTTTGGCAGGAGCGGCTGCTGGAACTCTCTGCCCAAGCCGAGCGCGCGATCGACTATGACGAGGAGGACGGAGCGGTCGATTCGTCGCTCCTGCGCGAATGCGCCGCGTTCGAGTCGGAGCTGCGTGGTTGGCTCGCCCGCCCACGCGCCGAGCGGCTCAAGGACGGCGTGCTGGTCGTGATCGCGGGACCGCCTAACACTGGAAAGTCAAGCCTTATCAACGCGATAACTGGAGAAGAAAGGGCAATCGTCACGGATTTGCCGGGGACGACGCGTGACCATATCGAGGTTCCGCTGTCGCTCGGCGGCATTCCGATCCGACTGACCGACACGGCGGGCTTGCGTGAGGCGCAGGATCAGGTGGAAGCGATTGGTGTCGCGCGAGCCCAGCGGCTGGTCGAGGCCGCCGACGTGCTCGTCTGGCTGGGCGAGCCGGCAAGTGCGCCTGAGCATCCGCGGCTGGTAAGCGTTCATGCGAAGGCCGATTTGCCGGAGCGGCGCGACGTTCCCGAAGCTACACTGCCCACGTCTTCCATGACTGGGGAGGGGCTGGCACTATTGCTTGATCGTGTCGGCAATCTGGCCCGTTCGGTGTTGCCCGCCGAAGACGCCATCGCGCTCAACCGCCGTCAGGCTGCTCACATTGAGGATGCCGCGCGGGCCCTGTCGAGGGCCACGACAGCACGCGAGATCGTGCTCGTTGCCGAGGACCTTCGGATCGCCCGCAACGCACTTGACCGGCTGACCGGCCGCGCCGGGGTCGAGGACCTTCTCGATGCGCTGTTCAGCCGGTTTTGCCTAGGCAAATAGCCGGCGTTTCACGTGGAACGTTGATCGGCTAAGGGCGGACCCATGCACGACGTTCTCGTTATCGGCGCCGGCCATGCCGGCTGTGAAGCTGCAGCTGCCGCGGCGCGGCGCGGTGCGCAGGTGGGGTTATTGACCTTTCGCCCGGAAGATGCCGGTCAGATGTCGTGCAACCCCTCGGTAGGCGGCGTCGGCAAGGGCCATCTCGTACGCGAGCTCGACGTTTTCGATGGTCTGATGGCTCGCGCTGCCGATCGCGCCGCCATTCACCGGCGGATGCTCAATCGCGGCAAGGGCCCGGCGGTCTGGGGCCCGCGTGTGCAGGCCGACCGAAAGATTTATCGTGGTGCGATGGGCGAGCTGCTCGCCGCCTGCGGCGCGGAGCTGATCGTTGCCGAAGCCTTGGGTCTGGTGGTTCGCAATGGCTGCGTCGCGGGTGTGGAGACTAGCGCGGGGATGCTGCCAGCGAGGGCGGTCGTGATCGCCACCGGTACCTTTCTCGACGCCCGCCTTTTCGTTGGCGAGCAGGTGGTCGGTGGCGGGCGTCGCGGCGAACGCGCGTCGGTAAGGCTCGCCGGCCAAGTCCGCGAGCTCGGCCTTGGGCAAGGGCGACTCAAGACCGGCACGCCGCCTCGGATCGACGGCCGCACGATCGATTGGGCGCGGGTCGAGGAGCAGCCGAGCGACGCTGACCCTTGGTGCATGTCAGCGCTCGCCGATGGTGTCCGTCCAGCTCAGCTGCGCTGCGCGATCACCCGAACCACCGCCCACACGCACGATATCATCCGTGCGAATTTCGACCGCTCGCCCCTGTTCGCCGGAGCGATCGAGGGGCGGGGACCGCGCTATTGTCCGTCGATCGAGGACAAGGTGAAGCGCTTCGCGGACCGTGATGCCCACCAGATCTTCCTGGAGCCCGAGGGGCTCGACGATCCGCTCGTCTATCCCAACGGCATCTCGACGTCGCTTCCGGCGGACGTGCAGGAGGAGTTTGTCCGCACCATTCCCGGCCTTGAGCGCGCGCGCCTCGTGCGGCCCGGTTATGCGGTGGAGTATGAGTTCGTCGACCCGCGCCGCCTGAATCAGAGTTTGGAGGCCCGCGACTTGCCCGGCCTGTTCTTGGCCGGGCAGATCAATGGCACGACGGGTTATGAGGAAGCGGCGGCGCAGGGTCTTGCGGCCGGGCTCAATGCCGGCGCCTCTGCGCTGGGGCTGGACCAAGTTCGTTTCGACCGTCGCACCTCGTACATTGGGGTGATGATCGACGACTTGACGCTGCAGGGCGTTAGCGAGCCTTATCGCATGATAACCGCGCGCGCTGAGCACCGGCTTTCGCTGCGAGCAGACAATGCGACCACGCGTTTGGGCTACACCGCGCTTGCGGCGGATTGCGTGTCTTTGCCCCGTCGCGCGCAGATCGAGGCGCATCTTGCGCTTCGTTGCAGAAGCGAGAGGGCTGGCACCGAAGAGGGCCAGGCTGACGCTCTCTATGCTCCCTATGTCGCTCGGCAGCAGCGGGAATGGGAAGTCGTCCAACGCGACTTGCGGGTATGGATTCCGCGCTGCCTCGACTTCGCGGCGATTCCGGGGCTGTCGACGGAAATGGTCGAGCGCTTGTCTGTTGCGCGCCCTGAGACACTCGACCAAGCCTCCCGCTTGCCCGGCATAACGCCCGCC
>JBJMVJ010000047.1:0-7656 GCA_045810685.1 Sphingomonas sp.
CACACTCTACAAACACGACGCTCAACATATCATGCGCGCCCTTTCCCCCGCCACCCGCAACGCGCAGGTCGCCATGTTCCAGCGCGGCGAGGTCGATTACCTCGTCGCCACCGATGCCATCGGCATGGGCCTCAACATGGACGTGACACACGTCGCGTTCGCCGGACTCGAAAAGTTCGACGGTCGCCGCGACCGCCGCCTCAGCATCCCGGAAATGGCGCAGATCGCCGGCCGCGCCGGCCGCCACCAGAAAGACGGCACCTTCGGCACGCTCGGCCTGACCGAGGAAAGCGGCGGCTTCACCGAGGAGGAGATCGCGGCGATCGAGGAGCATCGCTTCCGCCCGCTCGACTCGGTCTACTGGCGCAATACGGAGCTGGACTTCAGCGACGTCGGCACCTTGATCCGGAGCCTTGAGGCGAAAAGCGGCGATCCCATCCTCCGGCCCGCACCGCAAGCGATCGACCTTGCCGTCCTCAAGACGGTTGCCGAGGACCCGGCGATTGCCGCCCGTCGCGGAGTGCAGGCACGGCGGCTGTGGGCAGTGTGCGGCCTCCCCGACTTCCGCAAGGTCGGGGCGATGCACCATGCGCGCATGGTACGCCGGCTCTATTCCTATGTCGGGGAAGGCGGGCATATCCCGCACGAATGGTTCGCGGCCGAGGTCGCGCGGCTCGACAATATGAGCGGCGACATCGAGGCGCTCGCCGATCGCCTCGCCGGCATCCGCAGCTGGGCCTACATCTCGCATCGTGCCGATTGGCTCAAGGAGCCGGCCAAATGGGCGGAGCGCACGCGTGAGGTCGAGGCGCGGCTGTCGGACGCGCTCCACGAACGCCTGACCCAGCGCTTCGTCGATCGGCGCACCGCGGTGCTGGTGCGCGACATCGGCGCGCGCGGGGGCGATGCCCTGCCGGTGACGGTCGCCGCCGACGGCGAGGTCAGCGTCGGGCCCGAGCCGATCGGGCATCTTACCGGCTTCGACTTCCGCGTCGATCCCAATGCGCGGCTCGCCGACAAGCGCCTGCTGCTCGCGGCCGCCGAGCGTCGCCTCGGCGATGAGCTCGACCGCCGCGCCAAGGCGCTGGTCGATGCCGACGACAAGGCCTTTGCTCTGACGGTCGAAGAGGGCGGCGGGCTCGCCGTGGCGTGGGAGGGCCACATTCTCGCCCGGCTCGCTGCCGGCCGTTCGCTGCTGGAGCCGGCGCTGCGCACCGCCCGTGCGCTCGACCGCCTGTCGGCGCCGACCCGTGCCGCGCTCCGCGAGCGGCTCGAACGCTGGCTCGACGCGCAGGTCACCAGGCACCTCGGCGCGCTCGAGAAGCTCTCCACATCGGCGAGCGATGCCGGAAGCTCGCCCGGCGTGCGCGCGCTCGCCGCGATGCTCGCCGATGCGGGCGGCGTCCTCCCGCGCAAGGCTGCGCTGAGCGCCATCGCGCATCTCGAGCAGCCCGACCGTCAGGCGCTTCACCGGCTCCAGGTCCGGCTCGGCCCGCTCGACCTGTTCCTCCCGACCTTGCTCAAACCGGGCGCGCAGCACTGGCGCGCGGCACTGCTCGCAGTGAAGCTGGCTCAGCCGATGCCGGGCTTGCCCCCGCCCGGGGCGGCGGTGCTCGGCGCCGAGGCCGACCCGCGCGGCGCCGCGCTCGCCTATCGCCGGCTCGGCCCCAGCTGGATCCGCATCGACCTCGCCGACCGGCTCGCCAGCCATGCGCGCAAGGTCCGCTCGACCGGCGGCGAGCAGCCGGTGGACACCGAGCTCGCGACCTCCATCGGCCTCACCGACGAAGCGCTTGCGCTGCTGATGAAGGAGGTCGGTTTTGCAAAGGCCGGCGACGCGTGGCGCTGGCGCGGCCGCCGCGGCGCCCAGGGCGACCGCCGCTCCCCGCCGTCCCATGCCTTTGCCGAACTGGCCAAGCTCAAGAAGACATGATCGTCATTGCGAGGAGCGTAGCGACGAAGCAATCCAGCCCATGGCGCTTGAACTGGATTGCTTCGCTTCGCTCGCAATGACCTCGACGTGCGGATCGACGGCTTCCTCTTTTTCATCCGTCTGGTGAAGAGCCGAACCCTCGCCCAGGCGCTGATCGAGACCGGCTACGTCCGACTCGACGGAAAGCGCGTCGAGAAATCCTCAGAGGAGGTCCGCATCGGGAGCACCATCGCGCTTCCGCTGCGCGGGACCGTCCGCGTGCTTCGGGTCCTCGGCCTGCCCAACCGCCGCGGCCCGGCGTTTGAAGCGCGCGCCTGTTACGAGGAAGTGGCGATTGACGGGGCGAAACCCGCGACTTAGCGAAAGCCGGCAAAGGGAGCCCCGAGCACATGACCTATGTCGTCACGGACGCCTGCATCAAATGCAAATATATGGACTGCGTCGAGGTGTGCCCGGTCGATTGCTTCTACGAGGGCGAGGTGATGCTGGTCATCAACCCCAATGAATGCATCGACTGCGGCGTGTGCGAGCCCGAATGTCCTGCCGAGGCGATCCTTCCCGACACCGAGAGCGGACTTGAGAAATGGCTCGAGCTGAACACGAGCTTCTCGGCCGAATGGCCCAACATCACGCGCAAGAAGGACAGCCCGGCCGACGCCGACGAGCATAAGGGCGAAGAGGGCAAGTACGACAAATATTTCACGGCGGACGCTGGATCGGGCGACTGAGCCGTGACAGATCGCGTGATCAGCGTTTGAAGGTGAACGTGTAGCTCAGGCCAAGCCCGGCGGACAGCTGATCGCGGGAGCCGAACTGGCGAACGATCGGCGATTTCGCGGCATCTCCGATAAGACGTTCATAGCGTACGTAGCCGAACAGCCCCCAGCGCGGATCGAGCTGGACCGACAGGCCGCTCGTCGCAGCGATCGCATAGATGCCGCCGCCGGGCGTGTAGACCGGTAGGCCCGACGCGAGTGCGGCGACCGGAGTCACCCCGAAGTAAGCACGCTGGTAGCGAGCGTCGGAGATGAGCAGCCGCGGCCCGATCGAGAACACATACCGATCGCCGTCACGCCACACCCGGTCGACGCCAAGCTGCGCGCGCACCCCCTTGTGGCCGCCGAGGCCTTTCAGAAGCTCGCCGCGAACACGGAAGTCGCCGAACCTGTATCCCGCGAACACACCCGCTTCGAGCGTCGACGCAACCCTGCCCACTGGCGCGCGAACATCGGAGTTCTTGCGGCCGGTGACGAAGTTGACTGCAGGCCCGAAGGTGAAACCGTTGCTGGAAACGAGCGCAAGGCCCGAACTGTCGTCGGGCGCCTTGAACTTGAACGGGTCCGTGCCGTGCGCGAAGCTCAACCCGAGCAGCGGCCCGATCTTGTCGACGGGGGCACCCGGATACTGAGGGCGCAGCTGCGCGCCTGCGCCAACCCTGACGCGAAAGTCGCTCTTGTTCTGCGCCGACGCCGCGCTCCACGCCGGCAGGAGTGCGACCGCAACTAGCAATGATCTGTTCATCGCTTGCCGTAACTGCCGCGGTGCGGGTTGGTTGCAGCACCGCGCTCAGCGCCGCTTCAGCAGCTCCTCGACGATCCGGTCGGCGGCTTCCTCGGCGCTGAGCGCGGTCGTGTCGATGTGGATCTCGGGCGCTTCCGGCGGCTCGTACGGGCTATCGATGCCGGTGAAATTCTTGAGCTCGCCGGCGCGGGCCTTGGCATAGAGCCCCTTGGTGTCGCGCTTCTCGGCTTCGGCGAGCGGCGTATCGACGAAGATCTCGAGGAACTCGCCGTCCGGGATCATGTTGCGGACCATCTCGCGCTCGGCGCGGAACGGCGAGATGAAGGCGGTCAGCACGATGAGGCCGGCGTCGGCCATGAGCCGCGCGACCTCGCCTACGCGGCGGATATTCTCGATCCGGCCGGCATCGGTAAAGCCGAGATCGCGGTTCAATCCGTGGCGGACGTTGTCGCCGTCGAGCAGGAATGTGTGGCGGCCGCGCGCGACCAGCTTCTGCTCGACGAAATTGGCGATCGTCGACTTGCCCGCCCCCGACAGGCCGGTGAACCACAGCACCGCCGGCTTCTGGCCCTTGAGCGCCGCGTGCGTCTCGCGGCTGACGTCGAGATGCTGCCGGTGGATGTTGTGCGCGCGCCGCAGCGCGAAGTGGAGCATCCCACAGGCCACCGTCGCATTGCTGAGCTTGTCGATCAGGGTGAAGCCGCCGAGCACGCGATTGGGGCTCGACCCCTCGACGCTGTAGGGCTCGAAGACGATCTCGCGGTCGGTCGACAGCTCGGCGACTCCGATCGCGTTGAGGCCAAGCGTCGGCGCGGCGAGGTGCTCGAGCGTGTTGACGTTCACCTCATATTTGGGGTGCTGGACGATGCCCGTGACCGTCTGCGTGCCGATCTTCAGCCAATAGCCGCGACCGGGGAGCAGCTCCTGCTCGTCCATCCACACCATCGTCGCTTCGAACTGGTCGGCGGCCTCGGGCGGGTCGGCCGCCGCCGCGATCACGTCGCCGCGCGAACAGTCGATCTCATCCGCCAAGGTTAGCGTCACCGATTGCCCGGCCACGGCCCAGTCGAGGTCGCCATCGGCGGTGACGATCCGCTCGACGCGGGTCATCCGGCCCGCAGGCAGGATCCGCACCTCGGCGCCCGGTGCCATCGCCCCCGACGCGATTTGCCCGGCGAAGCCGCGAAAGTCGTGGCTCGGCCGGTTGACCCATTGCACCGGCATGCGCAGCGGCTTTTCAGCGTCGGCCGCGACGTCCAGCGGCACGCGGTCGAGATGGTCGAGCAGGCTCGCGCCTGCGTACCACGGCATCGCCGCGCTTCGGCCTACGACATTGTCGCCGTTCAGACCGGAGACGGGGATCGCGGTCCACTCCTCGATCCCGATCCTCCCGGCAAACACGCGATAGTCGGCCGCAATCGCGTCGAACGCGCCCTGGTCGTAATCGACCAGGTCCATCTTGTTCACGGCCAGCACGAAGTGCCGGATGCCGAGCAGCTTGGCGAGGTACGAATGCCGGCGCGTTTGCGTCAGCACCCCCTTGCGGGCATCGACCAGCAGGACCGCCAGTTCCGCGGTCGAAGCGCCGGTCACCATGTTGCGCGTATATTGCTCGTGGCCCGGCGTGTCGGCGACGATATATTTGCGCTTGTCGCTCGCGAAATAGCGGTAGGCGACGTCGATCGTGATGCCCTGCTCGCGCTCGGCCGAAAGGCCGTCGACCAGCAAAGCCAGGTCCGCCGCTTCGCCCTGCGTTCCGTGGCGCTTGCTGTCCGCCTCGAGCGCGGCCAGCTGGTCGTCGAAAATCTGCCGGGTCTCGAACAGCAGCCGCCCGATCAGCGTCGACTTGCCGTCGTCGACGCTGCCACAGGTGATGAAGCGCAGCAGCTCCTTCTTCTCCTGCGCCGCGAGCCACGCCTTGACGTTAACGGGAGCGCTCAAAAATAGCCCTCCTGCTTCTTCTTCTCCATGCTCGCGCTGCCGGCGTCGCGGTCGATGGCGCGGCCCTGCCGCTCGCTGGTCGAGGCGGCGAGCATTTCGGCGACCACGTCCTCGACCGTCTCGGCCTCGCTCGGAACCGCGCCGGACAGCGGATAGCAGCCGAGCGTCCGGAACCGCACCTTGCGCGTCACCGCGGTTTCGCCCGGCTCCAGCCGCATGCGCTCGTCATCGACCATCAGGATCAGCCCGTCACGATCGACCGTGGGCCGCTCCGCCGCCAGGTACAGCGGCACGATCTCGATCCCCTCGCGCAGGATGTATTGCCAGACGTCCAGCTCGGTCCAGTTGGACAAGGGGAACACCCGCAAGCTCTCGCCCGGCTGCTTGCGGACGTTGTACAGCGACCACAGCTCCGGCCGCTGCCGTTTGGGTTCCCAGCGGTGGTTGCGGTCGCGGAAGCTGAACACCCGTTCCTTGGCGCGGCTCTTCTCCTCGTCGCGCCGGGCGCCGCCGAACGCCGCGTCGAAGCCGTAGGTGTCGAGCGCCTGCTTGAGCCCTTCGGTCTTCCACAGATCGGTGTGGACCGGCCCGTGGTCGAACGGGTTGATGCCCTTATCCAGCGCCTCCGGGTTGCGGTAGACGATCAACCGGATCCCGGGCTCGGCCGCGATCCGCTCGCGCTCCGCATACATGTCCCTGAATTTCCACGTCGTGTCGACGTGAAGCAGCGGGAAGGACAGCGGTCCGGGGAAGAACGCCTTCCTCGCAAGGTGCAGCATCACCGCCGAATCCTTGCCCATCGAATAGAGCATCACCGGCCGCTCGGCCTCGGCGACGGTCTCGCGCAGGATGAAGATGCTTTCCGCCTCGAGCCGGTCGAGATGGGTCAGTCGGGTCGTCATTGACGACCGGCTTTGCCCGCTTGCGCGCAACTTGTCACTTGCAGCGCCGCCCCCAGGACCTAGGCTGCGGCGAGTTTTGCGGGGAGATCGACCAGTGACGAGAAGCCTCACCTTCGCGTGCGCCGCGATTTTCGGCGTGTCGAGCACCGCGGCGCTGGCGCAGGCAGCGCCCGCCGGCAAGCCGATCTCGCGCTCAGCCTATATGGGCACGGTTGAAGCACGGTTCGCGACGGTCGACACCAATCACGATGGCGTCATCACAAGAGCGGAATTGGTCGCGCAGCAGCAGCGCGACCTCGATCAGGCCCGGGCCAAGATCAACGGCCAGTTCCAGGCCAAGTTCAAGCAGCTCGACACCAACCACGATGGGCAGCTCAGCATGCAGGAATTCCTGGCCGCCGTGCCGACGCTGAACTCCGAAAATACGGATGAAGCGTTGAAGCGGCTCGACGCCAACCATGACGGCAAGATCAGCGCCGATGAGTTCCGCGCGCCCGAGCTCGCCAAATTCGCCAAGGTCGACGCCAATCATGACGGCGTGGTCACGCCCGAAGAGATCAAGGCGGCGGCCGGTCGCAAGTAGAGCGCCCTAGCGCGCCCGGATCGGCCGCTCTAATGACGACTCTTCCCTGGGGAGCCGCAATTGGCGGCTGAGATCGATGCTTGAGCATCGGGACCCGTTGAACCTGATCCGGCTCACACCGGCGTAGGGAGGAGTCTCAATATGGCCGACGCACCAGCGAGAACCGAACTCAAGGTCACCACCGGGCCGATCCGCGGCTCGCGCAAGATCCATGTCCAAGGAAGCCGCGGCGACCTCAAAGTCGCGATGCGCGCGGTCGACCTCGAGCCCTCGTCCGGAGAGCCGCCGGTCGTCCTCTACGACACCAGCGGCCCCTACACCGATCCCAACCAGCGGATCGACATCATGGCCGGCCTGCCCGAGCTCCGCCGCGACTGGATCCGCGCCCGCGGCGACGTCGAGGAAGTCGCCCAGCGCGAGGTCCGGCCGGAGGACAACGGCCAGCTCGGCCCCGACAGATCGGGCGGAGTCCAGCCCTTCCCCAACATCCGCAAGCGGGTGCTCCGCGCCAACGGGGGAATCGGCTCCGGCGCCAACGTCACCCAGATGCACTACGCGAGGCGCGGCATCGTCACGCCCGAGATGGAATATGTCGCCATCCGCGAGAACCTCGGCCGCGAAGCAGCGGTCAGCGCCGCGCGCAACGGCGAAAGCTTCGGCGCCGCCATCCCCGACTTCGTCACCGCCGAATTCGTCCGCGACGAGGTTGCCCGCGGCCGCGCGATCATCCCCAACAACATCAACCACCCGGAATCGGAGCCGATGGCGATCGGCCG
>JBJMVJ010000048.1:0-11806 GCA_045810685.1 Sphingomonas sp.
CGCGAGGAGGTCGACACCAGTTTCGCCGGAATGATCAACGCCCTCAAATATGGCGCTCCGCCGCACGGCGGCTCGGCTCCGGGCATCGACCGCATCGTGATGCTCATCGCCGACGAGCCCAACATCCGCGAAGTGATCCTCTTCCCGATGAACCAGAAGGCCGAGGATCTGATGATGAACGCCCCGGCGCCGGTCATGCCCAAGCAGCTCAAGGAGCTGCACATTCGCGTGGTCGAAGACTAAGCGGCCCGGAACGGCACGGCCGGGATGTGAACCGGCAAGATAGCGATTGTTAGCGCCGGCAAGCGTCGTTAACTTCGCGCTGTGGCTGAATGGATAACGCAGGGCAGGGGCCCGGTCGCGGGCGCTTCCGAAGATATGCTGGCGGTCCTGCGCGAGCATGTCGCGGAGCTGCAGCTGCCGCAGATCGCCCATGGCCGCCGCGCGATCATCCTGTTCGAGGGTCTTCAAGGGTCGGCCAAGAAATGCGCGCTGAGGCAGCTCGCCGCCGCTTTCGACCCGTGCCATTTCGTCGTCCATTCGACCGCCTACGACCGGCGCGAGGCCTGTGAAGGCCATTGGTTGGCGCGCTTCTGGCGCCAGCTGCCGAGCGCCGGCAACAGCACGATCTTCTTTCGCAGCTGGTATCGCCGGGTGCTCGACGACCGCGTCCTTGGCCGCACCGCGGAGGAAACGGTTCCGCGCGTGTTCGACGAAATCAACGAGTTCGAAGCGCAGCAGCGCGACTATGGGACTTTGCTGGTCAAGCTCTACTTCGATGTCAGCGCCGACGTGCAGGAGCAGCGGCTCGCCCAGCGCCGCCTCAGCCCGTGGCCTGCCGGCCAGGACGAGGTGATCCGCGCCGACGATCCGGCTTACCAGCGCGCGCTCGAGCAATTGCGCCGCAACACCGACACCCGCTGGTCGCCGTGGCGGACGATCGACGGCGACGATGAGCAGCAGGCCGCGCTCGCGACCCTCGAGGCGATCGCCGATGCCTGGTCGAAAGCGATGCCGGCCGAGCCGCCGCAGCGGATCGCACCGGTCCGCGTCGCTTAATCCGGGTAGCGGATCGCGATCACCTCGTAGTTTTTTTCGCCCGCGGGCAGCCGGACGGTGCGCTCGTCCCCGATCCGGGCCCCGATCAGCGCCCGGGCCAGCGGCGCGCTCCAGCCGATCCGGCCGGCTGTCGCATCGGCTTCGTCGTCGCCGACGATGGTCACCGTCCGCCGGTTGTCGTCGTCGTCAGCAACCACAACAATAGCCCCGAACCGCACCTCGTCGCGGGTGGGTTGGGCGGTGGGGTCGACGACCTTCGCCTGCTTCATGATGCGCGCAAGGTGGCCGAGCCGGCGGTCGATCTCGCGCAGGCGGCGCTTGCCGTAGAGGTAATCGGCATTTTCGGAGCGGTCGCCGAGCGACGCCGCCCACGACACCACCTCGACGACCTTGGGCCGCTCGATCCCGAACAGCTCGGCATATTCGGCGCGGATCTTCGCCAGACCCTCGGGCGTGATGAACCGGTCAGCCACGGCACAGGCGTATCAGGCCGGCCGGTCCTTCCCAAGGTAGCGCGAGACGTGGACGGCCGTCTTCTGCGGCTGCGTTCCGCGAAGCGAGTCGTAGACGACGCTGTTCTCGATCACTCGCTGCACATAGGCGCGGGTCTCGGTGTAGGGAATCGCCTCGATCCACTTGAGCACGTCGACCTGGCCGCGCGGGTCGCCATATTGCCGCACCCATTTGCCGACATTGCCCGAGCCGGCATTGTAGCTGGCGACCGCGAGCGGCACGTTGCCGCCCCAGATATTGAGCATGCGCTGGAAGTAGGACGAACCGATCATCACGTTGTAGCCGGGGTCGCTGATCAGCTTGTAGCTGTCGAAACCGACCCCCATCTTGCCCGCCTGCTCGCGCGCCGTTCCGACCATCAGCTGCATCATTCCGCGCGCACCGGCGTGGCTGATCGCATAGGGATCGAATGAGCTTTCCTGGCGGCTGATGCCGTGGGCGAGCGACCATAGCTCGCCGGAGACCGAGGTCGACAGGGTCGGGTATGCCTGGCGGACGTAAAAGGCCGACCCCTTCACCCGCGCCAACCGGGACGTCCAGACGGCAAGGTCCGGACGGCCGATCTGCTGGCCGAGGTCGATCGCAAGGTTCCGGTCGGCGTCATTGTCGAGCGATTGTGCGAGCGCCTTCACGAACAACGCCTGCTCGGTCGAGCGACCCTGCTGCCCAACGAGCCGAAGCGCCTGGACCAACCGGCGGCTGCTGAAGGCGGTGCGCTGCAATTGCGTCGTCACATATTGCGGCAATGCCGCCCGCGGCGGCGCCACGGAACGGCCGAGCCGCTCGAGCGCGAGCTGGCCGTAGAACAGCTCGGGATAGGCCGCGGCGCGCTGGAAGTACGCGTTCGCGTCCTGCAAGCGGCCGGCGCCAAGTGCAGCGCGCCCAGCCCAGTAACTGCCTTTGGTCTGAACCTGCAGCGAGCGGCCACCCTGGGCATAGCGGTCGAACATCGCGATTGCATTCGAGGGTCGTGCTGTCCGGTCGAGCGCGATGCTGCCGGCGAGCCAGGCCAGCGTCGTATAATCGTCGCGAACGCCGATCGGCTGGTCGGCGACTTTCGCTCCGGCGGGCAGCGCGTCGTCGATCTGGCTGGCTATATCGAACGCCGTTTGCCAGTTGCGGTCCTGCGCGGCGTCGCCGGCAAGCTGGATCAGCATGTCGTAGAAGCGCTCGGGGTCCGCCGGCTTGGACGCGAACTCATGATCGCGCGCCGCGAGCTGCTGTGCCGCGGCTTCAAAATTATGCGCACGCAAATAGCGGACGCGGTCCATGAACAGCCCGGCATCGCGCGTGACCGTGCCGATCACCGCCTGATACCGGCTCTCGGCGTCGGCCGTGTCCTGCTGCATCGCGATGCGCGCGCCGAACGCCGGCTGACGCTCGGGACTGGTCATGGAGAGGAAGCGCGCGGCATCGTCGGGCCTCTTGGCAAACAGCAACCCATCGACTCGGCGATCCGTGTCCGCGCGGGTGAGGCTGGCGCCGAAGCGGCTCCAGATCAGCTGTTCGTCATCCCCACTAAGATCAGGCGACGCCCACGCTTCGCGCGCGGCATCGAGCGCCTTTGTCGCTTGGCCGGTCGCCGAATATGCGTCGGCGAGGCGTGCCCAGCCGTTGCCGCTCTTGGGCTTGTCCGCGGCGAAAAACGCGAGGACGGTCGTCGCATTCTCCCCCGGCTGCATCGCCTTCTCGGCCCAGTCGCGCATCCGGCTGACGTCCGGCCAGTCGGGATTGGCGATCACGAAAGCCGCGTAATCCGCGAAGCGATAGCCGCTGCTCTGCCGCAGCACGCGCCATTGCTCGAGCGACTGCGCGACGTTTTGGGTGGTGGCATAAGCGGGCGCAGCCGCGGGCGCGGCATATTGCGCCGAGCTCGAAGCAGCCGTGGCCAGCAGCACCGGGATGATCACAGCGACACGCCACATGCTGGACATTCTGCAGTCCCGCTCCTTATCAGGCCGTGAACGCCGGCGCCTAAAGCCAAACACGGCGTTGCTTTAACTCTCCTCCAGGGAGGCAAGTTCATGTTTTTCGGCTCGATTCCGGCGTTGGTGACGCCCTTTTCGGGCGGCCGTGTCGCCGAGGACACATTCCGCGAGTTCGTCGAATGGCAAATCGCCGAAGGCTCGGACGCGCTCGTGCCGTGCGGAACGACCGGCGAGAGCGCGACTCTCACCCGCGACGAGCATCGCGAGCTGATCGCCACTTGCGTCCAGGTTGCGAAGGGCCGGGTGCCGGTGATCGCCGGCTGCGGCAGCTACTCGACCGAGGCAGCGATCGAAATGGTACGAGCGGCGGCCGACCTCGGGGCCGACGCAGCGCTCGTTGTCGTTCCTTATTACAACAAGCCAAGCCAGGCCGGTCTCGCAGCCCATTTCACTGCCGTCGCCGACGCGTCTCCATTGCCGATCATCGTCTACAACGTACCGTCGCGGACGGTTGCAGACATATCGGTTGAAACCCTCGCAGCGATCGCGAAGCACCCCAGGATCGCGGCAATCAAGGATGCGACCGGCAACCTGGCCCGCGTTTCCGCTCAACGGATCGCCTGCGGCGAAGATTTCATCCAGCTGTCCGGCAATGACGACATGGCGCTCGGCTTCAACGCGATGGGCGGGGTCGGCTGCATCTCGGTCACGGCGAATGTCGCGCCGCGACTGTGCGCCGACTTCCAGAGAGCGATGCGCGAGAAGCGCTGGGACGAAGCCCTGTCGCTTCAGGACCGCCTTTATCCGCTCCACGCGGCGCTCTTCTCCGACGCTTCGCCCGCGCCGACCAAACATGCGCTGTCGCGCGTGCGGCCGGGTTTCCCGACCGAGCTCCGGCTGCCGCTGGTCGAAGCTTCCGAGGTCTCGAAGCGCGCGGTGGACGCAGCGCTCGAACACGCGGGGCTGATCTGATCCTCAATGGCCAACCCGCTTTCAGCACCGTTCGACAAGCAAAAGGTCGTGGCCGAAAACCGCCGCGCGCGCTTCGACTATTTCATCGAGGAGCGGTTCGAGGCCGGAATCCAGCTCGCCGGCACCGAAGTGAAGGCGTTGCGCCAGGGCGAAGGCTCAATCGCCGAGGCCTATGCGGCCGTGGAGGGCGACGAAGTCTGGCTGATCAACAGCCACATTCCGGAATATAGCCACGGCAACCGCCTCAACCATGAGCCGAAGCGCCCGCGCAAACTGTTGCTCAAGGGCCGTGAAATCGCCAACCTCCACGGCGCGGTGGCACGCCACGGTCTGACGCTTGTCCCCCTGTCGATCTACTTCAATG
Source organism: Sphingomonas sp. (assembly GCA_045810685.1). Classification (GTDB taxonomy): domain Bacteria; phylum Pseudomonadota; class Alphaproteobacteria; order Sphingomonadales; family Sphingomonadaceae; genus Sphingomicrobium. The sequence goes on from JBJMVJ010000048.1 coordinate 4,837, forward strand.
GCAGGGGCCGGGCGAAGGTCGAACTGGCGCTCGCGCGGGGCAAGAAAGTGCACGACAAGCGCGATACGGTGAAGGAGCGGGACTGGAAGCGAGAGCAGCAGCGTCTGCTGAAGACCCATGGCTGAGGCGTCGCCCGTCGGCCGCTTCCATTGGCTGACACGCCACATCCCGACGCGCGAGACGGTCGATCAGTACCGGCTGCTGAGGCCCTTCGCGCGTCACCTGCGCCATCCGGCCTTGTGGCGCATGACCCGGCGCTCGGTCCCGCGCGCCGTCGCGATCGGCCTTGGAGTGGCCGTGATCATCCCGTTCATGCACGTCGTCATCGCCGCGCTTCTCGCCATTCCGGCACGCGCCAATGTCGCCATGGCGGGCCTGTTCACGCTGGTCGTCAATCCGTTGACGATCGGGCCGCTTTATTATGCCGCCTATCATGTCGGGTCGTGGGAGCTTCATCATGATTCGAATGTGGTGAACCCTGCCACGGCCGAACGCTTTTCGAGCGAACTCAGCCGCTTCTTGTTCTGGATTCACCAAGCCTCCGGCCCTATCGCCGTCGGCGTCCTGACCATCGCTTTGACCGCGGCGTTCATCGGCTATCTGGGATCGGCGCTGGTGTGGCGCTATTGGTCAGGGAGCCGTTGGCGTCAGCGGCGACGCGGGGCCGGCGATTGATCCGCCGTTCGCAGCCCGACGATGCGCGGTTGTCGATTGGGATTGGCCGGTCATGACTTTGCACAGCCAATGGGAAGCATCTTAGGGAAGGGATTCAGATGGTTCGAGTTTCTGTAATGGCGTTGGCAACCACCGCACTCGTCGCATGCGCGACCCAGGCGCCGCCGCCGCGGCCCGTTGCAGTGGTGGCAGCGGTAGCGCCCGTCGCGCCGCTCGCAGCACCGGCTGCGCCCAGGCCGCAATATGGCGATTTCGGAGTCGATACCGCCGGGATGGACCGCGCCGTCGCTCCGGGGGACAATTTCTATCAATACGCAAACGGCAATTGGGCGAAGAACACGCCCATCCCGCCGGACAAGTCCAATTATGGCGCGTTCAATTTCCTCGACGACCTGTCGCACACCCGGACCCAGGAAATCCTCGAGCAGGCCAAGGCCGATCCCAATTCGAGGATCGGCACCGCGTACGCGACTTACCTCGATACCGCCGCGATCGAGGCCAAGGGCCTTGCTCCGATCGAGCCGTGGCTCAGCGAGATCCGCGGCCTCAAATCAAAGGCCGGCTATCCCGCGCTCGTTGCGGCGGCGGCCCGCAATGGCATCGGCAGCCCGTTCGCGAGCTTCGTCGGCCAGGACGAGAAGAGCCCAGATACGTACGCGATGTACCTGTCCCAGTCGGGCCTTGGCCTGCCGGACCGGGATTATTATCTCTCTGCCGACCCCAAGCTCGCCGAGGCCAAGGCGGCGTACGAAAAGCATATTGCGACGATGCTCACGCTCGCGAGCGAGCAGAACGCCGCGGCCCGCGCCAAGGCGCTCGTCGCATTCGAGACGGCAATCGCCAAGGCGAGCTGGAGCCGGGTCCAAAACCGCGACGCCGAGAAGACCTACAACAAGATGAGCCTCGCGGCGCTCACCAAGCTGGCGCCGGGGTTCGATTTCCCGTCTTATTACAAGGTCGCGGGCGTCCCGATCAGCGATCTCGTCGTAAGCCAGCCGCCAGCGGTCGCAGCGATCGCCAAGCTGGTGCGCGCAGCGCCGCTCGGCGTCCTCAAGGACCAGCTGCTGGTGCGCTCGCTCGACGGTTACTCGGATGTCCTCCCAAGCGCGTTCGACAAGGAGAGCTTCGCCTTTTACGGAACCATCCTGTCGGGAACGCCGGAACAGCAGGTCCGCTGGAAGCGCGCGGTCGATTATACGGTCGGCAGCCTGACCGACGAGGTCAGCAAGGTCTACGTCGCCAAATATTACCCGCCGGAAACCAAAGCGGCCGCCGACCAGATGGTGAAGAACATCATCGCGGCGATGAACCGGCGAATCGATGCGCTCGACTGGATGACTCCGGAGACCAAGGCGAAGGCGCACCAAAAGCTCGCGGCGTTCACCCCGCGCATCGGCTATCCCACCCAGTGGCACGATTATTCGTCGATGCAGGTGGTCGCGGGCGACGCCTTCGGCAACGAGCTGCGCTCCTCGCAGTGGCAGACGGCCGACAATCTCTCGAAGCTGGGCAAGCCCGTCAGGCGCTGGGAGTGGGGCATGACGCCAATGACGGTGAACGCGCAGGCTAACCCGCCGCTGGTCGCGATCACCTTCCCGGCCGCGATCCTGCAGCCGCCGTTTTTCGACCCGAACGCCGATCCCGCCGTCAATTATGGCGGCATCGGCGCGGTGATCGGCCATGAGATGAGCCATCACTTCGACGACCAGGGCGCGAAGTACGACATTCACGGGACCCTCGCGACCTGGTGGACTCCGGCGGACGTCAGCGCCTTCCAGTCGCGGCTCGACAAGCTCGAAGCCCAATACAACGCCTACGAGCCGCTCCCCGGGATGCACGTCAACGGCAAGCTGACGATGGGCGAGAACGTCGCGGATCTCGCCGGCCTCAACGTCGCCCACGACGCTTATATCGCCTCGTTGAACGGCGCCGCGCCGCCGGTGATCGACGGGACGACCGGCGACCAGCGCTTCTATCTCGGTTGGGCCCAGGTCTGGCGGCGCAACTACCGCGAGGCAAACCTCAGGCAGCGGCTGCTCACCGATCCCCATTCGCCATCCGAAGAGCGGGCCAACATCGTGCGCAACATGGACCCGTGGTACCCGGCGTTTGGCGTCAAGCCGGGCGAGAAACTGTACCTCGCGCCTGCGGACCGAGTGCGCATCTGGTAGGATGCACGGTAGCTGGTAGGATGCGTCCTGCCTGATGCTGTACCAAGAGCTGCCTCGGATCGATTCCACCCCGCTCGACCGGTGGGGCCGTTGGCTTGCGCCCGCGCTGATCGCCGGAGCTGCGGTGACTGCCGCCGTCATCCTGCTTCTTGCGGGGCAGGGAGTGGCCGCGGGGCTTGCCGTTGCAGCCGGTCTGGGCGCCGCCGGGCTCGCCAGTCGCCGCCCGTTGGTTGCCGAAGCGCCCGGTGGGCCGCTGGTCGGCGGACCCGACTATTCGCTGATCGGGGCCGCCATGGGCCTTTGCCGCGATCCGGCCGCGCTGACCGGCGGGGACGGAACGCTCCTGGTCGTCAACGGCGCCTACCGCGGGCGGTTCGGAAGTTCGCCTCCGCTCGAGCTTGGTGCCGCGGATGAAGCGCGGGAGGGGTTGAAGCTGGCCCAGGGGATGGCGTGGCGCGACGGCGCCGGCTGCGTCGCCGGGGTCGAGACCAGCGCCGGCAGCAGCAGGGTTGAAGTCGAGCGTGTAGGCGCCCGCAGCGACATGCTGCTGTGGCGTTTCCCCGAACCGCCGCCGCCCGAGCCATTGTCGATCGCTGTGCGGAGGATCGGGGGAGTGGTCGGCGAGCGCCTTGCCGCGGCTGGCGTCCTAGCCGCGGTCGTCGACGACAAAGGCGAGGTCGTCACCGCCAACCGGCTGTTCGCGGAACGGGCGATCGAGCCTGGCCGCGCTCTTCAAGAGACGAGGTTCAGCGACCTCGTCGAGATCGGGGAAGACGAGCAAATGCGTCTCGCCGCCGAGGGCGAGGCGGGGCCGCCGGTGCGCGCGGTCCATGTCGCCGCCGATCCAGGCGGGGAAGGCAGCGCCGGAACCTTCCTGCTGTTCGACAGCGGCAGCGGCGGCTCGCTCGCGCAGTCGTCGAACCTCCAGTCGCTGCTCGACGTGCTGCCGATCGGGCTTGCCCTGGTCGACCGCGACGGCCGCTTCCTGACGATGAACAGCGCGTTCGGTCAGGCGGCCGGGCTCAAGGGCATCGCCATGCCGGTTTATCCCGGCGATCTCGTGGTCAAGGAGGACAAGGCGGCGGTCGCCGACGCGGTTCGGCGCAACGCCCGGGGCCCGGCAATGTCGGGAGACCTGGCCGTGCGGCTCACCCACCAGGCCTCGGAGCCGGTGGCGCTGACGATCGCCGGCCTGCGCGGCCTCGGCGACGCGGCGGTGCTGCTGCTGCTCAAGGACAATAGCGAGGAAGCCAAGCTCAAGCGGCAGGTCGCCCAGGCGACCAAGATGCAGGTTGTCGGCCAGCTCGCGGGCGGAGTCGCGCACGACTTCAACAACATCCTCACCGCCATCATCGGCCACAGCGACCTCATGTTGATGCGCCACACGCCGGGCGACAGCGACTATGACGACATCCAACAGATCAAATCGAATTCCAACCGCGCTGCGGGCCTGACCCGGCAACTGCTTGCCTTCTCGCGCCAGCAAACCCTGCGCCCGCAGGTGCTCCAGCTTCCCGACGTGGTGTCGGAGGTATCGCACCTGTTGAAGCGTCTGCTCGGCGAGACTGTCGAGCTGGTGGTCAAGCACGGGCGAAGCCTCGGCCCGATCCGTGCCGATCCGGGCCAGCTCGAGCAGGTGATCGTCAACCTCGCGGTCAATGCGCGTGACGCAATGGCGGCAAAAGGTGGCGGCGCGCTCACCATTCAGACCTATTCGGTCAAGGCCGACCAGGTCGCCGAGCTCGGCTCCGATATCCTGCCGATCGCCGACTACAGCGCCTTGTCGGTCACCGACACCGGCACGGGGATTCCACCAGGCGTGCTGGGCAAGATCTTCGAGCCGTTCTTTACCACCAAGGAAGTGGGGAAGGGGACCGGGCTTGGACTCTCGACCGTCTACGGCATCGTCAAACAGTCCGGCGGCTTCATCTTTGCCGATTCCAAGGTCGACGAGGGCACCCGCTTCGTCATCTATCTGCCGGTCCACCGCGACGAAGCCGGCGCTGGCCGCGCGCGCAAGCAGGACAAGGCCAAGAAGGACGAGTTGTGGGGCAGCGGCACCGTCCTGCTAGTCGAGGACGAGCCGACGGTTCGCAGCGTCGCCGAACGCGCATTGACGCGCCACGGCTACACGGTGATCACTGCCGACAATGGCGAGGATGCACTCGAGATCCTCGCCCGCAACGAGCCGATCGGCCTGCTCATCAGCGACGTCGTCATGCCGGGGATGGACGGGCCGACCATGGTCCGCGAGGCGCGCCAGAGCCGGCCGGATCTCAAGATCCTGTTCATGTCGGGATATGCCGAAGAGCAGCTGAGAAAATCGATCGACATCGAGAACGTCAATTTCCTGCCCAAGCCCTTCTCCGTGATCGAGCTCGCCGAAGCGGCGCGCCGGGCGGCGATGACCAAATAAGCTATTTGCGCTTTTGGCCCCGCGCTTTATGCCGTCGGCATGGCGGGGCCGCGTTCCATTTTGATTGTCGAGGACGAGCCGCTGATCGCGATGATGCTCGAGGATTTCCTCGATTCACTTGGCCACACGGTCCGCGGGACCTGCGATTCGGTGCAATGCGCGCTTGATGAAATCGAGAAAGGGGGGTTTGACCTCGCGATCCTCGACGTCAACCTCAAGGGCGAGAATGTCTGGCCCGTCGCCACCAAGCTGCGCGAGCGCAAGGTGCCGTTCGTGATTGCGACCGGCGGACATGTCGATCCGCCCCCGCCGGAGTTCGATGACGCTCCGGTGATCGAGAAGCCCTACACTGTCGACCGGGTGACGCCCGCGATCGAGGCAGCATTCGCGGCCTGACGCCGCAATCGCCACCATGTTCGAATTCCAGTCGCACCTGATCTTTCCGGTTCATGCCGTCGCACCCGCCGGGCCGCTGCCGCCCGGCGCGGAGCGGCTGACCGTGCAGACGCCCGATGGGAAGATTCTGCACGGCATCCACATCCCCGCCGACGAGCCCGACCCGAGCCGGACGCTGGTGCTTGGCTTCGGCGGCAACGCGTGGAACGGGCAGGACGTCGCCGAATATCTTCACGAGCTTTTTCCGGACCGTGACGTGGTCGCCTTCCACTACCGCGGCTACAGGCCCTCGGCGGGCTCGCCTTCCGCTGAAGCCCTGATCGCTGATGCGCCCCTAGTGTATGACGCGGCGGTCGGCCGGTTGAAGCCCAAACGGGTGATCGCCGTCGGCTTCAGCATCGGCACCGGTATTGCCGCTCAGCTCGCCGCGAAGCGCAAGCTCGACGGCCTGATCCTGGTTACACCGTTCGATTCGCTGAAAGCCGTCGCGCAGGCGATGTACCCGTGGCTGCCGATCGGTCCGCTGTTCAGCCATGAGATCGACGCTGCCGGCGCGCTGAGCCAGGCCGAGCTTCCGGTCGCGATCATCGCCGCCCAGCGCGACGAGATCGTCCCCGCCGAACGCACCGCTGCGCTTCGCGCAAAGGTTCCGGATCTGGTTTATGATCGGACCATCGCCCGGGCGGGGCACAACGACATTTACGCGAGGTCGGAGTTTCACGATGCGATGCACGAGGCGCTCGACCGTCTCAAAGCGTGACACGCGCCCCCTTGCTAGTGGACTGGGCCCAATCCATATTCTTGAATTGAGGCGGCAATCGCGGGGCCGGATACGTTAACCCCCTTGCAGAGTTGATTGTGCCATAAAGCGGGCTAGCATGCCCAACAACCGGCCGCCGGCGGCCGCGACATAAGGACGGGAATGACCAAGCTTTCAGGCGGCGACAGCAAGAGCACCCTCTACTGCTCGTTCTGCGGCAAGTCGCAGCACGAGGTGAGGAAGCTGATCGCCGGGCCGACCGTGTTCATCTGCGATGAATGCGTCGAGCTGTGCAACGACATCATCCGCGAGGAGTCCAAGTCGGCGCTGGTCAAGACCCGCGACGGCGTTCCGACTCCCCTGGAGATCTGCAAGGTCCTCGACGATTATGTGATCGGCCAGGATCGCGCCAAGCGTGTGCTCTCGGTCGCCGTGCACAACCATTACAAGCGGCTCAACCACCAAACCAAGCACAACGACGTCGAGCTGGCGAAATCCAATATCCTGCTGATCGGCCCGACCGGCTCCGGCAAGACGCTTTTGGCGCAGACG
>JBJMVJ010000049.1:0-15129 GCA_045810685.1 Sphingomonas sp.
AAGGTAGCTGGGTGTTCCTTACCCTCGCCGACTCGGAGCGGACGCGGCCGATGTTCGCGCTGATCGATGCCTGGGCCGATGCGTCCACACAGGCTTTGTTCGCCTCCGATGGCGCGCGGACCGAGACGATCCGCGCCGAACGGGCCGAAGCGGCGAATCGCTATTTCGCCGGTCACGCCGAGGTTTGGGACCAGATTCGTTCGCTGCACGTCGCCGAAACCGAGGTGGAGCGAGCCATCGACCGAGCGCTGGGCAAGAGGCCGCTCGGCCGGCTGGTCGACATCGGCACGGGCACCGGGCGGATGATCGAGCTGTTCGGGCCGCGGGCGACCCAGGCTATCGGCATCGATCGCTCGTCCGACATGCTGCGCGTTGCCCGGGTCAAGCTGGAAGCCGCCGGAATCGCGTCGAGCCTGCGCCAGGGCGACATGTATGCCCTGCCGCTCGCCGACCAGAGCGCCGACAGCGTCATCATCCACCAGGTGCTGCACTATGCGCACTCGCCGGCGACAGCGATTGCCGAGGCGGGGCGGGTGCTTGCGCCCGGAGGGACGCTTCTCGTCGTCGATTTCGCCGCCCACGAGCGCGAGGAGCTGCGCGAACGCGACGCACACATCCGCCTGGGCTTCGAGGATGAAGTGATGGCGGGCTGGTTTGCCGCGGCAGGGCTGGAGATCGACCTGGTCCAACATCTCGAAGGCGGCGAGCTGACCGTCACCTTGTGGCGCGGCGTCAAGGCCGCGGCGCGGCAGCGGAGGGCGGCATGAACGCCTTCGAGTCTCTCGGCCGGCACCTGCCGTTATTCGCCGAGGCCCGCGGCGACATTCAGGTCAGCTTCGAGTTCTTCCCGCCGAAGACCGAGAAGATGGAGCAGACGCTGTGGGAGTCGATCAAGACGCTCGAGCCGCTGCAGCCGCGCTTCGTCTCGGTGACCTATGGGGCTGGCGGATCCACCCGCGAACGGACCCACGCGACGGTCGAGCGAATCCTCAGGGAAACGGCGCTCACGCCGGCAGCGCATCTGACCTGCGTCGGCGCCAGCCGTGACGAAATCGATGCGGTCGCTCGCGATTATTGGGAGCTCGGAGTCCGTAACGTCGTCGCGCTTCGTGGCGACCCGCCCGAGCCTGGCGCGAAGTATCAGCCGCACCCGGACGGCTACCGCGACGCGGCCGAGCTGGTTGCGGGACTCAAGCGCGTCGCGCCCTTCGATATCTCGATTGCCGCCTATCCGGAGGTGCACCCCGATTCGTCGTCACGCGCCTTCGATCTCGAGAATCTCAGGCGAAAAGTCGACGCCGGCGCCGACCGGGCGATCACGCAATTCTTCTTCTCGCCCGATTGCTTCTTCCGCTTCCGCGACGAAGCTGCGGCGGCCGGGATAGACGCCGAGATCGTCCCCGGCATCCTCCCCGTCTCCAACGTCGCGACGACGCGCCGCTTCGCCCAGAGCTGCGGAGCGAGCATCCCGCAATGGCTCGACGATTTGTTCGAGGGGCTCGACGACCTCCCGGCGGCGCGGCAGCTGATCGCCGCGACCGTGGCCGCCGAGCTTTGCGGCCAGCTCTATGCCGGCGGCGTCCGTCACTTCCACTTCTACACGCTCAACCGCGCCGAGCTCAGCTACGCAATCTGCCATCTCCTGGGCGTGAGGGCCAAGAAATCATGAGTGCATCCCAGACCCTTCGCGGCGAAGCCGCCAAGCGCATCCTGATCAAGGACGGCGCCTATGGCACCTCGATCCAGGACCGGAAGCTCAAGAGCGCCGACTATTGCGGTCCACTCGACCTCCTGAAGGACCAGCGCGGTAACAACGACCTCTTAAACATCACCAGGCCCGATGTGGTGCGCTCGATCTGCGAGAGCTTCGCCGACGCGGGCGCTGAAATCCTCGCAACCAACACCTTCAACGCGAACGCTATCAGCCAGGCCGACTATGGCGCCGAGGCGCTTGTCGCCAACATCAACCGGTCCTCGGCCGAAATCGTCCGCGAGGTAGTTGATTGTTACTGCCGGCGTGATGGCAGGCCGCGCTGGGTAGCCGGCGCACTCGGCCCGACCAACAAGACGTTGTCGCTGTCGCCCAACGTCAATGACCCCGCCTTCCGCGAAGTCGACTTCGATCAGGTGAAGGCGGTCTATCGTGAGCAGATCGATGCGCTGATCGAAGGCGGCGTCGATTTCGTCCTCATCGAGACGATCTTCGATACGCTCAACGCCAAGGCGGCGGTCATGGCGACCCTCGAAGCCGAGCAGGACCTCGGCCGCGAGCTGCCTTTGATGATCTCGATGACCCTGACCGATTTGAGCGGCCGCAATCTCTCCGGCCACACGGTCGAGGCTTTCTGGGCGTCGGTGCGGCACGCGCGGCCGGTGACGATCGGGCTGAACTGCTCGTTCGGGGCGGCCCAGCTGCGGCCGCATTTGACCGCGCTGGCAGCGCTCGCCGACACATTGGTCATGGCCTACCCGAATGCCGGGCTGCCGAATGAGCTCGGCGAATATGACGAGGCGGCCGAACAGACGGCCGCGCAGGTTCGCGACTGGGCCGAGAACGGCCTGGTCAACATCGTCGGCGGTTGTTGCGGGACGACTCCCTCGCACATCGCCGCCATTGCCGGGGCGGTGCGCGATTGCACGCCGCGCGCCGTCCCGGCTCCTCGCTCCGGCACCTTGCTCGCCGGGCTCGAACCGATGCTCATAGCCGCTTGAAACCGATGGAGATGACCCGCGTGAATGAAGCCGGCGCCGGCGCTCGCTTCGTCAATATTGGCGAGCGCTGCAACGTCACCGGCTCGGCGCGCTTCAAGAAGCTGATCCTCGCCGGCGATTATGATGCGGCGGTGGAGGTCGCGCGCGACCAAGTCGAGAACGGCGCCCAGATCGTCGATGTCAACATGGACGAGGCCTTGCTCGACAGCGAGCAGGCGATGACGGTGTTCCTCAAACGCATCGCCGCCGAGCCGGACATCGCCCGGGTGCCGGTGATGATCGACAGTTCCAAATGGAGCGTGATCGAGGCCGGGCTCAAGTGCGTTTCGGGCAAGCCGATCGTCAATTCGATCAGCATGAAGGAAGGCGAGGGGCCGTTCCTCGAACTCGCCCGCAAGTGCCGCGCCTACGGCGCCGCAGTCGTCATCATGGCGTTCGACGAAGTCGGCCAGGCGGACACGGCCGAGCGCAAGGTGTCGATCTGTGAGCGCGCCTACAAACTGCTCGTCGCCGACGGCACCGAGCCGAACGATATCGTGTTCGACCCCAATATCTTCGCGGTCGCGACGGGCATCGACGAGCATCGCCGCTATGCGATGGACTTTATCGAGGCCGCGCGCGAAATCCGCAGGCGCTGCCCCGGCACGCATATCTCGGGCGGTCTCTCCAACTTGAGCTTCTCATTCCGTGGCAACGAGCCGGTGCGCCGCGCCATGCACAGCGTGTTCCTCTTCCACGCGATCCCCGCGGGCATGGACATGGGCATCGTCAACGCCGGCCAGCTCGACGTTTATGACGCGATCGATCCCGAGCTTCGCGAAGCGTGCGAGGACGTCATCCTCGACCGGCGCGACGATTCGACCGAGCGGCTGATCGCTCTGGCCGAACGCTACAAGGGAACCGACGAGGCCGAGGAGAAGAAGCTTGCCGAGTGGCGCTCGCTGCCCGTTGGCGAGCGGCTGTCCTATGCCTTGGTCAAGGGCATCGACGCCCATATCGTCGACGATACCGAGGAAGCACGGCAGCAGGTCGCCAGCGACGGAGGGCGGCCCATCGAAGTCATCGAGGGGCCGCTGATGGACGGCATGAACGTCGTCGGCGATCTGTTCGGGTCGGGCAAGATGTTCCTGCCGCAGGTCGTCAAGTCGGCGCGAGTGATGAAGCGGGCGGTCGCCCATCTCATCCCGTTCATCGAGGCCGAGAAGGAAAAGACCGGCGCGACCCAGGGCAAAGGCCGGATCGTCATGGCCACGGTGAAGGGCGACGTCCACGACATCGGCAAGAACATCGTCGGCGTGGTCCTGCAGTGCAATGGCTTCGAGGTGATCGATCTCGGCGTGATGGTGCCGTGGCAGGACATTTTGAAATCGGCGAACGACAATCAAGCGGACATGATCGGCCTGTCCGGCCTGATCACGCCGTCACTGGACGAGATGGTCACGGTGGCAGGCGAGATGCAGCGCCTCGGCCTCAACACGCCGTTGCTGATCGGCGGGGCGACGACCAGCAAGGCGCACACGGCGCTACGCATCGACCCGGCGTATGAGGGCCCGGTCATTCACGTGCTCGACGCAAGCCGCGCGGTCGGCGTCGCGTCGAACCTCATGTCGGACACCCACCGCGAGCCGCTGATCGCGACCACGTCGGACGATTACGACAAGCTGCGCAAGTCACGCGAGCGCAGCGGCCAGAGCGAGCTCGCGTCGCTAGCGGACGCGCGCGCCAACGCGTTCCCCTATGATCCCTCGGGCCAGCCCCCGCCGCCCAAATATCCGGGCCTTCGGCACATCGGCGAATGGCCGGTAGCGGACCTTCGTGCCTCGATCGACTGGACACCGTTCTTTCGCGCCTGGGAGCTGGCGGGGAATTATCCCGCCATCCTCGACGATCCGGTGGTCGGCGAAAGTGCGCGCAGCCTGTTCAGCGATGCACAGGAGATGCTGGAGCGGATCATCGCCGAGCGTTGGGTCACGCCCAAGGCCACGGTTGGCTTGTGGCGCTGCAAGCGCGAGGGCGACGACGTCCTGGTTCTCGCAGGCAACGACTGGACGCGTCTGCCCTTCCTCCGGCAGCAGGTGAAGAAGCGCGAAGGACGCGCAAACATGTGCCTCGCCGACTTCATCAATCCCCAAGGCGAGGATTGGATTGGTGGCTTCGCCGTGGGCATCCACGGTCTCGAGCCGCATCTCGAGCGCTTCAAGGCCGGGAATGACGATTATTCCGACATCCTGCTGAAGGCGCTCGCCGACCGTCTCGCCGAAAGCTTCGCCGAGGTGCTCCATGCCGAGATGCGCAATCGCATCTGGGGCTATGCCGACGAGCATCTTTCGAACCAGCAACTGATCCGCGAGAATTATGGGGGCATTCGCCCGGCACCGGGTTACCCCGCGTGCCCCGACCACAGCCTCAAGCCGGTTCTGTTCGAGATGCTCGGCGGCAATCCGGGCGAGGTCACGCTGACCGAGAATTTCGCGATGCTGCCGACTTCGGCCGTTTCCGGTTTCTACTTCGGTCACCGCGACAGCCAGTATTTCGGTGTCGCTCGGATCGGCCGCGACCAGCTCGAGGATTATGCCGCTCGCCGCGGCGTGCCGCTCGAGCAGGCCGAACGCTGGCTCCGCCCGAATTTGGATTGACGTAACTCCGTCATTGCGAGCGGAGCAAAGCAATCCAGACGACGGCGGAAGTGAACCGTCGCCGTCATTGCGAGCACAGCGAAGCAATCCAGAAAATTACGGATGCGAACTGGATTGCTTCGTCGCTCCGCTCCTCGCAATGACGCCATGAGAATGATCCAGAAACTAATCCTCTTCCTCGCGCTCCTCCTCTTGCCGGCGCTTGCGAACGCCCGCGGGATTGAGCCGCAACTGGTGGCGGAAGGACCCGCGCCGCCCGGCGGCGAAGTCGAGCTTGCGATTCATATGCGCCCGGCGCCGGGCTGGCACGGCTATTGGCTCAATCCCGGCGACGCTGGATTGCCGATGGACGTGCAGTGGCAGCTGCCCAGAGGGTTCATCGCGGGGCCACTGCGCTACCCGGTGCCGACGCGGCTCAAGGTCGCGGGCCTCATGAACTACGTGTTCGAGAAGGATTATGCGGTGCTCGTGCGGCTCAAGGTGGGGCCGGACGCGCGCGGCATCGTCCCCATCCGCGCGGCCGCGCACTGGCTCGCCTGCACCGACAAGATCTGCGTGCCGGAACAGGGGGAGCTGGCGCTCGACCTTCCGGTCGGAAACGGCACAAGCAACCGCACGCGGTTCGACGAGTGGCGCCGCGCGCTGCCGCAGCCGCTGGCGACGCTCGGGCACTTCGCACTCCAGGGTGACAAGCTGCGCGTGGCGATCCCGCTCCCTGCAAGCGTTGCGGTCGGCGCGCCCTATCTCTTCCCGATCAGCGACGGCGTAGTCGATTATGAGGCGCCCCAATCCTTCCGCCGCACGGGTGACTGGATTGTCGCCGAGCTGAACGCCAAGGGACCCGCGCCGCGGGAGTTCGACGGCGTGCTCGCCCTCGCCGATGGCCGCGGTCTTCAGTTCCGCGCTGTTCCCGGCGCCGTGCCGGAAGGTGGCGCGGGGCTCAGCGCGGTGGGGTTGAACGCGGTGCTGCTGGCGGTGCTCGGCGCCATTGCCGGCGGAATTCTCCTCAACCTCATGCCGTGCGTGTTCCCGATCCTCGCCCTCAAGGCGCTGCACCTGTCCCGGGCGGGAGGTTCGGTGAGCGAAGCGCGGTCAGACGCTTTTGCCTATGCCGCCGGAGCGATCATTGGCACGGGAGCGCTCGGAGCGGTGCTGCTCGCGATCCGCGCCGCAGGAGCGGAGGCCGGCTGGGCGTTCCAGCTGCAGGACCCGCGCACCATCATGCTCCTGCTGCTGCTGGCGGTCGCAATCACCGCGAATTTGCTCGGGCTGTTCGAGCTGCCGGTGCTCGGCGGCAGCGCGCAGCCGGCGGGAAGCTTCGGCACCGGCGCGCTCGCCGCGTTCGTCGCGACGCCGTGCGCCGGCCCGTTCCTCGGCGCCGCGCTCGGCACCGCATTGCTGCTCCCGCTGGCGGGCTCGGTGGCGGTGTTCGCCGCGCTGGGGTTCGGGCTCGCGCTGCCGTTCCTGGTGGTCGCCTTCATCCCGGCGCTGAGGAGCAAGCTGCCCAGGCCCGGGCGCTGGATGGATCGGCTGAAGCGGTTCCTCGCAATCCCCATGGCCGCCACGGCAGTCGCCGCAATCTGGCTTCTTTACCGCTTGGGCGGCGAGCAAGGATTGACCGCAGCCCTGATCTGGTCGGCGATGTTGCTCGCGCTGCTACTCGTGTTCGGAGTCGCACAGCGCCGCGGCCGAAGCGTCGGCATCGCGGTTGCCGCCTTTGCGCTGATCGGCGGCGTGCTTGCAGTCGCGACAGCACCCAAGATCATTGCAGCGGCCGGCGGCGCTCGCGGCGCGCACAGCTGGAGCGAGGCGCGCGTCGCCACCGATCTCCAGCAGGGGCGGCCGGTGTTCGTCTATTTCACCGCTGACTGGTGCCTGACCTGCAAGGTCAACGAAGCCGCCGCGATCGACCGCGGCGAGGTGCGCGATGCGTTCAAAAAGGCCGGTGTCGACGCTCTCGCCGCGGACTGGACCAACGGCGACCCGGCGATCACCCGTTTCCTCGACAGCCGCGGCCGCGCCGGCGTGCCTTATTATCTGTGGTACGCGCCCGGGCGTCCGCCCGAAGAGCTGCCGCAACTGCTCACTCCGGCGATGCTCATTTCGCGGGCGGAGCAGGTGAAGGGCTAGACCACATCTTCTTGCCGCCGATCCACGTCTCGAGCACCCGAGTCCGGGCGAGCGCCGGCGGGTCGACCTTGGTCGGATCGCGGTCGACGAGGATGAAGTCGGCCCATTTGCCGGGCTCGAGCGAGCCGTAGCGGTCTTCGGAAAAACTCGCATAAGCCGCGCCCCGGGTGAACGCGCTTAGAGCCTGGGCGAGGCTCAGCCGCTCTGACGGGATCCATCCCCCTGGCGGCTGGCCGTTCACGTCCTGCCGGCTGATCGCCGCCGACAGGCCCGGAAATGGATTGGGCGATTCCACCGGATAATCCGACCCGAAGGCGAGCGGCACGCCGCTTCGTGCGATCGTCCGCCAGGCGTAGGCGCCCTGAAGACGGTTCGGCCCCAGCCGCGCCTCCGCCATGAGCCGGTCGCTCGTCTCGTGCGTCGGCTGCATAGAGGCGATGATCCCGGCCGGGGCCATGCGGGGGATGTCCGCGGGATCGATGATTTGCGCATGCTCGATGCGCCAGCGCCGGTCGCGGCCATATTTCTTCGCCAGCGCTTGATAGGCGGAGATGACCATCGCGTTGGCGGCATCGCCGATCGCGTGCACCGCCACCTGGAAGTGACGCGCGGCTGCCCAGTCGGCATCGCGCAGCAGCGCGTCGGGGGTGATCCGCGGAATCCCGCGCGTGTCCGGCGCGTCCGCGTAGGGCTGCTTCATCCACGCGCCGCGCGAGCCCAGCGCGCCGTCGGCGAAGAGCTTCAGCCCAACCGACCGCAAATGGTCATTGTACAGCCACGGCGTCGGGCCGTTCGGCGCGATCTTCGCGAGATTGTCGCGACCATAGGCGAAGCTGACGAGGCGCACCTTCAGTCGTCCGGCGTCTGCCGCGCGGCGAAAGACATTCCAGGCATTGGCGGTCGTCGCCATGTCGTCGGTCGCGGTCACCCCGAACGAAAGAAGGAGCTGCTGCGTCGCATCGAACGCGCGGTCCTGTTGCTCGATCGAAGGCGCGGGGATCTTGCTCTCGACCAGCTCGCGCGCATTGTCGACGAACAGCCCCGCGGGACTGCCCGACGCGTCGCGTTCGATCTTGCCGCCTGCTGGGTCCCTGGTCTCGGCGGTGATTCCTGCTGCGCGCATCGCCGCGCTGTTCGCGACTGCCGCATGCTCGTCCACCCGGACCAGCCAAACCGGGCGATCGCCCACGACCGCATCGAGGTCGCGCGCCGCGGGAAAGCGCTTCTCGGCCCAAAGCTCCTGGTTCCAGCCGCGCCCGACGATCCAGCGCGCCTCCGGATGCGCTGCTGCGTAGGCGCTCAGGCGCTGCTTCAGCTCACCCAGCGAGCGGACCCCGGTCACGTCGAGCAGGGTCAGCTTCATGCCCAGGTCCATCACGTGCCCGTGCGCGTCGATCAGGCCTGGCAGCAGGGTGCCGCCTTGAACGTCGATCCTGTGCGCCGCCGTTGGACGGCGATCGCCGGCGCGAAGAACGCGCACGATCTTGCCGTCATCCCCGACGACGAGGCCGGTGAAATGCGTGATCCTGCCCGCCGCATCCGTCTGGATCCCGTTGGCATGGTCGATCAGCGTGATTGAAAAAGCCGGCGAGGCGCAAAGTGCCGCGCCGAGCGCGATAAGGCTCTTCCACATCGGGCGAGGCTTAGCATTGTTTGGCCGCTGGTGAAGCGCTACGTCTCGCGCCGCATGCTCCAGCCTTCTTCCATGCAGCCACCGACGATCGACGACATCCGCGCCGCCGCCGAACGGATCAAAGGAGCGGTGATCCGAACCCCGATGCTGGTCAGCCGGACATTGTCCGAGATTATCGGCGCCGAGGTCTGGCTCAAGTTCGAGAACCTGCAATTCACCTCGGCCTACAAGGAGCGCGGAGCGCTCAACAAACTGCTGCAGCTATCGCCCGAGGAACGGGCGCGCGGCGTGATCGCAGCATCCGCCGGAAATCACGCGCAGGCGGTCGCCTATCACGCCCGGCGCCTGGGCATTCCGGCAACGATCGTGATGCCCGAGCGGACGCCGACGGTTAAGGTCACGCAGACCAAAGGTTTCGGCGCCACCGTCGTGCTCCACGGCGACATGTTCGACGACGCCTACGCTCATGCGCGCGAGCTCGAACTCGAGAAGGGCTATGTCTTTGTCCATCCGTTCGATGA
Source organism: Sphingomonas sp. (assembly GCA_045810685.1). GTDB lineage: Bacteria > Pseudomonadota > Alphaproteobacteria > Sphingomonadales > Sphingomonadaceae > Sphingomicrobium. The sequence goes on from JBJMVJ010000049.1 coordinate 9,633, forward strand.
CCCCAAGATCATCGCCGGCGCAGGGACCGTCGCGCTCGAAATGCTCGAGGATGCGCCCGATCTCGACATGTTCGTCGTACCGATCGGCGGCGGCGGCCTCATGTCGGGTGTGTCGATCGCGGCGCGTTCGGTGAAGCCGGACATCGAGCTGATCGGCGTCGAGGCCGAGCTTTACCCGTCGATGAAGTGCGCCATCCAGGGCTGCCACATGCCCTTGGGCGGCGACACGCTCGCCGAAGGCATTGCCGTCAAGCATCCCGGCGAGCTGACCTCGCGCATCCTCAGGGACTATGCGGATGACGTCGTCCTGGTGTCGGAGCGTGACCTCGAGCGCGCGGTGTCGATGCTGGTCGGCATCGAAAAGACGGTGGCCGAGGGCGCCGGGGCCGCGGGGCTCGCGGCGATGCTCTCCGATCCGGCGCGGTACAAGGGCAAGAAAGTCGCGACTTTGCTGTGCGGCGGCAACATCGACACGCATTTGCTTGCCAACGTCCTCGTCCGCGACCTCGTCCGCCAAGGGCGCATCGCCAGGCTTCACGTCGCCGCCCACGACCAGCCGGGCGCCCTCGCAGCGATCACGCGCAAGGTGTTCGAGGCGGGCGTCAACGTGATCGAGATCAACCACAGCCGGATCTTCACCCGGCTTCCAGCCAAGGACACGATGATCGAGGTCGAATGCGAGGCCCGGGACGCCAAGTCGATCGACGATGTCGTCGCCCGACTCGAAGCCGCGGGCTTTCGTGTCGAACGCGCTTCGCTCGACTGATTCTCGCTAAGTGTTCGCCGCCTTTTGCGCGTCCCTCGGCGGGACAGTGCCGACTGTCCGTCGAAAATGGGCGTCCGAAGTCTTTTCAATAGCGTTTACCAGCCGCATAAAGAGCCGAGAAACCATTTTGAGTGAGGTCGCGGGTGAGCGCACCCTTCCGCTTCCCGAAGTTCTTCGTAACGAACCCCAGCCCGTGCCCCTATTTGCCGGGCAAGGTGGAGCGCAAGGTTTTCACCGAGCTTAGCGGCCGTCACGCGAGCGAACTCAACGAGGCGCTCGGCCGGATCGGCTTTCGCCGCAGCCAGTCGGTCGCGTACCGCCCAAGTTGCATCGATTGCTCGGCTTGCGTCTCGGTGCGCGTGCTCGCCGCCGAGTTCGAGCCGACCGCGACCCAGCGCAAGCTGCTGCGCCGCCATGCCAACCTTGAGGTCAGCGCGTGCAAGCCGTGGACCACCGAGGAGCAGTACCAGTTGCTTCGCCGCTATCTCGCCGCCCGGCATCCGGGCGGCGGCATGGCGGAGATGGACGAGAGCGACTTTGCGGACATGGTCGAGCAAACGCCGGTCCGCACCTTCGTGATCGAATATCGCGAGCCATCGAAGGACGGGCGCCCAGGCAAGCTCGTCGGCGCCTGCCTCAGCGACCAGCAGGGCGACGGCCTCAGCATGATCTACAGCTTCTTCGACGTCGGGCCGTCGTCGAGGAAGGGCCTCGGCACCTACATCATCCTCGACCATATCATCCGCGCCGCGCGCGCCGGCCTGCCTTACGTGTATCTCGGCTATTGGGTCGATGGCTCGAGCCGCATGGCCTACAAGACCAGCTTCCAGCCGCTGGAGCGGCTCGGCCGCGAGGGCTGGCAGCGGATGGACGAGGCCGGCCGCGATCTCGACGCCGACGAGGCGCTGAGCCTGCCGACCCGCCGCAACCGCAAGCGCCTGCTGATCGACGCTTGAGACCCTGAGAAGACCTATTTCGCCCGGTAGAGATTGCACCAGCCGGAGGGGACGATCGGGCTTTCAACCAGCAAGCACGACGAGGGCGCGCGCCACAGCGCACAATTGTCGCACCGTTGGTTACCCTTGGGCGTCGCGCGGTAGGCCGCCGCCTTCTGGCCCATCTTGGCCTGGGCGGGCGTGCTTGTGAGGCCTGCGCCGAGCACCACGCCGCCAATCCCCACTGTCTTGAGAAAGCCGCGTCGCGAGAACGACCATTGCGGTGGAACAGGGACTTCCGACATGGTTGCATCTCCAGCCTGACAATATGCCGACGTATGGCTGCGCCGATCTGTCGGCGCTGCACATAGGGGATTCTCCATAGAGCAAGCGCTGTTCGATGCTCCGCGAGGGCTAGGTAGAGTTACGCATTCCCCTCGTTCGTTACGGGGCAGAAACTGCCGCCGCGCAACACGGGGATCATTCGATGACGCGGCTCATCAGGTTAGAGGCTGATCGTCACACCTACGCTTTGGTCGGTGTGGTGTGGCTGGTCGGAGCGGTCATCATCGGCGCCGCGGCGTTCACGCCCCGCAGCGTCGAGGCGGTGCCCGCCTTCGCGGACCAGACGACCCAGCCATGCAAAGCCTGTCACGTCGGCGGCTTCGGTCCCGAGCTCACGCCCTTCGGGCGGGAGTTCAAGCTTGGCGGCTATACGCTCCGCGCCCGGTCCTCGGTGCCGTTGTCAGCGATGGCGATCGCCTCCTGGACCCACACCAAGAAGGATCAGGTCCCGCCGCCGGACAATCTCAGCCCCAACGATAACCTGGTCCTTGACCAGGCGAGCGGCTTCCTCGCGGGCGGCGTCGGCAAGCATCTCGGCGGATTTGTGCAGGTCACCTACGACGGCGTCGGCAAGGCCTGGTCATGGGACAATCTGGACTTGCGAGCCGTCGCTCCGGTTCACCTGTTCGGCAAAGAATCGATCCTCGGTATCACGTTCAACAACAGCCCGACCGTGCAGGACCCGTGGAACACCTATGCGGCGTGGGGCTTCCCCTACACCGATACCGGAGTATCGGCGACGCCGGATGCCGCGCCGGTCATCGACGGCGCCTTCGCGCAGGAAACCCTCGGGCTCACCGGTTACGCATGGATCAACAGCGAATTCTACCTTGAGGCAGGCGGATATTCGACGCCTGCTCACGGCACCCTCAACTCGCTCGGCGCCGATCCTGACGGACCCGGGGAGATTCACGGGCTTGCGCCTTATGGCCGCATCGCGTGGCAGCACGACCTCGGCGGCGGAACGCTCGAGCTCGGCGGCGTCGCGTTCAAGGCCGCGTTGTTCCCCGGCCGCGACCGTTCGAGCGGCTTTACTGACGAATATACCGACTTTGGACTGGACGGGTCATGGGTGAAGACGTTCGGGTCCGGCGACCAGCTATCGACCAATTTCCGCTACGTGCATGAGGCTGCGAACCTTCGCGCGAGCTGCGCGCTGGAGCTGATCGGGGATGGCGAGGACATCGACTGTGGCCGCTATCATCTCGGTGAGGTGCGCGGCACCGTCGGCTACAGTTGGCGAGGCAAGGTCGGGGCCACACTGTCGGCGTTCGACATCAGTGGATCGGCCAACTCCAACGTGTTCGGCGGTGCGAGCGGCAAGCCCGACAGCAATGGCATCACCGGCCAGGTCGACTTCACTCCGTGGGGTGGCGGCAAGTCGCCGCTGGGCCCGCGCTTCAACGCCCGTGTCGGGGTCCAGTATACGCTCTACGGCAAGTTCAACGGCATGCACCGGAACTGGGACGGGGCAGGGGCCAATGCCACCGACAACAATGCGCTGAGGGTGTTCACATGGGTTGCGTTCTAACGATGTAAAGGCGGAGCGCGCTAGCGCCCCGCCTCCTCCGCGCTGCCCCTGCTGCAGGGTCCCGCGCGACCTGAGCCCGCGGCCCGTTACGGTTCCAGCACGATTTGACATCCGGGCGACGAGCGAGCAGCGATGCTGACGGCGTTCCGGCGCAGTGCATTTGTCGCTTTCGCGTCTCATCTTCAGGGCGGGGGCGCTGATGCGAAATGAAGTTGCGGCCGTCTCGCGAAACGGGATTTCGCCTTATCTGGTCGGCCTCCTGGCCGCCGCGATGTTCCTCAATTACACCGATCGCGGCAGCCTCTCGATCGTCGCGCCGGTGCTCAAGTCGCAGCTCGGCATCAGCAACTCGGCGATGGGACTCCTGCTGTCGGCATTCTTCTGGAGCTATGCCATCGCCCAGCCCGCGGCCGGCTGGGTCGCCGACCGCTTCGCGCCGCGCACGGTCCTCGCGGTGGCGACGGCCCTGTGGTCGCTGGCGACGATCGCCTGCGGCCTTGCGACCGGGCTTGCCATGTTGTTCGTCTTCCGAATGGTGCTCGGGCTCGCCGAAAGCGCCATCTTCCCGACCAACGCGCGGATCTTCGCCGAACACGCGCCGGAGTGGCAACGGGGCCGCTGCAACAGCGCGATGAGCGTCGGACATTCGATGGGACCGACCGTCGGGACATTGGTCGGCGCAATGATCCTCCTCGCCTACGGCTGGCGTGCGGTGTTCTTCGCGCTTGGCGGGCTTTCACTGCTGTGGCTCGTGCCGTGGCTCGCAAGGCGCGATCCGTCGCTCGAAAGAGAAGCCGCCGAGCAGCATCAGCCCGCGCCTTATCGCGAGATCCTCCGGCAGCGCTCTCTGTGGGGCGCTTGCGTTGCCCAATTCTGCTATTCCTACCCTTTCTATCTCGTCCTCACCTGGTTGCCGCTCTACCTCGTCAACACCCAGCATCTTTCGATCAGCAAAATGGCCGTGGTGACGGCCTCGCTCTACGCACTCCAGGCGGTGGCTGCCGTGATCAGCGGCTGGGCCTCGGACGCGCTGATTGGCAACGGCGGCTCGCCGACTCTGGTGCGCAAGGGTTTTGTGATTGCGGGGATGGCTGCCACAGGACTGCTGTTTGCCGGTGCCGCGCTGACTGGCGGTCCGGTCTCGACGATGTTGCTGATCGCGAGCGGCTTTACCGTCGGAATATCGGGAACGATGGTGTTCACCATCGGCCAGACACTCGCTGGCGCGCGCGCCGGCGGGCGGTGGATGGGAATCCAGAACATGTGCGGCAATCTGTCGGGCATCGCGGCGCCGATCATCACCGGGCTCGTGGTCGACTGGAGCGGCTCGTTCGCCGGCGCCTTCCTCGTTTCAGCCGCGCTGGCGGTCGTCGGGGTCTTGTGCTGGGCCACCATCGTGGGAGACATCCGCCCCGTCGAGTGGAGCCGTCCGGCATTGGCCCGGCCGCTCGGGCCGCAGCCGCTGCCGGCATAATGTAAAGGCGGAGCGCGTTTCCGCGCCCCGCCTTCTCCCCGTTGCCCCCGTTGTAAGTCTTACGCGACTTGGGCTTGCGGCTCTGTCACTTCGTCTTCTTCGGCCTCGCGCAGCACATAGCCGCGGCCCCAGACGGTCTCGATGTAGTTCGCACCTCCGCAGGCCAGCGACAATTTCTTGCGCAGCTTGCAGATGAACACGTCGATGATCTTGAGTTCGGGCTCGTCCATACCGCCGTAGAGATGATTGAGGAACCTCTCCTTGGTCAGCGTTGTGCCCTTGCGGAGCGAAAGCAGCTCCAGCATCGCATATTCCTTGCCGGTCAAATGCACGCGCGCGCCGTCGACTTCGACGGTCTTGGCGTCGAGGTTCACGGCAAGCTTGCCGGTGCTGATGACCGATTGCGAATGGCCTTTCGAGCGGCGCACGATCGCGTGGATGCGGGC
>JBJMVJ010000050.1:0-3729 GCA_045810685.1 Sphingomonas sp.
ACACTCATACCATACACCAACCAATTCCAAAATGACGCCGAGGTCGCGAGCACGGTTCTGCAAAATCTCGAGCAGTCGCTTGCGGCCGATGCCGATGAAGCCGTGGCCGCCCGAGGTGATTGTCTCCCCACGAAAGTGGACGTCAATGTCGTCCCAATGGGCAAACTCGGACGCGATGATTGCAGCAGATTTGGGGTCGTTCGCAGTCAAGTTCTCGACCGTCTGGTCGGAGAAGACCACGCCCCAGCCGAAGGTCACGCCGGGTGGGTTGCGCTCGAAAACCTCGACCTCGTGCGCGGCGTCGCGCAGCTTCATCGAGATGGCGAAATACAGCCCCGCAGGCCCGCCACCAACGCAGGCGATTTTCACCGGTGAATCCCGCGAAACGCAGCAAACGCAGCGAGCCTACGCGTGCGCGCACGAGACCGCGGGCGATGTGGCGCCGATCCGCAAGGCCTCAGACCAGGAATGCTGCAGCGCATTGCGGCAACATGGCACAGCAGCGCGCCTGTAGGACAGATGGAATGTCGGCGAAGTGGCGCGATCGCGCTGCCGTCAGTGCTTCCGGCGCGAACTCCGATGATGTTCCCGCCGCTCGGCCTTGTGCCGACGCGCCGCCGCCTTGTGAACGTGCGCGGCCTTGTGATGGCGGCTTTCGGCGGTGTCGAGCTCCTGCCGCATCAGCGACCGGCAGTTGCTGTTCCGCATCAGCTGCTTGTAGCTCATCTCGTGGCACTGGCGGATGGTCTTGCGCGACAGATGCACCGCCGCCTGATGCCCATGCTTCTTCTCCCGATGCGCCTTGGCATGGCGCTCGCGCGTCGTGGCGGCGCGGTGGCGCTCGCGCGTCGCGGCGGCATGGTGGCGGGCAGGCCCGGCGTGATGCGACGACGCCGAGTGATGGGCGCCGACATCGACCCAGCGATGGCTGGGGCGCGAACTCGGCATCGGTGGAAAGGGCGGAGGCTGCGGCGCGGTCGACGCGGGCGGCACCGTCTCTGCCGGCGGCGGCGTCTGCTGCGCAGCGAGCGGCGAGGCGAAGATCGCGAACGAGAAAGCGGCGCAAACAAGGACGACCCGGTGCATGATTCTCTCCACCTCTGCTGTCAGCGGGGGAATGTGCGCTAGACTGGGATGCGAACTCAAGCGGTTCGCGGCTAATTGGTTCCGCCCGTCCGTGGATTGAGCAGCAGCGGCGGCGTGTCGCCCCTGGACCAGTCGAACAGGCCGTCGAGCGATCCGGCGATGGCGTCGTAGGACCCGCGCCCAACCGAGCGCCCGCGCAGCCAGTTCTTCTCGATAAAGCGGGCGATCGACGTTTGGTCGGTGAGCGTGTGGTCGACGTGGTTGCGGCGGGCAAAACGCGAGATCACCAGCAGCGGCTGGCGCGTGCCGTAGCCGCAGCGGCCGTTGACCGGCTTGCCCTTGAGGCCCGCAAGCGGTGTCCCTGTCCCGCAATGGTCGCCGTCGAGCACGTCGATCTTCGGGTTGTAGGACGGGTTCACGACCGAATGGGCATGGTCGTACCAGCCGTCAGAATCGTCGTAGAGAATGATGATCGCCGTGCTTCTCCATTCCGGCGACTTCTCGAGCGCGTTGACGGTGCCGACCAGGAACGGCTGCTCGTCGAGTGGGTCCGAGTAACCGGCGTGACCGTCCTGGTAGGCGGGCGCCTTGAGGAAGCTGACCGCGGGCAGGTCATGGGCGGCGAGCGCGGCATAGAAGTCGGCGAGGTCATATTGGTGATTGGCGCCGCCGTCGTCCGACGTGCCGATCGATGCCAGTGATTTGGGACGGATGTGCCGCGGGTTCGCGGTTGAGGCGTAATATTGGAACGGCTGATGATGCGGGATGTAGTCGGCGACTGCCATCCTGGTGACCGTCGACAGGGTCTTGCGCGCGCAGCCGGTGCTGCCGTCAGCATTGGTCCTGCCGAGGTCGAACCCTCCGGCGAAGAAGCCCCAGCTGATGTGCGCGGCATTGAGCAGGTCGCCGATGTTAGGGCCGGCCATCGCGATGGTCTCGCCGGTGGAGCAGACATCTCCCGTTGGATCGGGGTCGCCGATGACGGTCCACCCGCCGGCGCCGTCCGGGATGACGCTGCCGCGGGCGTAGGTGCCGTCCGCCGCGCGCTTTGCTCCTGGCGCAGGGATGACGCCGTTGGTTTGTCCCGAGACGAGGTTGATTGCGCCGGGTGTCGACGGGCCGAACGTGGTGCTGAAGCTGTTGTCGCTCATCGCGAAATGCTGGGAATAGTTCCACAGCGCCTGGAGTGTGTTCCCGTCATAATAGCCCATCACCAGGCCACGGCTCGTGAAGGCGGCGGGACTGCTTTCGTCGCCGCGTCCCGTGTGGAGCGGGAACAGGTCCATCTTGAAATGATCGTAGGCCGCCTGCTCGGCGGTGTAGCCGTGATCCTGGTCGGCAGTAGCGGCCTGGCTGATGTCGAGGCGGAAGGGGAGCGCGGCGTCGGCGCCGTTGAGCGGGTTGGTCCTGTTGGGGTTGTTGGTGAGCAGGCCGGCCGCTGCGAGCGTGTCGATCCTCATCGCTCCGGGAAGGCCCGGCGTTCCCGGCAGCGGGGTGAAGGCCGGCTCGCCCGGTGGGTTGGCGGCGATCGGGTAGGTCGCGAAATAATGATCGAAGGAGACATTCTCCTGGAAGATCACGAGGAGATGCTTGATCGGGGTCGCCGTCGGCAAGCGGTCCGTCCGATTTGCGGCGAGCATAGCTTGGCTGCAGGCAAGGGAGAGGCCGAGGCCAAGGGCGAGCAGCCGGCGTTGCACAACTTTTGCGGACGGCTTGATCAATCCAGTGCCTCGATGAAGCGCTCGACCAGAGCGTTGAACTCGGCCGGTTTCTCGAGATTGGAGAGGTGGCCCGCACCCGCGATCAGCTGCATTCGCGAGTCGGGGATGAGATCGACGAGTTCGCTCGAGAGATCGACCGGCGTGATCAAATCCTGATCGCCGACGAGGACCAGGGTCGGCGCGCGGATGGCGCCGGCGCGGCCCCGCTGATCGGCGAGCCACACCGCCTCGGCGCCGGTGCGATAGGCGGCGGGGTCGATGTTGGACATCGTATTGACCACTTCGCGGCGGACTTCCGCTTCGGCCGGTTGGGCGAGCAGCAGGTCTACGCGCGCTTCGGCCATCGCCGGGAGATTGCGGCTGCCGGCAAGGCTGCGCTCGTAAATGGCGCGCCCGTCGGGGTGGACCGCAAAGCCGTCTGCGAGGATGAGCGACGCGCAGGCGCGCGGGTCGAAGGTGTAGAGGGCGATCGCGACGACCACGCCGAGCGAAAGGCCGCAGATGTGGGCGCGAGTGACGCCAAGCTCATGCATCGCGGACAGGATCGCTTCGGCAAAATCGTCGCGGCTTGCACCTTCACCGGCCGGATCGCTGTCGCCGTAGCCCGGGTAATCGAATGCGATCGCGCGGCGGCTGCGGCCAAAATACGCCAGCTGCGGGTGCCACACCGATTTGTCCGACCCGACGCCGTGGAGAAAGACGATTGGCGTGGCGCCGCCGCCGCCCGCTTGGTCATAGCCGATCATCCGGCCGCTGCCGATCCGAACCGAAGACATTCGAACACCTTGGCAGCGCCGCCGCCCGCGCGCTAGCGTCGGCGTCATGGCGCGAATGACGGTGAACGGCGAGGGAGTGGACTACCGGCTGGACCCGGGCACGCCGTTATTGTGGGCGCTGCGTGACGCGTCGAACCTCACCGGCA
>JBJMVJ010000051.1:0-2218 GCA_045810685.1 Sphingomonas sp.
GCTCATATGGTTCGAGACGAGCAAAGTGTGGTGCCCAATGGGTTCGCCGTCGACGCGTGACCGGACTCCGACGATCCACGCCGCGGCGGCAAGGAAGCGCCGCGGCCAGCGCGACCGCCCGAACAAAACCTTGGTGACGACATGGGTCGGGCCGAGAATTCCGAACAGCCCGAACAGGCCGACAATGCGCAATGCCGCGCGCGCGTTCAGCCGAACGCCCCGAGGCTCAGCGATCGCGGTCGAGGGTGACGCCGTACAGCTCCATGCGGTGATCGACGAGCCGGAAGCCGAGCCGTTGCGCAATCCGCTTCTGCAATTCCTCGAGCTCGTCGTCGACGAACTCGATGACGTTGCCGGTCTCGACATCGATCAGATGGTCGTGGTGGGTCTCCGACGCGGCCTCGTAGCGCGAGCGGCCGTCGCCGAACTCATGCCGCTCGAGGATCCCGGCCTCCTCGAACAGCCGCACGGTGCGATAGACGGTCGCGATCGAGATGTTGGAGTCGATCGCCGCCGCTCGGGCGTGCAGCGTCTCGACGTCGGGATGGTCCTCGCTGTCGCCGAGCACGCGCGCGATGGTCTTGCGCTGCTCGGTGATGCGCAGCCCCTTGTCGGCGCACAGCGCCTCGATGTCGATCTTCCGCGTCACGCGCCCAAGTTAAGCATCGGCGGGTGCAGGGTCAAAGGGGCTTACTTGCCGACCTTGGTCTTGCGCCGCTTGGTCCCCAGGCCGATCGACTTGGCCAGCGTCCGCCGCTGCTCGGCATAATTGGGCGCGACCATCGGGTAATCGGGCGACAATCCCCACTTCTGCCGATACTGGTCGGGGGTCAGGTTGTAATGGGTCATCAGATGCCGCTTGAGCATCTTGAGCCGTTTCCCGTCCTCCAGGCAGACGATGTAATCGGGCTTGATCGACGAGCGGATCGGAACCTTCGGCTCGGGCTTCGGCTCGGGCGCGGAAGACCGTCCCGAAATTCCGTTCAGGGCCGCATGGACGTTCTGGATGAGGATCGGCAAGTCATTGACGGCAACGCTGTTGTTGCTGACGTGAGCGGCGACGATGTCGGCGGTCAGGGTCAGCAAAGTGTCTTCGGCACCTTGATCTTCAAGCATCGGTGATTCCTAGATTCGAGCAAGTCGCGCGCTGTCGAGCGGCCGCGCGCAAGCTTGGACTACTCGCCGCACCTGGGCTTCGCAATAGCGGCCGCAATAGCCAAAGAACTAAATCGATCTCGCGAAGGTCAGCGCGTCGAACTCGCGCCCGTCTTCGCCGTGATAATATTTGCGGCGACGGCCGACAGGCTCGAAACCGGCGGCCCGATACATGGCGATAGCGGGATTTCGCTCGCGCACTTCGAGATGCACGCGGCTCACTCCATCCGCTTGAGCGCGTTCGAGAAAATGGTCGAGCAATAAGCGGCCAATGCCCTCGCGGTGACGGTTCGGAAGGACCGCGATCAGCAGCAGCTCGGCCTCATCCGCGACGCTCCGGAACAAGGAGAAGCCGATCGGCCGGCCGCGCTCGGCGTCGCGCGCGAGCATCAGCGACACGCCCGACATCGGCAGGATCCCGGCGCATTGCGAGCGGGTCCATGCCTCGCCGTAGCGAGTGCCGAACGCCTGGACCATCACCTCCATCACCGAATCGAGGTCCCGCGAGGTGCCGAATTCGAGGCGCACGGGCTGTTCGATCGTCGCCATCACGCCGCTTTCGCCCGGGCGTCCGGCGCCCGCGCATAAACCGGCTTGGGCGGCAGGCTGCGAAGCGGCTCGGGAAGGCCGAGCGCATCGGCGGCGGCGGGCCAGGCCTCGCGCGCCTCGCCCCAGCCGCGCGCGTCGACCAGCAGCTTTGCGCCCGATCCGACGACCACAGGCGCGACGATCGCCGCGGCCGCCTCGGCCGGGGGCAGGTTGAGCAGTTCGGACAAGGGCTCCGCCGTCATGGCGTCGAAGGACTGAACGAACAATTCGCCGTGGCCGCCGGTCACCGCAGCCGCGACTTCGCCTTGGATGTGCCTGCCCGCAGCGAGCAGCGCCAGTGACGACAGTCCGAATAGCTCAGCGCCCCAGCCGATCGCGAGCCCGTGCGCGGCGGCAATCGCGACTCGGATCCCGGTGAAGCTCCCCGGTCCGACACCGACCGCGATGCGGTCAGCGCGGCCACCTTCCATCAGTTCGGCGACCATCGGCACCAGCCGCTCGGCATGTCCGCGCC
>JBJMVJ010000052.1:0-4929 GCA_045810685.1 Sphingomonas sp.
TACCTCGTCCTTGTTGAGCTTCTTCTTGCGATACTGCTCCTCGACCTTCCACTCGATCGGCAGCCCGTGGCAGTCCCAGCCGGGCACGTAGGGCGCGTCTTTGCCGAGCAGATTCTGCGTGCGCACGACCATGTCCTTGAGCGTGTGATTGAGCGCATGGCCGATGTGGATGTCGCCGTTGGCGTAAGGCGGCCCGTCGTGGAAGATGAACTTCTCGCGTCCGGTCCGCGCCTCGCGGATGCGCTGGTACAGTCCCTCGGCCTCCCACCGCGCAAGGATCGCCGGCTCCTTCTGCGGCAGCCCGGCCTTCATCGGAAAGTCGGTGCGCGGCAGGAAGACGGTCGAGCGATAGTCTTGCTTCGTGGTCTCGGGGGCGTCGGCCATTACCGGCGCGGCTCTAGCGGTCAGATTCAGGAATGCAAACGGTCGTCCAGGCTCGCTGAGGCGCGATTCAGGCTATGCCGCCAGCCTCGTTGAGTAGGGCGATGGCCTTGCTCATCGTCGCTGCCCCGCTCTCTGTCGAATTTACAGTCGAGAGGACGCGCCAACATGCGAAATCGAGAGCGACGGCGAGCAGCGCCCGAGCGTCGTCCTTCAGGCCTTCGCCAAGGACTTCCGCGGCTCGCTCGAATATCGGAGTCATGCGGAGCGCGATTGCCTCCCGCGTAGGCTGGTGGTGGTCGGCATCGCGCAGGACGCATGCGGCAAGGCGCGCGTTCCTCGCATACCAGGCATAAAGCGCGCGGAGCCCTTGGTCCAAGCGCCCTGCACCAGCCGGGATGCCGAGCCACGAGTCAGGGTCGGGGAGCGGGTCGCGTTCGAGCGAAAGACCCGAGCAGGCCATCATCAAGGTGCGCTCGTCGGGGAAGTGGGCGTAGAAAGTGTGCCTCTGCACGCCCGCTCGCTTCGCGATCTGCGCGAACGAGGTGTGGGCCGGACCCAGCGTCCCGTGAAGATCGATCGCCGCTTCGACGATGCGAAGCCGGGTGTCCTGCTGCTTTTCCGCGCGCTTGCCGAGCCGGTAGGTGCGAGGTTTCGGTGCACGCAACTGTGCATTGGAAGTTGACATGAGCTTTATTTAACTGCACATGACCGTGCAGTCAAATCTCGAGTCGCAACGAAAGGAGAAGTCATGAGCGCGCGTGTCGATGAGATTGGCGAAGGCATATTCCGAATCTCGATAGAGGCCCCGGAGATCGCTCCGCCGGATTGCTTCACGTTCAACAGTTTCCTTATCGTCGATGACGAACCGTTGCTGTTCCATGCCGGCCAGCGGCGCATGTTCCCTGAATTCTCCGCTGCCGTCGCCTCGCTGATACCACTCGACGGGCTGCGCTGGATCAGCTTTGGCCACATCGAGGCCGACGAGTGCGGCGCGATGAACCTGTGGCTCGCGGCCGCGCCGAATGCCGAGGTCGTTCATGGGCAAACGGCCTGCAACATTTCGCTCAACGACCTCGCCGACCGTCCGCCGAGGGCCGTGGTCGACGGCGATCTGATCACGTCAGGACGCCGGCGGGTCCGTTACATCGACACGCCGCATGTCCCGCATGCGTGGGAATCCGGTCTGGTCTTCGAAGAGGTGACCAGGACATTGTTCTGCGGCGACCTGTTCACCCAGTTCGGGACGGATCCCACCACCACCGACGACATCGTCCCCGCGGCAATCAAGGCGGAGAACATGTTCCATTCGACCAGCGTCGGCGCCGCGACCGCGCCAACCATCCGCAAGCTCGCGGACCTGAAGCCGCGCACGCTGGCGCTGATGCACGGCCCGACCTTCTTTGGCGACGGCGCCGGCGCCTTGCTCCGGCTGGCCGACTATTTCGACGGGGCGCTCACCGCGCTGCCCGGGCCGGTCGCCGCTATGGCGTGAGCGCCAAGAGCTCGCGCGCCTTCGCTTCGTCCTCGCGCATCTCGGCAACCAGCGCATCGGCGCTGTCGAACTTCTTCTCCTCGCGGATGAACGCGTGAAGCGCGACCTCAATCCTGCGCCCGTAAAGGTCGCCGGCGAAGTCGAGCAGATGGCTCTCGAGCAGTTCCTGCGGCGGGTCGAAGGTCGGGCGGACGCCGAGGCTCGCCACACCGGGATGCTCGGCTCCGTCGTCGAGGCCCACGCGCACCGCATAGATGCCGTAGCGCGGCCGCTGATAATCGCCCAGGTCCATGTTCGCGGTCGGGTAGCCAAGCTCGCGGCCCCGGGCGTCCCCGGCCTGCACCACGCCCTCGATCGCGAAATCCCGGCTCAAAAGCCTGGTCGCGGTCGCGGTGCCTCCGGCAATCAGCGCCTCGCGAACGCGGCCCGACGAAATGCGCGTGCCATCGACCAGCACCGGCGCCACCGCCTCCGCCGCAATGCCGTGCTCGGCGCCGAGCGTCCGCAGCAATTCGATGTTGCCCACGCGGCCCTTGCCGAAGGTGAAATCGTCGCCGGTGACGACGCCTGCCGCGCCGATCCTTTTGGCCAGCAGCTCGGCGACGAAGTCCTGCGCGCTGGTCGAGCGCAACGGCTCGCCGAATTCGAACACCAGCATGGCGTCGGCGCCGGCGTGGGCGAACAGGCGCTCGCGCTGGTCGAGCGTGGTCAGGCGGAACGGCGGCAGGTCGGGCTTGAAGAAGCGCACCGGGTGCGGGTCGAAGGTGGCGACGATTACCGGCCGCCGCTCGTGAAAGCCGCGCGCGACCGCACGGCCGACCACGGCCTGGTGGCCGAGGTGGAAACCGTCGAAATTGCCGAGCGCGAGGATGCTTCCGCGCAGGGCGTCGGGGATGCCGCGCTCGAGGGTCAGCCGCTGCATGGTCCGCGGCCTGTATCGGGCAAATCAGTGGGTGGGAAGGTGACGCTTGACCAGCTGATATTCGTGCCACGCCAGCGCCATGACGATCACGTCGAGGACGCTGAAGACGATCAGGCCGGGGTCGTGGACGTGGCTGAAGCGGAACAGCTGATAGGCGATGAACAAGGTGAGCACCGCAAGCGTCGCCGGATAGGCCCACAGTTTCTCGCGCAGCAGCCCGACGACGAGCGCCATGTTCACCACGCCGTGGCTCACCAGGAAGAAGACGTAATAATCATGTTCCTGGCCGGTGAATGAATTGGCGAAGCGGGTCAGGCCCTGCTGGATCCAGTCGGGCTTGCCCTCGCCGGTCTGGTAGAGCCAGCGGATGATCCTGTCGGTGTTGAACAGCGCCAGCGCGATGCCGCCGATGATCTCGATGATCGCGTGCAGGCCTTTGAGGCTGACGCTGATCGCGAAGATCTGGTGGATCCGCTTTTCCCGCATGAAGACCGCTTAACGCTGGAAATGTAGGATTTCGCCCGCCATGGCTACGCGCCGCTGATCAGGCGGACGGAACGGCCGGCGAATTCCCGCCGTCAGTGGAACATACGCGGACATTCGCCTCTGCCAGGTCCCTTGACTCTCCTGGGGGCGAATCTTATCTGAACCTTATCCCGATCCACCGGTTGCCCGGCGGCGCATTCGTGCGCGCGCCGGTTTCTTCGTTAGGTCGTGGACTTTTTAGCGACGAGATGGGGCGGCTGGCGTCCTGTGGAGCTGAATGAAGGGTAACGAATGGCTCGTATCGCCGGGGTCAACATCCCCACCAACAAGCGCGTCGAGATCGCGCTGACCTACATCCACGGTATCGGACGCACGACCGCGAAGAACATCGTCTCGAAGCTCGGGATCGGCGCCGAAAAGCGCGTCCAGGACCTCACCGACCAGGAGGTGCTGCACATCCGCGAGGCGATCGACAAGGACTTGACGGTCGAGGGCGACCTCCGCCGCGAGACCGCGATGAACATCAAGCGGCTGATGGACCTCGCCTGCTACCGCGGGCTTCGCCACCGCCGCGGGCTCCCCGTCCGCGGCCAGCGCACGCACACCAACGCGCGCACCCGCAAGGGCAAGGCCAGGCCGATCGCGGGCAAGAAGAAGTAAGGCCCGCGCCACGTCGTCAGCAGCTTGAGATTGTAGGAACGAGATTTAATGGCCCAGGCACCGCAGCGCGTCCGCAGGCGCGAGCGCAAGAACATCACGGCCGGCGTCGCCCATGTGAACGCCAGCTTCAACAATACGATGATCACCATCACCGACGCCCAGGGCAACGCCATCGCGTGGAGCTCGGCCGGGATGATGGGCTTCAAGGGCAGCCGCAAGTCGACGCCCTATGCCGCCCAGGTGGCGGCCGAAGACGCCGGACGCAAGGCCGCCGAGCATGGCGTCCGAACGCTCGAGGTGGAGGTCAAGGGACCGGGATCGGGCCGCGAAAGCGCGCTCCGCGCCTTGCAGGCGGTGGGCTTCACCATCACCTCCATCCGCGACGTGACTCCGATCCCGCACAACGGGGTGCGGCCGTCCAAGCGCCGCCGAGTCTAATGGCGTCGCTCGAAGTGGTACTTTGAGCGAAGCTGAGAAAAGCAAGTTTAACAAGGGGTTGAACCAGCCCCGCACTGCCAAGGGATGAAAATGGCCGTCAACGCAAAGAACTGGCAGGAACTGAAGAAGCCCAATTCGCTCGAGAAGAAGCAGTCGGGCGCCGAGAGCCGCCACCGCGCACTCTTCGTCGCCGAGCCGCTCGAGCGCGGCTTTGGCATGACGCTCGGCAACTCGCTGCGCCGGGTGCTCTTGAGCTCGCTCCAGGGCGCCGCCGTCACCTCGATCAAGATCGACGGCGTGCTCCACGAGTTCAGCAGCCTCGCGGGTGTCCGCGAGGACGTCACCGACATCGTGCTCAACGTCAAGCAGATCGCGCTCAAGATGGAAGGCGAGGGGCCCAAGCGGCTTCACCTCAGCGCCACCGGCCCGGCCGAAGTCACCGCCGGCATGATCGCGACCACCGGCGACATCGAGGTCACCAACCCCGAGCTCGTCATCTGCCACCTCGACGATGGCGCGACGCTCAACATGGAGCTGACGGTCGACA
>JBJMVJ010000053.1:0-3633 GCA_045810685.1 Sphingomonas sp.
ATATTTGACGATGTGCTTGATCGTGTGGGTCTGTTCGACGGCCTGGCGGAAGTCGCCGATGAATCGGCTGTCGACGATCGCGTGGGAGATTTGTGCGCGCTCGATCACCGTCGCGATCTCGCCCGGGCGCAGCAGCGGCATGGTTGCGACCACCACCCCGCCGGCTTTCAAGATGCCGAGCCACGCCGCGAAGATCGTGTAACCGTTCGGTCCGCGCAGCAGCACGCGGTTGCCGGAGATTAGCCCATGCTCGTCGACCAGCAGCCGCGCGATACGCCCGCTGAAATTGTCGAGCCCGGCATAGGTCCAGCGGCCATGATCGTTGATCACCGCGAGCGCGTCAGGCGCGCCGCCCTTCAACAACTCGACCGCAGCATTCAGCCGCTCGGGATATTGGAGCTCCGGCAAGTCAAAGCGGAATTCGGGCAGCAGTTCGGGAGGCGGTAGTCGGTCGCGAACGAAAGAGTCGTAGGTCACTCGTCTTCGACCACCGCCGTCGTCTCGATCTCGACCTTGGCGGCGCTTTCGACCAGGCTATTGACCTCGACCAGCGCCATGGCCGGATAGTTCGGCCCCATGATCTCGCGCCAGGCGGTGCCGATCTCGTCGCGCGAGACCATATATTCGTGCCGATCGGTGACGTAGCAGGTCATTCGCACGATATGCTGCGGCCCGGCGCCGTCCTCGGCGAGCACCTGCAACGTGTTGCGGAGCGCGCGAGCGAACTGGCCGTGAAGCGTATATTCCGGAAAGCTCTCATGCTCGTCCCAGCCGACGATGCCCGCGGTGAAGATCATCCGCCCACGCGCGGAAATGCCGTTGGAATAGCCTTTGGGCCGCGGCCAGTTCGGCGGCTGGAGAATCTTCATGGCTGCACCCCCTTCAGCAAATCGCGCGCGATGATCTGGCGCTGCACCTCGCTCGCGCCTTCGTAAATGCGAAGCGCGCGGATGTCGCGGTACAGTTCTTCGACCTTGACGCCGCGGGTCACTCCGGCGCCGCCGTGCATCTGCACCGCCGCGTCGATCACCTGTTGCGCCGCCTCGGTCGCGTGGAGCTTGGCCATGGCCGCGGCGCGGCGGTTGTCGATTCCGCCTTCATCCTGCTGCCAAGCCGCGCGATAGATCAGCAGCGCCGCCGCATCCGCGGCTACCGCCATGTCGGCGAGCCTGGCCTGCGTGACGGCATTGTCGGCCAGCGTGCCGCTGCCCAGCCGCCGCTTGGTCGTGAAAGCCAGCGCCTCATCGAGCGCGCGCCGCGCGAAGCCGAGCGCCGCCGCGCCGACCGTTACCCGGAACAGGTTCAGGGTCTCCATCGCGATGCGGAAACCCTCGCCGGGCTCGCCGATGATCGCGTCGGCCGGAATTCGGGCATTGTCATATTTGAGCCGTGCAAGCGGGTGCGGCGCGATCACCTCGATGCGCTCGGCGACGGTCACCGCATCGGCCGGCACGATGAACGCCGACAGCCCGCGTGCGCCTTCGCCCTCGCCTGTCCGTACGAAGGTCAGGTAGAAATCGGCGATGCCCCCATTCGAAATGTAAGACTTCTCGCCGACGAGCACCCACTCATTCCCGTCGCGCATCGCGGAGGTCTGCAAGTTGGCCGCGTCGGATCCGCACTCGGGCTCGGTCATTGCGAAAGCAGCGATTGCCTCGCCGCTCGCAATCTTCGGCAGCCATTCGCGCTTCTGCTCGATGGTTCCGAACAGCGAGATCGCGCCCGAGCCGAGCCCCTGCATGGCAAAGGCAAAGTCCGCCATTCCGCTGTGATAAGCGAGCGTCTCGCGCGCGATGGCGAGGCTGCGCACGTCGGGCCGCGTACCGCGCTCGGCGACGCACAGCTTGAGAAATCCGCCCCTTGCGAGCCAGTCGACGAGTGAACGGCAATGGCCGTCGGTGTCGTCGCTTCCCGGCGGCATGTCCTCGCACCAGCGCTGGAGCGCGTCCGCCAGCTCCCGGTGCCGCGGCTCGAAGAAGGGCCAGGACAGGAAGCTCCGATCGGCCATCAGTCCCCCTGGAAAACGGGCGTCTCTTTGGCCGTGAAGGCCGCGTAGGCGCGCTTGAAATCCTTGGTTTCCATGCAATGCGCCTGCGCCCGCGCTTCCATCTCGAGTGCGTCCTCGATGGTCACGTTCCACTCGGCGTCGAGCTGGCGCTTGGTCACCGCATGCGCAATCGATGGCCCCTTCGCGAGCTCGTCGGCAAGCGCATAGGCCTCGGCTGCGACGTCCTCGACGACGCGGTTGTAGAAGCCCCAGGCCAAGCCTTCCTCGCTGCTCATGTCGCGGCCGGTGAAGAGCAATTCTGCGGCGCGGCCGTGGCCGATCAGCCGCGGCAGGATCGCGCAGGCGCCCATGTCCGCGCCGCTGAGGCCGACGCGGCTGAACAGGAAGGCGGTTCGCGCGCCGGGCTGCGCAAAGCGGATGTCGCTGGCCATGGCGAGGATCGCGCCCGCCCCGGCGCACACCCCCTCGACCGCGGCGATGATCGGCTGTGGCGCGGAGCGCATCGCCCGGACCAGGTCTCCCGTCATGCGCGTGAAATTGAGCAGGCCGTGACAATCCATGGTGATCAGCCGGCCGATGATCTCGTGGACGTCGCCGCCCGAGCAGAAATTGCCGCCGGCGCCGCGGATCACGACGACCTTGACCTGGCGGGAATGTTTGATCGCGCGGAACGCGTCGCGCAGCTCGTCATAGCTCTCGAAGGTCAGCGGGTTCTTGCGCTCAGGGCGGTTGAGCGTGACCGTCGCGACGCTGTTCTCGAACTTCCACAGGAAATGGGTCGGCTCAAACGTCGCGGGGTCGAAGGTCACGCGCTGGTTCCGCCGTCGATCGTGATCGCGGCGCCGTTGATGTCGCGGGAGAGCGGCAGGCACAGCATGGCGATGATATTGCCGATGGCCTCCGGGTCGACCAGGCGACCGCTCGCATTCATGTTGGTGATGGCCGAGCGCGCATCACCCTCGCTGCGGCCGGTGATCTGCGACACCCGCGCGACCGACATGTCGGTCATCGGCGTATCGACGTAGCCGGGACAGACCGCGTTCACGGTGAGGCTGGTCTTGGCATATTCCGCCGCGAGGCTGCGCATCAGCCCGAGGAGGCCGTGCTTCGACGCCGCATAATGCGCGACATAGGGCACGCCGCGCAGGCTGGCGACCGAGGCGACGAACACCAGCCGGCCGTTTTCGCTCTTGAGCAAGTCGCCGATCGCCGCGCGTGAGCATTCGAAGGCGGCGGTGAGGTTGGTCGCGATGATCTTGTCCCAACTCTCGCGCGTCATCTTGTGGAACGGCGCGCTCTCGGCGATGCCGGCATTGACGATCAACAGGTCGATCGGGCCGTTCAGAGTCCGCGCTTCGTCGAACGACTTGGCAATCTGATCGGCATCGGTGACGTCGCACCCCACCGCGATCCCGCCATGCGCTTCGGCAACTGCCTGGAGCGGCTCCAGCCGCCGTCCCAGCAGCGAAAGCTTGGCGCCCGCGGCGCTCAGGCGCTTGGCAGCCGCGGCGCCGATGCCGGTGCCTCCACCGGTGATCAGGGCATGACGCCCAAGGAGCGGCCGATCAAGCGGAGCATCTGGCATTTCGCGTCCCCTCTTTCGCCTGGAGCATTGGCTCAACGGC
>JBJMVJ010000054.1:0-19737 GCA_045810685.1 Sphingomonas sp.
CATCAGAATGATCAGCAGGACCACCGCGACGAACGCTCCGATGACCAGCGACCTGGGCATGGCGCGCCGCGGATCGGCCGGCTCGAAGACGTCGGCCGAGGTCGCAGCGAAGCGCTGGCCGCCCATTTCCTCGCGCAGCTGGTCGCCGATCTCGGCACGGTCGAGGCCCACGATCGCGGCATAGCTCTTCGCGAAACCGATCGTGTAGGTCGGCGCCGGCAGATTGTCCCACTCGGCGGTTTCGATGCTTGCGAGGTGCCGCTGCGGAATGCGCGTCTGCGCCGCCACATCTTCGAGGCTGATGCCTTTTTGTTCGCGCGCCGCCCGAAGCCGCTCGCCGACGGTGGGGAGGACCTCCGGCGCCAGCTCTACGTTCGCCGCCTCGACGTCAGAATCCCGCTTGGCCATTGCCCTTGTTCGAGGGCTGCGCGGCGAGTGTCAACCGCCTGCTAGCCGACAATCACATTATGTCGTCGCGCCCACTCGCCGAGCGCCTTGCGCATATCCTTCGGCGGACGCGCGAGCAGCTGCTCCATGCGGCTCCGGATGGCTGCCGCGTCGAGCGAACGGACCATGGCCTTCAACGGCCCGACGCCCGCCGGCGTGATCGAGACGTTTTCGGCTCCAAGGCCAATCAAAGCCATCGCCTCGAGAGGCCGCCCTGCCATTTCACCGCAGATTCGCACCGGTACCTCAGCGGCTCGCGCCTGGTCGAGGATCCGCTTGAGGAAGCGCAGGATCGCCGGGCTCAGCCAATCGTAACGCTGGGCGAGGCGCGGATCGGACCGATCCGCGGCGAACAGGAATTGCGTCAAATCATTGGTCCCGACAGAGATGAAATCAACCCGCGGCAGCAGCTGGTCGAGTAGCTCGGCGAGGCTGGGAACCTCGAGCATTGCCCCGAACAGGATTCGACTCGGCAGCTTGCGATGCGCGCCGCGCGCCCACTCGACCTGCTCCTCGAACAGGGCGCGCGCCTCCTCATATTCCCACGGCTCGGAAATCATCGGGAACATCACGCGGAGGACCTTGCCGGCGGACGCTTCGATCAGCGCGCGCGCCTGGGCCTTCATCAGTGTCGAGCGGTCGAGCGAGAGGCGCAGCGCGCGCCAGCCCATCGCCGGATTTTCGGCCTGCTCCTCGGCATCGTCCGTGAGATAGGGAAGCGCCTTATCGCCGCCGATGTCGACGGTGCGGAAGACGACCGGACGGTCGCCGGCCGCTTCGAGCACCTTGGTGTAGAGCCTGAGCTGGCGATCTCGCCCCGGCAGCGTTGCCGAGACCAGGAACTGGAACTCGGTGCGAAACAGGCCAATGCCTTCCGCCCCGGTCATCGGCAGCGCGACCGCGTCCTCGGCGAGACCGGCATTGACCATCACGCTGACCTGGACTCCGTCGACGGTCTCGGCCAGCAAATTCCTGACGGCGGCGAATTCGGCGCGGCGCTTTTGGCTGAGCGTCATGCGATGTTCGAAGCCGGCGAGCAGGTGGCGGGTCGGGCGGATGATCACGCTGCCGTTGTCGCCGTCGACGAGGATGGTCTCGCCTTCCTCGACGCTATGGCGGATGTCATGCAGGCGGCCGATGACCGGCACGCCGATCGCGCGGGCCACGATCGTCATGTGCGACGTGAGCGAGCCTTCTTCGAGCAGCACGGCCTTGAGGCGGCGCCGGTCATATTCGAGCAGCTCGGCGGGGCCGAGGTTTCGGGCGATGAGCACCGCGTCATGGGTGAGGCCGGTCTGTGCCGCAGTCCCCATGCGCCCCGAGACGATGCGCAGCAGCCGGTTCGACAAGTCCTCCAGGTCGTGCATCCGCTCCTGCAGAAGCGGATCGTCGATCTCGCGCATCCGTGCGCGGGTGCGCTGCTGGACGCGCTCGATGGCGGCCTCGGCGGTGAGACCGCTGTCGATTGCCGCGTTGATGCGCCTGGACCAGCCTTCGTCATAAGCGAACATGCGGTAGGTCTCGAGGATCTCCTGATGCTCGCCAACAATGCCGAACTCGGCTTCGCGCGCCATATTGTCGATCTGCTCGCGCATCTTGCGAAAGGCTGAGTAGACGCGGTCTCTCTCAGCCTCGGTGTCCTCGGCCACGGTGTGCTCGACGACGATCCGCGGCTCGTGGAACACCGCCTGGCCCTTCGCCATTCCGGCAACGAGCCTGAGGCCGGGAAGCCGCAACGGACCCGCGCTCCGCACCCGGCTGCGCCGCGCGCCGTCGGTCAGCCGCGCAGCGCCAATCATTTCGGACAGGACCATCGCCACCGTCTGCAGCGCCTCGATCTCGACATCCTCGTACCGCCGCGGCTCGGCATGCTGGACGGCAAGCACGCCGATCGGGCTCTCGAGTCGGACGATCGGCACCCCGGCGAAGCTGTGGAACCGTTCCTCGCCAGTTTCCGGCTTGTAGGCGAACGCCGGATGTTCGGCGGCTTCGGCGAGGTTCAGGACGCGGCCCTCCGCGGCGATGGTGCCGACCAGGCCCTCGCCCATGTGGAGCCGGGTCACGTGCACCGCTTCCTTGCGCAAGCCGTGCGTCGCGAACAGCTCGAGGAAATTGTCGCGCAGCAGATAAATCGAGCAGACCTCGCTCTTCATCTTGTCGGCAATCAGGTCGACGACCTTGTCGAGCTTGGACTGGGCCGAGCCGCGGCCCGCCATGATCGCGTGGAGACCGGTGAGGATCTCGCGGGCGGAGGTGGCGGCAGTGAGCGGCATGGGCTTCGGCTATCAGATGCGCCGCCGCCGTGTCACGCCGAACTAGCCCCGGCTCTCGAGCGCGGCGGCGGCTTCATCGACCAGTTCCTGGACGATTGCGGCAACCGGCTCCTCCCGAGTCACCATTCCGACCGACTGGCCGGCCATTACCGAGCCGCTTTCGACATCGCCGTCGATGACCGCCCGGCGCAGCGCGCCCGCCCAATAATGCTCGATCTGGAGCTGGGCCTCAGCCATCTCGATGGCTCCCTCGTCCAGCCTTTGCGCGACTTCGCGCTGCTTGGCCGCGAAATTCTCCATTTCGCGGTTCTTGAGCGCTCGCACCGGGATCACCGGCAGCCGCGGATCGATCTGCACGCTGGGGATTGCGTCGCGAGCCGAAGCGCGGATGAACGCTTTCTTGAAATTGGGATGAGCGATACTCTCGTTGGCGCAGACGAAGCGGGTGCCGAGCTGGACCCCAACGGCGCCCATCTCGAGATAGGCCGCGATCGCTTCGCCGCGACCGATGCCGCCGGCGACGAACACCGGAATGTCCTTGCTGACGTTGGGCAGGATCTCCTGGGCGAGCACCGAGGTCGAGACCGGCCCGATATGGCCGCCGGCCTCCATGCCCTCGATCACCAACGCGTCGGCGCCCGAGCGCATCAGCTTCTTCGCGAGCGCAAAGGCAGGCGCAAAACAAACCAGCCTCGCGCCGCTGCTCTTGATCCGATCGATGGCACCCGAGGGGGGAAGCCCTCCGGCGAGCACGACGTGGCCGACACGGTGCTTTGCGCACGTGTCGATCAGTTCGCTTAGCTGCGGGTGCATGGTGATGAGGTTGACTCCGAACGGGCGCTCGGTGCGCGCGCGGGTCTCGGCGATCTCGGTGTCGAGCAGTTCGGGACTCATGGCCCCGCAGGCGATCACGCCGAAGCCGCCGGCGTTGGAGATCGCCGATACGAGGTGGCGCTCGGAAACCCAGCTCATCGCGCCGCCCATGATCGCGACGTCGCAGCCGAGGAATTGAGTGCCGCGGTGCATCAGTTCCTTCAGTCGTGCGTGGCCGACCGAGGCGTGGACAGCGCGCGGCTCCGCAATCAGGCCTTCGCCGCTCACGCCGCCTGCTCCGCATCGAGCCCGAAGGCGGTGTGAAGCACGCGCACCGCAAGGTCGAGCTGGTCTTCGGCGATCAGCGCGCTGACCTTGATCTCGCTGGTCGAGACCGCGAGCAGGTTGATCTGCCGCTCGGCGAGGACCGCGAACATTTTCGCGGCGAGCTGCGGGTTGGAGCGGATGCCGACGCCGACAATGCTGACTTTTGCGACCGCATCGTCGGACAAAGCCCGGTCATAGGCGAGGTCAGCCTGCTCGATCACCGCGAGGGCCTGGGTGAGGCTCGCACGCGGCACGGTGAAGGTGAGGTCCGATGCGGCGCTGTTGGGCGTCGCCGCGTGGACGATCATGTCGATCGGAATTCCGGCATCGGCGATCGGCCCGATGACCGCGGCGACCGTGCCCGGCCGATCGGGAACACCGGTGAGCGTGATCCGCGCCTCGTTCCGGTCGGCGGCGATGCCCGCCATCTGGTTTCGTTCCATTTCGCCTCCTGAAAGCTCGGCGACGATCTCGGTGCCGGGCAGGTCCTCGAACGCGGAGAGTACCCGCAGCGGCAGATTCTCGCGCATGGCCAGCCCGACGGAGCGCACCTGAAGCACCTTCGCGCCCACCCCGGCAAGCTCGAGCATCTCGGCGAAGGTGACCTGGGCGAGCTTGCGCGCGTTGGGCACGATGCGCGGATCGGTGGTGTAGACGCCGTCGACATCGGTGTAGATGTCGCAGCGGTCCGCCTTCACGCCCGCGGCGATGGCGACGGCCGACGTGTCCGAGCCGCCGCGGCCGAGCGTCGTGAGCCGGCCGTCGGTCGAAACGCCCTGAAAACCGGGGATCACCGCGACCGTACCGGCGCTAAGCGCGTCACCGAGAAGCGCGGACTCGACGGCGTCGACGCGCGCGTTGCCGTGCACGCCCGAAGCCTTGACCAGCTGCCAGCCCATGAAGCTGCGGGCCGGGAGCCCCATTGCCTGCAGCGTCATCGCGAGCAGGCCTGCGGTGACCTGCTCGCCGGATGCGACCACCACGTCATATTCGCTCGGATCATGGAGCGGCGCGGCCTCGCGGCACAGCTGGACAAGGCGATCGGTCTCGCCCGCCATCGCCGAGACCACGACCAGCACCTCGTTGTCCGCTTCGACCTCGCGCCGCACTCGCCCGGCGACGCTGCGGATGCGCTCGATCCCCGCCATCGAGGTTCCGCCGAATTTCATGACGATGCGGGGCATTGCACTCCTTGGGTCACCGGTCGCGGACTGTTAGGAGGCGGTCATGGTCGAAACAAGCATCGTCGCGGATGAAGTAAAGCAGTTCGCTGCCCAGGCGAGCGACTGGTGGGACCCGGATGGTCCGGAGGCAATGCTGCACAAGCTCAACCCGGTGCGGCTCAAGTATATCCGCGACCAGGTCGACCAGCATTGGCAGGTCGACGAATGTTCGCGCACCCCGCTTTCCGGCAAGAGCGCTCTCGACGTCGGCTGCGGCGCCGGACTGCTCGCGGAACCGCTCGCGCGGCTGGGCGCGGAGGTCACGGGAATTGACGCGTCGCCCGAACTGATCGCCGTGGCGCGCGATCATGCCGCGGCGACTGGGCTGAAGATCGACTATCGCGCTGGCGACGTTGCGGCGCTCGGCGGGCAGTTCGACCTCATCACCTGCATGGAGGTGGTCGAGCATGTCGCCGATCCCGCCTCCTTCGTGAAGGCGGTGGCAAAGCGGCTTGCGCCGGGCGGGTTGCTGATCCTGTCGACGCCCAACGCGACCGGTTGGTCGCGGCTGATGATGATCGTCATCGGCGAAGGATTTGGCCGCATTCCGAGGGGCACGCACGATTTCGACAAGTTCATCGCGCCTGACCGGATGAAGCTGCCGCTCGCCGATGCGGGGCTGAAATGCACCGACGTCGAGGGGATTGCCTGGAGCCCGACCCGGGGGCTTCACCTCAGCGACGACGTGCGGCTCAATTATCTCATTGCAGCCGTTCGGGGCTAAGTCTCAGCTCGGCGCGATTACGGAACGCCCGGCGCTTAATCCCCATTAACCATCTGGCCCAATCAGGTATCCCGCCTAAGCCTTTGAATTCCTGATTCTTCGGCCCGGGGGGGCCAATCGCCATGCGTTCAATCTTCAGTTTCTCGATGCGCGATATTGCGATCGACCTCGGCACTGCAAACACGGTGGTTTACGTCCGCGGAGCCGGCATCGTGACGAGCGAACCTTCGGTCGTGGCGATGGACGTCGTGAATGGCGTGCGCAAGGTCCGCGCCGTCGGCAATGATGCTAAGATGATGTTGGGCAAGACGCCTGAAAACATCCGCACAGTCCGCCCGCTGCGAAACGGAGTGATCGCCGACCTCGAAGTCGCAGAGGAAATGATCAAGCATTTCATCCGCAAGGCGCATGGCGGTCCGAGCCGCTTCTCGCGCGGTCCGGAAGTCGTAATCTGCATTCCGTCCGGCGCCACTTCCGTCGAGCGACGCGCCATTCGAGATGCCGTCACCAATGCCGGCGCGGACCGCGTTTCGCTCATCGAGGAACCGATGGCCGCGGCGATCGGCGCCGGATTGCCGGTGGCGGAGCCCATTGGGTCGATGGTTGTCGACATCGGCGGCGGCACGACTGAAGTCGGCGTAATCTCCCTCCAGGGTCTGGCATTGTGCCGCTCAGCACGCGTCGGCGGGGACAAGATGGACGAAGCGATCAGCTCCTACGTCCGGCGCAATTACAATCTGCTGATCGGCGAAGGAACGGCCGAGCGCGTGAAGCTCGAAATTGGATCCGCGGTCAGGCCCGGCGACGGTACAGGCCTGACCGCCTTGGTGCGCGGTCGCGACGTGGGCCGCGGCATGCCGGGCGCGATCGAGCTCAACCAGGCGCAAGTCGCCGATGCCCTTAGCGAACCCGTCAACCAGATCATCGAAGTGGTCCGGAGCGCTCTGGAGCACACCCAGCCGGAAATTGCGGCCGACGTGATCGACCAGGGTATTACAATGACGGGCGGCGGATCGCTGCTGCGCGATTTCGCAACTGTGCTCCAGGACTCAACCGGGTTGCCCGTGCGTGTGGCCGACGAGCCAATGAGCTGTGTTGCCTTGGGCGCGGGGCGAACGCTTGAGGACCAGGTCTATCGCGGAGCGCTACAAGCAGCGTGACGCCACCCTGTTTCGCGGCGCTTGGCGGCGTGTTGGCGGTCCGACGGTCGGTCCAGTCCTCGACATAGCCGTCGCTTGCCGTCAATGGGCTAGAAGTCGACCTTGTCGTAATGGCCGGGCGGGACGATCACCTCCATCCGCTCTCCGAGCAAGGGACGGAAACCAGGGCGCGACTTCATCACCGCGTACCAGTCCTTGGTCTGCTTGTGGCCACGCCAGTCGAGTGCGCCGAGATAGTCGATGACGCTCAAATGCGCGGCCGCGGTGAAGTCGGCGAGGCTTAGGCCCGGCCCGGCGAGCCAGCGGCGGTGATCGAGCAG
Organism: Sphingomonas sp.; assembly: GCA_045810685.1. GTDB lineage: Bacteria > Pseudomonadota > Alphaproteobacteria > Sphingomonadales > Sphingomonadaceae > Sphingomicrobium. The sequence continues at coordinate 7,288 of JBJMVJ010000054.1, forward strand.
ATAATCGAGATAGTCGAGATGCTCGGACGCGGTCCGCATCGCCTCGCGCAGGATCCGCGTATCGGGGCTTTCGCGGTTGACCAGGCGCTTCCTCATCCGCTCGTTCATCAGCGGCTCGACGGCCTCGCGGTAGAGCTTGAGATCGAACCATTCGGTCATCCGCCTGATCTCGGCGCGGAGCGTCCCATTGCCATGGATCATCGGCATGCGGTCGACCGTCTCGTCGAAATATTCGACGATCGGCTGCGACCCGATCAGCGTCACGCCCTGGTCGGGCTCGACCATCACCGGCGTTTCGCCCGCCGGGTTCAGGTCCATGAACTCGTCGCGCTTCTCCCACGGGTTCTCGCGCACCAGCTCGTGGCCGACTCCCTTCTCGGCGAGCACCAGCCGGACCTTGCGCGAAAAGGGGCAGAGCGGGAACTGGAAGAGCTGCCACATGGAAGGGGCAGCTTTAGCGGCTGCGGGCCGGGCGTCTAGCGCCTCGGGTAAGTCGGATCGGGCAGGTTCGCCACGGCGCGCTCGATGGCCTGCTGGGCCTGGGTTAGGCCTTGCATCATCTGCGGAAGAGCCACGGCGAACGCCCTCATGCTCTGCTGCATCGCCGGCCCGACGCTGGCGATCTTGCGCTGGACGTCACGGTCGAAATTGGGGTCGTCGCGGCGCCCCATGTCGCGGACCGTCATGCGCCGTTCCGCAGGAGTCGCCTGGCGCCCCTCGAGCGCCGCCTGCATTTCCCCGACCCGCATGTCGAGCAAGGCGTTCGAGACGGCCTGCATCGCGCCCGTGAGCCGTTGCGCCGTCGCCGGGTCGGTCAGCTCGGGCGGAAGCTGCACTTGCGGCATCGGTTGGCCAACGGCCGGCGTCGCAGCCACGAGAAGCGGGAGTAGGATCAAGCTCTTGCGCATCGAATCACCCTTAAGCTGCTGAAGACGTTAGCACTTAATGGTTCGCGATTAAAATGAACTCAGCGCAGCGTGAGCCAGATCAACGCGGCGGCGCCCGCGATGATCCGGTACCAGGCGAAGGGCGCGAAGCCATGACGCGAGATGTAATGGACGAAGGCGCGGACGACGACGATGGCGACGACGAAGCTGACCGCAAAGCCGACCGCGACGGTGCCGAGCCCGACGCCGCTCGCGCCGGCCATCAGCGTGTCGCGGTGCTTGACCAGCTCGAGCGTGGTCGCGCCGAGCATGGTCGGAATGGCGAGGAAGAAGCTGAACTCGGCCGCGGTCCGGCGCTCCACCCCGAGCGACAGGCCGCCCATGATCGTCGCGCCCGAGCGGCTCACGCCCGGGATCATCGCGAGGCACTGAACGAGCCCGACACCGATCACCGTTTTGAGCGGCATTTCGGCGACCCCCACAACGTCGGAACGCCTGGCCATTTTCTCGATCAGCAGGATTGCGATGCCGCCGACGATAAAGGCAATGGCGACGACCTTGGCGTTGCCGAGCAAGAGCTCGATCCGGTTGATCAGCAGGAAGCCGAGCACCGCTGAAGGCAAGAAGCCGATGAGGATGTTGCGGACGAACCGCCACGACACCGGATTGCCGCGCAGCATCCCCTCGAGCACCGCCCAGAAGGTCCGCCAGTACAGGACGACAATGGCGAGGATCGCGCCCAATTGGATGATGACGTTGAACGCCGCCCATTTGTCAGCGTCAAAGCCGAGCAGCTCGGTGGCGAGGATCAAATGGCCGGTCGATGACACCGGGAGGAATTCGGTGACGCCCTCGACGATGCCGAGGATGATGGCGATCAGCAGGATGGGCATGAGCTAGGAGGTGGCCGTGAGATTGATCCGCCGGCCGGCGAACTTTCCGCCCTTGTGGAAGCGGCCGAGCCATTCGTAGGCGACCGCCGCGAGCGGCGTCGGCCTGATCCCGAAAGCCTCGAGCCCGGGTAGTTCGCCCGACGGCACATTATCCCGGCCAAGCATCAGCCATTGGTCGCGGGTCAGCGGGGCGCCCGGCAGCCAGCCAAAACGCGAGAGCAAATCGCCGAACATGTCGGGCAGCGGGACGATCTCGGGTCTCTGGCCGGTGATCTCCAGGATCGCCCGGTGAAGCTCGATCATGCTCATCGCCTGCGGTCCGCCGATCTCGTAGCCTTGGCCGGCAAAACGCTGCGGCTCGAGCGCAGCCAAGGCGATCGCCTTGCCGAGGTCCCGCACGTACACCGGCTGGAACTTGCGTGTCGCCGCGATCACCGGGAGGAACGGCAGGCTGGCCATCGCGGCGAAGCGGTTGGTGAGCTCGTCCTCGGGCCCGAATACCAACGACGGCCGAACGATCGTCGCTTGGGGGAAGTGCTTGCGGACCACTTCTTCACCTTCGGCCTTGGTCTTGCCGTAGGCCGATGGCGAATCGACGCTCGCGCCGATGGCGGAAATGTGAACCAGCGCCGCCACGCCGGCATCGCGCGCCGCCTCCGCCACGTTGCGTGCGCCCTCGACGTGGACGGCGCGCATCTTGCTCCCGAACACGCCGCAAAGGTTGACCACGGCGGTCGCGCTCTTAACCGCGTTGCGGACGCTGTCGCGGTTGGTGACATCGGCCCGTTCGAAGCCGAACTGGCCGACCTCAGCGAGCGGCTGGATGTCGTAGGCCCGGCGCGGGTCGCGCTGGCCGATGCGGACCCGCACGCCCGCCCTGAACAGCTGCTCACAGACGTAGCGGCCGATGAATCCACCGCCGCCGAACACCGTCACCAGCTCTTCATTGCGCTCGATCATGGCGCCGGGCGATAGCCCCGGCCCGCCACGGCGACAAGCGCCGCCCGTCCGTCAGAAATAGTCGGCGAGCGTGACCTTGATCTTGCTGCCGTCGGCGCGATCAAGCACGACCTGCTTCCCGACCGGTCCCTTCGTCCAGTCTCCCACGTCGTAATAAGCAGCGGAGACGCGGCGCCCATCAACGGCGACAATTTCATCGCCTTCTTTCAGGCCCGCAGCCGCTGCCGGACCGTCGGGCGAGACGAAGCGAGTCTTCAGCCGGTCACCTAGCAGATCAAAGCGCACGCCGGCCCGGTCTCGCTCGAACAGCGGCTTGTCGCGCCGCGGGGCGAGGAATATGCGGCTCCGTCCGAGGTCGAGGTCGACCCTGAATTTGCTCAATAATCCGACGCCGACATTCGTCATCTGCGTCGGATCATCGTCACTGCCGGAATCGGCGAAAATCGCCGGAACGCCGGCGAACCTCACACCGGCCAGCGCGACTTGCGGGATGGTCGCCAGGCGCGCCGAGCGCATGCCACCGACGCCGCCGGCCTGGGAAGCGGCGGAGCGCAAGCCGGCGAGTTCCGGATGCTCATTGAGATAGGAGCGGGACACCGCCAGCGAGCCGCCGTTGCCGATGTCGAGGAGAGCTTCGGTCGGGGGCGCTCCGGCGATCGAGATCGGAATGGTGTTGAAGGGGCCTTTCCTGGTCAGATCGATGGCCGCGGCGTCGGCGGTCGGCCTGAACGCGTCAGGCGAGCGAACCCGAATTTGCTGTTTGGCCCAATCGATCGAGATCACCGCCGCATTGAAGAAATCCCGGCCAACGATCCCGCTGATGGACCGTCCGATGTTACGCTCGAGATCCGCCAGATCCATCACGGCCACGCTGGCATTGCTGGTCTGGAACCCGCCTACGTTGATCGTCAGCCCGGAGACCAGCTCTGCCTGGGTGATGCCGCCAACCCCTTTTGCCTGGATCTTGAATCCCTCGGGTAGTCCGATCGACCGCGCATAGCTGCGGTTGAGCGTTGTCATGCTCGCTCCGGTGTCGAGCATGACCTGCGTCTCATGACCGTTGATACGAACCGGGACCATAATTCGGTTGCCGCGGAACAGTCGGAAGGGGATCGGCCCCGCGCTGTCGTTGACCATAACGGTGGGTGTCGGGATGGGCGGATGCCCGGGATGCGCGACGCACATCGCTGCAGAGGCGGAAAGGGCGCCGGCGCCCAGCAAGATTTTGGTCGGCCTGTTCACGTTGCAGCTTCCTTTGAATAGCCGTAAGATGACGATGTATTATTGTATAACGATAATCTTGTAAAGGGGTACAGTAATGGCCGACGAAGCGATCCGGCGCTACGCAAGCCGCTTGAGGATCGGCGTCTTCGCCGTCTTTGGCCTTGTCCTTCTATTGGTCCTGTGCGGTCGCTTCGGGGTTCGGCTCGCTGGGGCGCCGGTGCTACTCCAGCCGCGCCTGCCGAGGTCGACGCCGTTCAGCGTCTCCGACGGCGCCCTGCTGCTGCTTGTCATCGCGATCTACTGGCTGACCGAAGCCTTGCGCGCCGTCTCTGCGGGAGGATTGTTCTCGCGGTCCGTGGTGCGGCGCTTTCGACTGTTCGCGCTATGGATGCTGATCATGGCGCTCTTCAGCACCGTTGCACCGATGGCAATGGCGGCAGCGGGCACGGATGGCCGCCATCGCATCATGATCATGCTCGACGTTCGCGATCTGCTTCTGATCGGCTTGACGCTCCTACTCCTGCTGCTCGCGCGGATGCTCGAGCGGGCGAGAGCGATCGAGGACGAGATGAGCGAGATCGTCTGATGGCGATCGTCGTCCGCCTCGACGTCATGCTGGCGCTGCGCAAGGTCCGGTCCAAGGAGCTCGCCGCGGACATCGGCATCACGGAGGCCAATCTGTCGCTGCTGAAATCGGGCAAGGTGAAAGGCATCCGCTTCTCGACGCTCGACGCGATTTGCGAGCGGCTGCAATGCCAGCCCGGGGACCTGCTCGAACATGTCGCCGACGAACAGCGCGGCGGTGCCGACGAATCATTGACAGACGTGGCCGCCTCCTTTTAAGCGCCGCCGCCTGCCGAAAAGACCCGTGCCCAGGTGGCGGAATTGGTAGACGCACCAGCTTCAGGTGCTGGCGCTCGCAAGGGCGTGGAGGTTCGAGTCCTCTCCTGGGCACCACCGCCGCCTGCGGCCGATCCGCGGGATTGGCCGAGCCGGTGATCCGTCGGCACTTGCACGTGACCCCTCCCCCGCATAGTGCGGGCCATGTCACGTGCGTTCAACGCCCACGCCGTCGTCGACCAGCTCGCGGCGATCTATGATGAGTCGGTCGCCAATCTCCGGCAGGCGCTCGCGCGTTACGTCGAGGACCGCGCGACCCCGGATCCCAAGAGCCGCCACAAGGGCGCCTTCGCCTACCCCGAACTGCGCATCGACTATGCCGGCAAGCGCCCGGCGGCGGCACCGGCGCGCGCTTTCGCGCGGCTCAATCAGCCGGGCACCTATGCGACGAGCATTGCCCGGCCTGAGCTCTTCCGTGATTATCTCGTCGAGCAGCTCGAGCATCTCAGCCGCGACTATGACGCGAACGTGTCCGTCGGCCGCTCGGCGAGCGAAATCCCTTACGCTTATGTGATCGAGAACAGCGGGATCCAGGTCGGCGACATCGGCACGGCCGAGCTGTCGCGCTTCTTTCCGTCGAACGAGCTCGTTCATATCGGCGACGAGATCGCCGACGGCGTATGGGTGAGCGGCGCCGACCAGGTGCGGCCACTAGCCTTGTTCGATGGGCCACGTACCGACTTCAGCCTGGCGCGGCTGAAGCATTACACCGGAACCCCGCCGGAGCATTTCCAGCAGTTCGTCCTGTTCACCAATTACGTCCGCTATGTCGACGAGTTCGTCGGGGTCGCCATCGACACGCTCCGGCGCAAGGATTCGCGCTTCACCGCTTTGTCCGTCCCCGGCGCGCTGTACGCGCCCGGCGAGCTGACCGACGCAGAAGCGCAAATTGCCGCCGGCCACTGGCGCCGCCACCAGATGCCCGCGTATCATCTGATGGCCGAGGGCGGGACCGGCATTACGCTGGTCAACATCGGCGTTGGCCCGTCCAATGCCAAGACCGTTTGCGACCACGTTGCGGTCCTCCGGCCCGAAGTGTGGCTGATGATCGGCCACTGCGGCGGCCTCAGGCCGACCCAGACGATCGGCGACTATGTGCTGGCCCACGCTTACTTGCGCGACGATCACGTGCTCGACGAGATGCTTCCGCCCGAGGTTCCGCTGCCGGCCATCGCCGAGGTGCAGCAGGCCTTGTTCCAAGCGGCGATCAGCATCACCGGCGAGGACGAGGACAGCGTCAAGCAGCGACTGCGCACCGGCACCGTGGTGACCACCGACGACCGCAATTGGGAACTGCGCTACGCCGCATCGTCGCTGCGCCTCAACCAGAGCCGAGCGGTGGCGATCGACATGGAATCGGCGACTGTCGCAGCACAAGGCTATCGTTTCCGCGTGCCCTACGGGACGCTCTTATGCGTGTCCGACAAGCCGCTCCACGGCGAGCTCAAGCTGCCGGGCCAGGCGAACGCTTTCTACGAGCGCGCGATCAGCCAGCACCTGCGCATCGGGATCGAAGCGCTCAACCTGCTCCAGCGCGAAGGCGAAGGCCTGCACAGCCGCAAGCTCCGCAGCTTCGACGAGCCGCCGCTGCGTTAGCTGACCGAGAGGATCTGGCCGGAGTGCGTGACCTCGACCTGCGTCGCGGTCGCGCTGCCGCCCTTGCCCACCGGCATTTTCTTGACCTGGCCGATCAGCCTGACAGTCTTGCCGACGAAAGCCGACTTGAGGTCAGCTCCATATTTCTTGGTCAGGCCCGGCATCGCCGAAGCTCGAATCGCGACTCCGAGGTTCGCGGCGGAATGAAAATCCTTCTCGCTGTCGAGATAGAAGCCGTCACGCGATTTCGCGGCGCTGCCGACCTTGAACTGGAACAGCGCCCGCACCGGCTTGGGAGAGGCCGCTGCGGCGCGGCTGATCGCCTGGGCGGCGGTAAGGGTCGGGAGCTCCTCGCGTGCCGCGGCAACGGGAGCAGCAAGGAGGAGGCAGGCGAACAGGGCAGTGAAGCGCACGGGCGAACTCCGTCGATAATGACCCCGAGCGCGGGAAGGATGACGCCACTTAAGCTGCCGCGCAAGCTGCGGATCAATTCCGGTCCGTTTTCAGAGGAAGCGGCTGCGGCTCGGCAAAGATTGCATTGAGGTAGGCCGCAAGCCTTACGCCGGCCTTGCTCAGCTGCCGCTCCATCACGGGCTGAAATTTGAAGATGTAGGAATAGCCGACATCGGCAAGCGGCTTCTCCCGCTTTTTGGGCTTTGCCACGAGCTTTTTCGGGCGCGGAAGGTCCGCATAGACTTGCTCGCGGACCTGCGCGGTCTCGCTTACCCAGTCCTTGGGATTGACGTCCCACCAGTCGATCAGCTGCCGGTTCGATATGTGTCGCTCAAGCTTCGCCGCGAATTCCGAAAACGATAGCTGTTCGAAGTCGGGCATTTCCGAATCCCACACGACGTGGAGGTTGGTCGGCTTGCCGAAGAAGGTCACTGCAATCTTGCCTCCCCCTTCGTCGCCGGGCCGGCCGACGTGCAGCGGCTGATGGAGATCGCCGACCAGGTGGACGACGAAGCGCAGGGCCGTCTGCTTGTCCGTGAGGCTCGCCTTGGGATCTTTGAGGACCGACGCGAAATGCTCGACTGCCTCGAGCGCGTCACCCTCGGGCGGAGCGCGGTCGTACACGATCCCGTTGAAGTCGACGAAATGCCACGACGGCGAGGTCTTCTGCCAGAATTCGCCAGGTGCCGAGCGCATCTCGTCGGGCCAGTTGGCGGCTTCGTCGAGGCTTTCGCCGCGGCCGAGGATCTCCTCGATATGAGCGCGCGCCAGGCCGCTGAGTTGGGTGTCGGCGATTGCGGCGACGACGCGGTGCCCGGTCTTGCCCCACGCGAAAACGGGCGACGGCACTGCCGCAATCCCAGCAAGCGTCACTAACCAGCCGAACGACCGAGCATGCATTCGCGAATTTCTCCTGAGACGTCATTGCGAGGAGTGAAGCGACGAAGCAATCCAGCGGCGCAGTTCTGGATTGCTTCGCTCCGCTCGCAATGACGGTTAGCTAGCGTGTTCAGCCACCCGTGCCTAAGGCGAACTTATGACAGATGAAGAGCTTATCGCACTCGCCCGGACGGCGGCCACGAAGGCCTATGCGCCTTATTCCAATTTCGCGGTCGGCTGCGCGGTGGAATCGCTCGATGGCCAGGTGGTGACCGGCGCGAACCTGGAGAACGCCTGCTACCGGCTCGGCATGTGCGCCGAGCAAAGCGCGCTGACGGCAGCGCAGCACGAGTTCGGACTCGACAGGATTGCGCGGATCGCAGTGGTTGGCGGCAGCGGAGATGTCGTCTGCACGCCGTGCGGCGGCTGCCGTCAGGCGATTCTCGAAGCGGCCCAGCTGAGCGGCCGCGACATCGAAATCTTGTGCGGCAGCGGCGACGGCTCGGCAGCGGAGCGGCACACCATCGGCAAGCTGCTCCCGTCCGGGTTCGGGCCGGCGAACCTGGACGTCAGACCAGCTTGATCTCCCGAAGCCGCTCCTGGAGGTAATCGTTGGCGGTGATCGGCGGCCACTTGGGCTGCTCGCCCGGAGGCACGGTCTGCGGCAGCGCCTTGATCAGGAAATCCGAGCGAAAGTGGAGGAAAAAGGGCATCGAGTAACGCGCGTGGGCGGCGCGGTCGGGCGCAGGGTTCACGACGCGGTGTGAAGTCGAGCGGAGCCTGCCGTTGGTCAGCCGCTGCAGCATGTCGCCGATGTTGATCACCAGCTCGCCGGGTTTGGGCGACACCGGAATCCAGCGGCCGTCGCGCGTCTGCAGTTCGAGGCCGGCTTCCTCGGCGCCGAGCAGCAGGGTGATCGCATTGATGTCCTCGTGCGCGCCGGCGCGGATATGCTCACCCGTCGGCTCCGACTGGGGCGGGTAGTGTAGCGCGCGCAGCACCGAATTACCGTCGCGCACCGCGTCCTCGAAGTAATTTTCGTCGATGCTCAGGTAGCGCGCGATGGCTTTCAGGACTTTGAGGCCGGCCGCGTCGAAGGTCGCGAAAATCTCCTCAAACGTGTCCCTGAAGCTCGGCACTTCGGACGGCCAGAGATTGTCCGGCATGTGATCGCGGAAATGGTGCCCGGGCGGCAGGTCGCGGCCGACGTGCCAGAATTCCTTGAGGTCGTGCGCTTGCGCGCCCTTCGCGGTTTCGATCCCGAACGGCGTGTAGCCGCGCGCGCCGCCGCCGCCGGGCACATGATATTTGCGCTTCACCTCCTCGGGCAGCGCGAAGAATGCCTTGGCCTTTTCTTCGGCCCGGTGGATCAGCTCCTCCGGAATGCCGTGGCCAGCGATGATTGCAAAGCCATATTCCTCGAAGCTCTTGCCCAGTTTCTGTGCAAAGCCGTCAGGGTCGCGGTCGGCGTCCTTCAATGAGACGGACGCGATGTCGTCGGTGATCGTTGCCATCGGTCTTTCTTTTACCCGTCATTGCGATCGAAGCGAAGCGATCTGGCGGCGCGTGGATTGCCGCGTCGCTGCGCTCCTCGCAATGACCATTACGGAAGCATCAGGGATGCCAGCGCGGCGCTCATCAAATTCGCGAGGCTTCCGGCGAGCAGCGCGCGGATGCCGAGCCGGGCGATCACCGGCCGCTGGTTCGGCGCGAGGCCGCCGGTCACCGCCATCTGGATCGCAATCGAGCTGAAGTTAGCGAAGCCGCACAGGGCAAAAGTGACGATCGCGCGGCTGCGCTCGCTCAGCGTCGCGGCGTCCATCTTGCCGAGCTCGATGAACGCGACGAATTCGTTCAGGACGAGTTTGGTGCCGAACAGCCCGCCGGCCGTGCCCGCTTCGCGCCACGGCACGCCGATCAGGAACATGACCGGCTGGAAGACGTAGCCGATGATCCCCTGGAAGCTCAGGTTCGGGATTCCGGCGAGATTGCCGAGCCCGCCGAGCAGCCCGTTCGCAAGCGCGACCAACGCGACGAAGGCCAGCACCATCGCGCCGACCGCCACGGCGAGCTTGACGCCGGTCTGCGCCCCCTGGGCGGCGGCCATGATGATGTTGGCCGGCTTGACCCCTTCCTCGAAAGTCTCGGCGACATCGACCTTGGTGTCCTCGCTTAGATCCGTGTCAGCTGGATCGTCCGGCATGATCATCTTGGCCATGAGGATTCCGCCCGGGGCCGACATGAAAGCCGCGGCGAGCAGGTACGGGAGATAGCTCGCGCCGAGCAGGCTCGCATAGGCTGCAAGGATCGTGCCGGCGACACCGGCCATTCCGACGGTCATCACCGTGAACAGCCGCGAGGGCGGAAGCGCGGCGAGATAGGGCCGAACGACCAGCGGCGATTCTGACTGGCCGACGAAAATGTTGGCCGCGGCGGACAGGGATTCGACGCGGCTGATGCCGGTCACCCAGCCGATCGCGCCGCCCACCCAGCGCACGATCCGCTGCATGATGCCGAGATAGTAGAGGATCGAAACCAGGCTGGCGAAAAAGATGATCACCGGCAGTGCGGCAATCGCGAAGGTGTGCGCGAGCGGGTTACTCGCGCTCGGCCCGAACAGGAACTCCGTGCCCTTGCCCGCATAATCGAGCAGGCTCGACACTCCCCCCGACAGGGTGGCGATGCCGGCCCGGCCCCAGCTGGTATAGAGCACGAGGAAGGCGATCGCCGCCTGCAGCGCAAACGCCGCGGCGACCACGCGAATGCGGATGGCCCTGCGGTTGGTGGACAAAGCGAAGGCAATGCCGAGGATGACGGCGATCCCGGCGATGCCGAGCAGCTTCTGATTCATTGACGCAGCCCCTCCCCTGAGGCCGTTACCAGACCATTCCCTGCGTAGCGGCTGCCGCGGCTTCGTCCAGCAATTCCAGCGCTTCCTCGGGAGTCTCGGCGACAAGCAACTGCCTGCGGCGATGTGCAGACAGGAAGCCGCTGTCGGTCGCGTGATCGATGAAGGTGATCAGGCCGTCCCAATAGCCCTCGACGTTCAACAGGCAGAACGGCTTCTTGTGATAGCCGAGCGCGTTCCAGCTCCACGCCTCGAACAGTTCATCGAGCGTGCCGACACCGCCCGGCAGCGCGAGGAATGCGTCGGCGAGATCGGTCATCTTGGCCTTTCGCTCGTGCATGGTGTCGACGGTGTGGAGCTCTGTGAGACCGGTGTGCGCGACCTCCAGATTGACGAGCGACTGGGGGATCACGCCATAGGCGCGCCCGCCGCCTGCGAGCACAGCGTCGGCGACGAGACCCATGAGGCCGAGCCGCCCACCGCCATAGACAAGGTCGACACCGCGTTTGACCATCGCCTCAGCGGTCGCGCGGGCGGCGTCGGCGAATACCGGCTGGGTGCCGCTGGCGGAGCCGCAATAGACCGCAAGCGCGTTCACATGATTCATCGCGCGACCAGATGCCTGAGGTCGGCATCGGGCCGGGCGCCGAAATGGGAAATGACCTCGGCGGCAGCGCGTGCGCCGATTTCAAGACAGGCCTTGAGCGGCAGCTCGCGGCAGCGCGCGGCGAGGAAGCCGGCCGCGAACTGGTCGCCAGCGCCGGTGGTGTCGACGATCCGGGCAACGGGCGCGGCCGTAATGTCGATTTGCTCGCCGCCATCGATCGCCGTAGCGCCTGCCCGTCCGCGCGTGATCACGAGGGTCCCGACATGCTTCGCCAGCGCCGCGGCGCATTCGGCCGGCTCGCCGCAGCCAGTCAGGTGCCGCACCTCATGCTCGTTGCCGAACAGCACATCGACCATTCCCGCCTCGATCATGCCCAGCACGCCGTGGCGGCGATCGCCGAGACACAGGCTTTCAGATAGCGTGAAGGCGACGGTGCGCCCCGCCGAATGGGCAATCCGGGCGGCTTCCAGCATCGCCGCCCGCGGCCGTTCGGGCCCCCACAAATACCCTTCGAGGAAGATCACGCTAGCCGACCGAATCAACTCCGGGTCGAGCGCCGCGGGAGTGAGCTCGTGGCTAGCGCCGGGATGGGTGCTCATCGTCCGCTGCGCGTCGGGCGTCACCAGGATCAGGCAAACGCCGGTCGGCGGCGGTGCGGCGATGACCGGCGTCTCGAACCGCACCCCCAATGAGCGCATGTCATGCGCGAAGATGGTGCCGAGCTGGTCGTCCGCAACCTGGCCGACGAACGCGGCCTTGAGGCCGAGCGCCGCCGCACCGGCCATGCTGTTCGCGGCCGACCCGCCGCTGCTTTCGCGCGTCGGCCCCATCGCGCCGTAGAGATCGGACGCCTCCTCCATCGTCAATAGCCGCATTGAGCCCTTGGCGAACCCACGCTCGGCAAGGAACGCATCGTTGCAGGTGCTGATGACGTCGACGATCGCATCGCCGATCGCCACGATATCGAGGCTGGTGGAAGTCACGGACGCCCTCGCTAGCCGCGCCGCGGAGCCGCGGTCAACGCCGGTTGCATGGCCGACCAAAGCGGGTAGGTCTTGGCCCATGACAACCGAAATCGATGCGGCCGCCGACGATCCACAATCCGCCCCGCGGGCCATTCCCTTGTCGCTCGTCGCGCTCGCCGTCTTTTACGGCGGCATGGTGACGATCGCCGGCGTGCTCGGCAACAAGCAGGTCGCGCTC
>JBJMVJ010000055.1:0-21824 GCA_045810685.1 Sphingomonas sp.
GCGAGGGCGGCCGAATGGCCAACGCGGCGCAGCCCGAACCGGCCGACGACGCGCGAGTTGAGCCACGAAGCCAGCGCCATCGGCGCCGCGATCGAAGCGAACACCAGGCCGATGAAGCGGCCCGCGTGAAAGGCATCGAACACGATCTGCTGGATCGAGCTGATGTAGGCGATGAGGCCCGAAAAGCTGATTGTCGTCGCCAGCGTGTAGCCGAGCGATTGCCGCTCCTTCAGAGTCGTCGCGATTGCGCCCATCGTCGCGCGCCATTCCAAAGGCCGGCGAAACTCCGGGTGCAAGGTCTCCGGCAGCCGCGCCCACGACCACGCGAGCATGATCGCCGCATAGACTGCGATCGCCACGAAGATCGCCCGCCATGGCGCGAAGAGGAGGATCAGCTGGCCGATGTTGGGCGCCAGCACCGGCACCAGCATGAAGGTCATGAAGACCAGGCTCATCACGCGCGCCATGGCTTCGGCCTCGAACAGGTCGCGGACCATGGCGACCACCAGCACGCGGGTCACCGCCGCCGACGCGCCCATCGCCACCCGGCCGGCGATCAGCAGTGGAAAGCTGCCGGCAATCGCGCAGAGCAGCGCGAATGCGCCATAGAGGATGACACCCACGCCGAGGATCGGTTTGCGTCCGAAGCGGTCGGCGAGCGGCCCCCACAGCAGCTGGGTCGAAGCGAACCCGAGGAAGTAGGCGATGACCACCAGCTGCTGATCGTTCTCGTGGGCGACATGCAGCGACCGGCCGATGTTCGCGAGCGCCGGGATCATCGCGTCGATGGCGAACGCGTTCAGGGCCATCAGGCCCGCCAGCATCACCGTCATCTCGCGAGCGCCAGGGCGCTTCACGCCGTCCTCAGCGATCGAATCGAACATGGACTGCGGTTAGTCGGGTCAGAAGTGATCGTCGACCGGGCTGCTGCGGACAACGTGCGCGGGTGCGTGGCGGGGCTCGATATCGGCCGGTTCCTCGGAGATGAGCCCGCCTTCCCACCGCGCAACGACACTCGCCGCGACCGCGTTGCCGACGACGTTGGTCGCCGAACGGCCCATGTCGAGGAAGTGGTCTACGGCGAGGATCAGCAGCAGGCCAGCCTCGGGGATGCGGAACATCGACATGGTGGCGGCGATCACCACCAGGCTCGCGCGCGGCACACCGGCCATGCCCTTTGAGGTGATCATCAGCACCAGCAGCATGGTGATTTCCTGACCGAGGGTCAGGTGGATGCCATAGGCCTGCGCGATGAAGAGGGTCGCGAAGGTCATATACATCATCGAGCCGTCAAGGTTGAAAGAATAGCCGAGCGGCAGGACGAAGCTCGCGATGCGTGCGGGAACGCCGAAGCGGTCGAGCGCCTCGAGCGTACGCGGAAAGGCCGCCTCGGACGAGGCGGTGGAGAAGGCGAGCACCACCGGATCGCGGATGTACCGCACCAGGTGGCGTGTTCGGGGCCCGACGACGACGAAGGCGGCGCCGATCAGCGTCGCCCACAGGATGGCGAGGCCAAGATAGAAGCTGCCGACGAACTTGCCCAGGGTGGTGATGATCTGCGGCCCTCGCTCGGCAAGCGCGCTGCTGACCGCGGTAAACACTGCGAACGGAGCAAAGCGCATCACATAATCGGTGAGCTGGAGCATCACTCGAACCAGTGCTTCCACCCCCTGGACGATCGGCCGGCCCTTCTCGCCGACGGCGGTCAGCGCCACCCCGAAGAAAATCGAGAAAATGACTATCGGCAGAATCTCGTTGGTGCTCATCGCTTCGAAGACCGATTGGGGCACCAGGTGACCGACGAAGTCCTTGAGGTTGAAGGCGGTTGTCTCCACGCCGGCCGACGCATGCGTGGGCGGCAGGGGCAGGTTGAGCCCGAGGCCGGGGTGCAAGACAGTGACCAGGATCAGCCCGAGCGTCAGCGAGACGAGGCTGGCAAGGACGAACCACAGGAGCGAGCGTACGCCGACCCGGCCGAGGGCCGCGACATCGCCCATGTGGGCGATGCCGGCGACCAGGGTCGAGAAAACCAACGGCGCGATGATCATCTTGATCAACCGCAGGAACAGGGTGGTGACGATGCTGAGATAGTCGGCGATCGCCTTGAGCCGCGCCGCGCTCTCGGGCGCACCGTCGTCGATCGCGGCGTTGATCGACCATCCCGCGATCAGGCCGAGCACGAGCGCGATCAGGATGTAACGGGTCAGTCTTTTGGCCATTCGTAACCCCTTGGCGGCCAGCCCAAGCCGCTCGTGTGAGTGGCGTCAAGCTTCACAGGCGTTCAGCCCGTGGCTAGGGCTATGCGGATGGCAGCGGACCGCAGTTCACCAATCGGCGTCCTCGAGTTCGGGCGCGCGATCCTTCATGACGAAGCACGCGCGCTGGACGCGCTTGCAGACGATCTCGGCAAGTCTTTCGAGAAGGCGGTCGAGCTGATCTGCACCTGCAAGGGCAAGCTGATCGTAAGCGGCCTCGGCAAATCCGGGCACATTGCGCGCAAGATCGCCGCGACCTTCGCCTCAACCGGCACCACCGCGGTGTTTCTGCACCTTGCCGAAGCGATCCATGGCGACATCGGCATGGCGGCGGAGGGTGACGTCGCCATCCTTATCTCTCAGAGCGGCGAAACCACCGAGCTCGAGGCTGTGATCGACCATTTCCAGCACGCGCACATCCCGATCATCGCCATTACGGGCCATGCCGGAACGATGCTTGCCGAGGCTGGGACGGCGGCGCTGGTGCTGCCGCACTGGCCCGAGGTCGGACCCGAATCGGTCGCTCCGACAACTTCGACCACCATGGCCCTCGCGCTTGGCGATGCCCTCGCGATGACGGTGATGCGCCAGAAGGGCGTCACTCGGAGCGACTTTGGGCGGCTTCATCCGGGCGGCTCGCTCGGCGCTCGGCTCCGCCCGGTCCGGCGAATCATGCACGGTGGGAAGTCATTACCGCTGACCCGCGAGGACAGCTCCATGCATGACACGGTTGTCGAGATGTCGGCTAAGAGGCTCGGCGTCATCGGGGTGACCGACGCGTCCGGCTACCTGGTCGGCGTGATTACCGACGGCGACCTTCGCCGCAACATCGAGCGCGGGCTCGAGCATAGCGCCGGCGAGTTCATGACCCGCGATCCGAAGACGGTCGAACCGGATGACCTCGTCGATGACGCGCTGGTCTTGTTCGACGAGTACAAGATCACCGCTCTGTTCGTCGTCAAGGATGACGGTCGCGGAAAGAAGCCGGTTGGCGTGCTGCACATCCACGATTGCCCGAGCGCCAGATAAGCGCTGCGTGATGAACGCCGTCATCCTGATCCCGGCGCGTTACCAGTCGTCGCGGTACCCCGGAAAACCGCTCGTCCAATTGAGGGGCTGGAGCGGCCGGGAAAAGCCGCTGATCCACCGCAGCGTCGAGGCCGCGCGACGGGTCGCCGGCGTTTCGGGCGTGTTCGTCGTGACCGATGATGAGCGGATCGCCGATGCCTGCGCGGAGTTCGGGGTCGGCGTCCTGATGACCTCCTCCGATTGCTGCAACGGCACCGAGCGCTGCGCCGAGGCGCTCGGGCAGCTGCACGATCCGGACCTGGTGATCAATTTCCAGGGCGACGCGCTGCTGACGCCGCCCGAATTCGTCGAGGCGCTGATCGCCCGCATCGCTCACGATGAAGATGCGCGGGTCGCCACGCCGGCGATGCGCCTGCGTAGCGATGAAGTCCGCGTGCTTCAGGCCGAGGAGGCGGTCGGCCGCATCGGCGGGACCTCAGTCGTCACCGATGCGCGTGGCAATGCGCTCTATTTCTCGAAGCGGCTGATCCCGCATCTGCCGCCCGGCGCACTCGACGGCGACATGTCTCCGGTACGGCTCCACGTCGGCGTTTATGCCTACCGGCCCGAGGCGCTCCTGCTGTACGCCGCGACGCCCCCATCCGAGCTCGAGACGCTAGAGGGGCTGGAGCAATTGCGATTTCTGCACGCCGGCGTCGCGCTCGCCGTCGTGGACGTCGCGACTCCGCCGTTCGCGCTGCGCGAGCTCAACAATCCCGAAGACGTCGTGCTCATTGAGCAGGCGCTTGCGAAGGCGGGGATTGAATGAGTCCACTGGATTCGCTCGACCCGAAATACCGGCTGATCCTGTGCGACATTTGGGGCGTAGTGCATGACGGCGTGACGCTCTATCCGGGCGCTGCCGGGCGGCTGCGCCAATGGCGGAGCGAACGGCGCACCATCATCCTTATCACCAACGCACCGCGGACCGCGGAAGCCGTCGAGCGGCAGCTCGGGCGCATCGGCCTGCCGCGCGATTGCTGGAATGGTATCGCGACGAGCGGCGAGGCGGGCATCGAGGCGCTAAACGCGCTCGACCGGGCGGTCGGCTTTGTCGGAACGCAAGAGGACCGCGCGATCCTTGAGGGCCGCGGCGTCCGAATTGCCGAGGGGGACGACTTCACCGACGTCGCATGCACCGGAATGATGGAAGGGCGGCCCGCGCCGGCGGATTATCTTCCCGAACTCGAGCTTTGGGCCGAACGAGACGTCGAGATGCATTGTCTCAATCCCGACCGCTTGGTGATGCGCGGCGGCCTCGTCGAAGCTTGCGCCGGCGCCATTGCCGATCTCTACCAGGGGCTTGGCGGCCCGGTGACGTGGTACGGCAAGCCGCATGCGGCGATCTACACCCATGCGCTGCATCTCGCCGGCAATCCTCCGCCAAGCGAAGTGCTTGCCGTCGGAGACGGGCTGCACACCGACATGGTGGGGGCGGCGCGAATGGGCTTCGATGCGGTGTTCGTCAGCGGGGGCATTCACGCCGGTGAACCGTTCCCAGAGCAGTTCGCAGCCGACCACGGGCTCGGCGACTGGCATCCAGTCGCGGTGGTCGAGGGGCTCGCCTAGCCGGCCGCGGGCTGCGGTGGAGCTCTCCGGCCGGAACGAATTCTCGCGGGCACGACCTTGGCTGGATGGCGCTCGTCGATCGCCGCGCGCACGGCGCATAAGGCTGTTTCGAGGGGGTCGATTTCGAACATGCCGCGGCGTGGATTCTCGATGGTGCCAACGAGACCGCGGAGCCTGAGATCGTCCCAGAATTTGGTGAGATCGCGCATTCGGAAGGGCCGGCCGCGAATGGTCTCAAGGAGTCGGAGGAAGCGGGCGGTCAGATCGGGCTCGAGCGGGATCAGCCCGACCGGCTTTCCGGAGGCGATGGCGTCCGAGAGCATGGACACGCTGTCGCCGGTGACGTGGATCTCGTCCGCCGCGGAGAGCAATGCGGCGTAGCGCGGGAAATTATCGTCAACCAACGCGAGGCTGCCCAGTTCGGCCTGCGCGGCAGCCGCGAGTCCGGGCGACGTGCGCGGGCTGGTAACTGCGATAACCGATCCGCCATCGCGCTCGACTCGTTGCTGCAGCGTCCGGATGGTCCGAGCGATGGTCGAAGGCCGCAGGCGCCAGAGCGATGTTGCCCCGCCGATGACGATCAGGCGCCGTGGGCGCGCGAACGCCTCGAGCCAATGCTCCTCGGCCTTGTCGGGGACGATCGGCTCGTTGGTGATCGTGACGGGAAGCCGGACCACGTTTTCAGCTTCGCCGACGGCATATTGGGTGGTGGTGATGACCAAGTCGAAGAGCTTGGGCGATACCATCGGATCTCCGAGACGAACAACGGTCGTTCGCCCGCCCGAAGCCTGCTTGATGTAGCGCGCGACCGGCGCGCTTCGCTGACCGATGCCGAGTACCAGTGACGGCCACGGCGGTGCGATCTCACTGCGCGCCTCCGGCAGCAGCTGGGAAATGGTGACGCTTCGGCAAACTGCAGGCAGATGCGCGAACCAGCGATAACGCATGTGGATCGGCCGGAACGGAATTCCCAGGCTCTCGGCGAGCGCCAGCAGCTGATTATTGTCCCCACGGTGCGGTCCGAGGAGCACCCACACGTCCGCACCCTTGATCGCCGGCATAGGCGGAGCGGCTTACAAGCAATGCCGGCGCGGGTCCATGACAAGAATGTAATGTTTGCCATCGACGCCTCCGCCGAGAGCGCACCGTGCGACGCGTCGCGAAGCAGCGCGGGTTCGAGGAGAGCCGCGCCTAAGCGGGCTCGGGCACCCGCTGCTGAATCACCTTCTCGGCGAGCGGACCGTTGAGCTCGGCGAGATGGTCGAACTGGGCCTCGTAGCTGGCAAGGCCCTGGCTCTGCGACCTGAGTTCGGCTTCCAGCCCCGACAGCTCGGCTTCCGGGATCAGCGCCTCGATCCGGTCCCAACCGGTCCAGCCGTCGCGCGGCCCGAGGCCGAGCATCTGTCCGCGCCGTCCCGCAACCGCCGAGGTGATGCGGCTGGTCGCGCTCGATGGGCAGACGACGGTGAGCTTGTGCATCGGCTCGAGCAGGTGCGGCTGCGCTGCGGCGAGCGCCTCGTGCATCGCGATGCGCCCCGCGAGCCGGAACGCCAGTTCCGAGCTGTCCACGCTATGGTAGCTGCCGTCGACCAGGGCGACCGCGCAATCCACCACCTCGAAACCGAGCGGGCCCTTGCGCATCGCTTCCCGCACGCCGTCTTCGACCGCCGGAATCCATTGCTTGGGCACGGAGCCACCGTGGATCCGTTCCTCGAAAACGAAGCCGGAGCCGCGGGGCAGGGGCTTCACTTCGATGATGACATCGCCGAACTGCCCGTGGCCGCCCGACTGCTTCTTGTGGCGGCCCTTCTGGGTGACCGGCTTGCGGATCGATTCGCGGTAGCCGATCGCAGGCGGGTGGCTCTTCACCTCGACGCCGTAGCGGCGCTTGAGGCGGGTGATCACTGTGTTCAGATGCTCGTCGTTGATGCCGCGCAGGCGGATCTCGTGATTGGCATCGTCATGCTCGACGATCAGCGCCGAATCCTCTTCGCTGAGGCGCTGCAGGGCGCCCGACAGCTTGACGTCGTCCTTGCGATCGGCCGGTTCGATCGCGACTGCGCAATTGCGCGCCGGATAATCGATGTCGATCGGCGGCGGCAGCTGACCGGTTCCGAGCCATTGGCCGGCCTTGACCGTGTCGATCTTGGCGACCGCGACCAAGTCGCCGTCGCGCGCCTCGCCGAGCTTGGTCGTCTTCTCGCCCTGTACCCTGAACAGGGAGCCGACACGGGCGTGCCCGCCGTCGGCGGTCTTAAGGTCAGAGCCTTCGCTGATGCGTCCGCCGAGCACTCGCGACAGCGCAAGCCGGCCGATCGACCCGTGAACGATCTTGAACACGTACAGCGCCGGGTCGGTGACGCCGAGGCGGTTGGCGGTCGCTTGTGACGCGGGCGCTTCGTGGCGCAGCGCCTTCAATAGTCGCCGTACGCCCCACGAGCTGCTCGCCGAACCGAACAGCACTGATACGCCGAGGTTGTCCCCGGTTTCGCGCGCGAGGTCCTGGAGCACTTTCTCGCGGGCCGGCGCTTCGTCCATCAGCAATTGCTCGAGAAGTTCGTCGTCATGGTCGGCGAGCTGCTCGAGCATGTGGGTGCGCGCCTCGGCTTCGCGCTCCTGGAGGTCGGCGGGTATGTCGATACGCTGGGATTCCTGCCCGGCGCGATATTTGAAGGCATATTCGAGCGCGAGGTCGACAAAGCCGCTGATCTTCTCGCCGTCCCAGATCGGTATCTGGCGGCCGATCAGCGGCGAGACGCTTATCGGCTGGAGCGCGGACAGGAGGTCGCGGATGCGGCCGTGCGCTTGGTCGATTCGGTTGACGAAGATGATGTGCGGAATGCCGAGCTCGTCGAGCGCGCGCAGCGCAGGCGCGGCGAGCGGCGCGCGGGCTGGATCGGGATCGACAACGACGATGGCGACGTCGGCGATCGCCAGCGCTTTCGCGCCGTCGGCGGAAAAGCCGATCGAGCCAGGCACATCGAGAATCGCGAATGGATCACCGAGATAATCGAAATGATAGAGGTTGAGCTCGGTCGAGCCGCCGCGCTGGCGGCTTTCAGGGCTCGAATCGCCGATGCTGGAGCCGTTGGCGGTCGATCCCAACCGGTCGGTCGCGCCGGCTGCGAATAGCATCGCTTCGGCAAGGCTGGTCTTTCCCGCGCCGGCGGGTCCCACCAGCGCGATTACTCGGGTGCCTTTTGCAGATTCTCCAGCCATGCGAGTCTCCCTTCGTGCCGTGACGGGCCCCGAGAGTCGCCCTCAAGAGAGGCGCTCCGGCGCCTATCTGGAAACCCCCACCGTCCGCCTGTTTTTCGCGCTTGGCAAGAGGGAACGGCTTGGCCGCGCCTTGGTTGGGCGGGCGAGAGGCAACCAATGGCAAGCATTGCTGAACGAGCAACGAAAGCGGCCACCGCGCCGAGCCACCGGAAGGAGCGCGATGCGCGCACCCCGTCGCAAATCCCCGCTCCCGGATGGAAAGAGATCGCCTTCCGCACTTGGAAGGAAGCGCTCAACGACAATGTGTCGCTGGTCGCGAAGGTGCCGGCGCGGTGCAGCTTGCCGCCGCCGCCGGCATCGCGCTCTTCAAGCGGGAACACTGACGCGTCTGCCCGATGAACCCCCTGGAACACGATCCACGCGGACATCGCGCCGTCTCTCCGGCAGAGATTCCGGGGCCGGGGTGGAAAGATATTCTTGCCCGCACTTACAAACGGATCTGGGATGACAATGTCGGCCTCGTCGCCGCCGGCGTCGCCTTCTATGGCTTTTTCGCGCTTCTTTCGCTGCTGGGGTTGATCGTCCTCGTTTACGGCTTTGCCGCCGATCCGGTTACCGTGATCGAGCATATGCGCGCGCTGACGGCGGTGCTGCCGACTGACGTCGCGTTCATAATCGGCGACCAGCTGATGACGGCTGTCCGGGCATCGCAGGGTACCAAGGGCCTCGCGATCTTGCTTGCCTTCCTGGTCGCGACCTATGGCGGCACAAACGGCGCGGCGGCCATTATCACCGCGCTCAACATCGCCTACGAGGAAAAGGAGAAACGCGGGCTGCTGCGCTTCTACCTGTTGGCGATTTCGATGACGCTCGGGGCGCTGGTGCTCGCGCTCGCCGCACTCGCCGCGACGGCGGCGCTAGCCTATCTCCAGCATTTGCTGCCGACAGCAGCGCCGGCCGCGGTCACCGCCGGGAAGTTGGTCGGCTATGCGGTCCTAGTGCTTGCGGCGGCAGGCGTAGCCTCACTGTTGTACCGCTTCGGCCCGTCCCGCGAGGACGCGCAGTGGAGGTGGATCACGCCAGGATCGCTGTTCGCCGCGGTTACCTGGCTGCTGCTGACCTTGGCCTTCGGCTTCTATGTCGCGAATTTTACCCATTATCACACGAGCTACGGCTCGCTCGGCGCGGTCGTCGCCCTGCTCACGTGGATGTATTTGTCGGCCTATGCGTTCATCGTGGGCGCCGAGGTCAACAGCGAGATCGAGCATCAGACGGCGACGGACAGCACCACCGGCTCGCCTGAGCCGATGGGCACGCGCGGTGCCTGGGCGGCAGACAATGTCGCAACTGACGATCAGGTCCAGGACCGCCCGGAAGAGCAGCGGGAAGGCGAGAAGCTCACTCAGGCGGCGCCGAAGGTGGCGGAGGAGAAGGGCTAGGCGGCGGGAAGCAGCCGCCGCTCGCCGGCAAGCCGCAGGAGCGCGGCTTGCAGCTTCTCGAACGCGCGGACCTCGATCTGGCGGATTCGCTCGCGGCTGACGCCGTAGACCTGCGAAAGTTCCTCGAGAGTCTTCGGCTCATCCGCCAGGCGGCGCTCCATCAAGATATGCTTCTCGCGGTCGTTGAGGCTCTCGAGTGCGCTCATCAGCAGGTCATGGCGGACGCGGCTTTCCTCGTCCTCGGCGATCCGCTCATCCTGCAGCGGACCGGAGTCGACGAGGAAGTCCTGCCATTGGTTCTCGCCGCCCTCGTCACCCTTCAAAGGAGCGTTGAGGCTGGTGTCGCCGCCCATCGCCATGCGGCGGTTCATCGACACCACCTCGTCCTCGGAAACGCCGAGATCGGTCGCGATCTTGGTCACGTCCTGGGGCTTGAGGTCGCCTTCCTCGAACGCATTGATCTGGTTCTTCATCCGCCGCAGGTTGAAAAACAGTTTTTTCTGGTTGGCGGTCGTCCCCATCTTCACAAGCGACCAGGCGCGCAGGATGAATTCCTGGATCGAGGCGCGGATCCACCACATGGCATAGGTGGCGAGCCGGAAGCCGCGGTCGGGCTCGAACTTCTTGACGCCCTGCATCAGCCCGACGTTGCCTTCGGAGATGAGGTCGCTGACCGGGAGGCCGTAGCCGCGATAGCCCATGGCGATCTTGGCAACGAGCCGCAGGTGCGAGTTGACCAGCTTGGCCGCGGCCTCGGTATCCCCATGCTCGCGCCACCGCTTGGCGAGCATATATTCTTCCTCAGGGCTGAGGATCGGGAATTTCTTAATCTCGGCGAGATAGCGGTTGAGTCCGGCCTCCCCGCCGGACGCGGGGAGCGAGACGATCCCTTTGTTGTTAGCCATAAACGCTCGTCTTTCTTCCCTTCTGCGCGCGGGCGCCGAAGCGCCCTAGCGAGTTAAACTTACTACACCAAGTCCGCCCATCAGTTCCCGCATGTCGAGCGGCATGGGACTTTGAAACGACAGCCTGCCCTTGGTCACCGGATGGATGAAGCCAAGCTCGGCGGCGTGCAGGGCCTGGCGGTGAAAACCAAGCTCCTTGAGCAATTTACCATGCGTCTTTCCGGAACGGCCGTAGACCGGATCGCCGAGTAGCGGGTGACCGATCGACGCCATATGGACGCGGACCTGGTGGGTTCGCCCGGTCTCCAGCGAACATTCGACCAGTGCCGAGTCCCGCAGGATCTTGAGCCGTTTCCAGCGAGTCAGTGCGCGCTTGCCGCGCCCCCGTTCAACCACCGCGATCTTCTTGCGGTTGGCCGACGAGCGGGCGAGTGGCGCGTCCACGCTACCTTCCGAAACATTGGGCACACCCGAGACGATCGCGAGATAGCGACGATCGATGGAATGAGCCGCGAACTGCTTCGCCAGCCCCTCGTGCGCGATGTCGGTCTTGGCGACCACCAGCAGCCCCGACGTGTCCTTGTCGATGCGGTGGACGATCCCCGGCCTGGCGACACCACCGATGCCGGACAGCGAGCCGGCGCAATGGTGGAGCAACGCGTTGACCAAGGTCCCGTCGAGATTGCCTGCCGCCGGGTGAACCACCAAGCCGGCGGGCTTGTCGACGACCAGCAGATGCTCATCCTCGAAGACGATATTGAGCGGGATGTCCTGTGGAGCGTTGTGCGCTTCGCTCGGCTCCGGCACCGCAACGCGGACGGATTCGTCGCCGTTGACCTTCGCAGCTGGGTCGCGGAGCATTTTGCCCCCGGCTTCGACTGCGCCGCTGCGGATCAGCGCCTTCAGGCGCTCGCGCGACAAGCTCCCGACGGCATCAGCCAGCGCGCGGTCGAGGCGCCAGCCTGCGTGGCCGGGCGCGAGGCGCACGTCGATCGTCTGAATTCCCCCCATCTTCCTATGAAATATGGGTTTGCCGACGCCGCTCTTCAATGGCGCGGAACTTGCGCCGGGTTAAACTCTGCCCCATCAAGCCGAGGCGATGAACCCTGTCGATCTCGCCAGTCTGCTTTGCTCGCGGCTCTGCCACGATCTCATGTCGCCAGTCGGCGCGCTCAACAACGGCATTGAGCTGCTGGCCGACGAGACCGACCCGGATATGCGCGAGAAATGCCTCGAGCTGCTCGCCGACAGCGCCCGCGCCTCGGCCAACAAGCTCAAATTCTTTCGCCTAGCATTCGGCGCCGCCGGAGGATTCGGCGAGGAAATCGATACGCACGAGGCCCAGGCGGCGCTCGAGGGACTGTTCGGGCCGGAAAGGCGGATCGAGCTTGGCTGGGTGGTGAAGGACGGCAAGCTGCCCAAGGATGCGGTGAAGGTGCTGCTCAATCTTGCACTGCTCGCGGGCGACGCGCTCGTCCGCGGCGGCCGGCTGGATGTCGGCGCCGAGCGCGATGGCGCGGAGATCGAGCTCGCGGTCCGCGCCGAGGGTCCGCGCATTCTGCTCGATCCGGTGCTGCGCGACACGCTTGCCGATGGAGCGGACGGAATGGTCGAGGCGCGCGCCGCGGCTGCGTGGCTCGCCCATGACCTGATCTCCGGGGCAGGCGGCTCGATCCAGTTGTCGGAGCCGGGCGTGGAGGCCCTGATGATTGGCGCACGGCTCCCGGCGGTTAAGTCATTTCAGGGCTAACGCGGCATTAACTCCTGCCCGGCATAAGGCTCGCAAAGCCAGCGCTGGGGGCGAACTCGCCGATGGACGACCTGATTGCCGATTTCGTAGCCGAATGCCGCGAGATGCTCGAAGCCTTGGGCGGCGAGATTGTCGCGTGGGAGGCGCAGCCCGACGACCGCGCCCGGCTCGACAGCATTTTCCGGTTCGTCCACACCGTGAAGGGCAACTGCGGCTTCTTCGAATTCCCGCGCCTGGAGGCGCTCAGCCATGCAGCCGAGGACGCGCTTGCCGATGTCCGCGCCAACCGCCGCCAAGCCGACGGTGCGCTGGTCAGCGCAGTGCTGGCGATCATCGATCGCATCGCTGAGATGGTTGCCGCGATCGAGGCCGGCGAGGAAATGCCGGCGGGTGACGACAGCGCGTTGATCGATGCGTTGGCGCCTGGCGCCGAAGGAGCAGCGACGCCGGTGATTGCCGCGATGGAAGCGGGCACCAAGGCCTCCGCCGCTCCGCGCACCATCCGCCTTTCGGTCGAGCTGCTCGATCGCGTGATGAGCACGGTCTCGGACATGGTGCTGGCCCGCAACGAGCTCGCCCGAAGGCTGCGCGAATCTGACACCGAGGTGCCCGTCGACGGCGCGTTTGAGCGCCTCTCGTCGATCATCGCCGAGATGCGCGACGCGATCACGCGGACCCGCATGCAGCGGATCGAGAATTTGTTCGTCGGGCTGCCGCGGATGGTCCGCGATCTCTCGGCGGAGCTGGGCAAGCAAGTGCTGGTCGACATCGAGGGCGGAGACGTTGAGCTTGACCGCGAGATGATCGAGATGATCCGCGATCCGCTGACCCACATCGTCCGCAACGCGGTGGATCACGGTATCGAAAAGCCGGCCGAGCGGCTCAAGGCGGGCAAGCGCGAGATTGGCGTCCTTGCTGTATCCGCGCGTCAGTCGGGTAACCAGATCCTGATCGACATCCAGGACGACGGACGCGGGATCGACGGCAAGAAGCTGGTCGAGAACGCGATCGCCGCCGGGATAGTCGACAAAGCTGCCGCCGCGGAGCTTGCCCCTCGCGAACGGCTCGGCCTCATTTTTGAAGCCGGCCTGTCGACCGCCAAGGAAGTTACCCCGATCTCCGGGCGCGGGGTCGGCATGGACGTGGTCCGCTCCAACGTCGAGCGGATCGGCGGCATTGTCGAGGTCGACAGCAAGCTCGGTGAGGGAACGCGGATGACCCTGAGGGTTCCGCTCACCCTGACCATCATTCCGGCGCTGACCGTGTCGATCGCGGGGCAGCATTTCGCCATCCCTCGCTCGGCGATCGAGGAGATCGTCCGGGTGAGCGGCGAGAGCGTCACGCTCGAGCATCTCGGCGGGGCCGGTGTGGCGACGATCCGCGGCCGCCGGGTTCCCGAGGTGAGCCTTGCCGACGTGCTCGGCATCGACAGCCGGGTCGACAAGAGGGACCGGACCTTGGTCGTGCTTCGGCCGGCCGGCGGCGACGTCTACGCACTCTCGGTCGACCGGATCCACGATCACGAGGAGCTGGTCGTCAAGCCGGCGGCGCCGGCGGTGATGGCGAGCGGCCTCTATGCCGGAACGACCCTGGCCGATGACGGCAGCCCCATCCTGCTGTTCGATCCCGCCGGAATTGCCGAGGTCGGCGGCGTTAAACTGGAGGCACAGGAGCGCACCGCGCGGATCGCGGAGAGCCCGGTCGCCGCAGCTTCGAAGGCGACCCCGGTGCTGCTGTTCCGCGGGCTCGACGGCTCGCGCCGGGCGCTGCGCCTCGCGGTCGTCGACCGCATTGAAGAAGTGCCCGCGTCCGCGGTCAAGGAAGCCGCGGGTCAGCTTCGGGTCCAGCTCGGCGAGGCGATCCTGCCGCTGGCGGGCGCCCGCGCGGCGGAAACCGGCGAGGGCAAGGTCCGCCTCTTCCGCCTCAACGACGGGGCACACGAGATCGGCTACGCCTTTGCGGAGGTGATCGACTTCGCCGCGATCGAGCATGACGTGATCCATGCCGAGAGTCCCGGCGAGATCAACGGCGTGTCGCTGATCAACGGTGAACCCGCCGAACTGGTCGATGCGCATTGGCTCTTTGCCAATCATGTCGGACCTGCCGCGCGTTCGCGTGAGCCGCTGATTTGCCGGATGCCAGGTGACGACCCGTGGATGCAGAACATGCTGCGGCCGATCGTCGAAGCAGCCGGCTACCGAGTCGTCGGCGAGGATAGCGACGGCGAGGCGGACCTCGTCATCGCCTCGCACGGCGATGACGTTGGCGAGGGCGCCCACGCCATCATCCTGCGCAGTGAGTCCGAGCCGAGCGGCAAGAAGGATGACAGCATTTACCGGTACGACCGGGCAGGGCTGCTGATGGCGCTGAAATCCGCCGGCATGGGGAGGGGCAAGTGAACGAGCTTCTGCTGGTCGTCACCGTCGCCGCCGAGCGCGTCGCGCTGCCCGCAGCCGCGGTCGAATCGGTGGTCGAGCTGGATACGCTAATTCCGGTGCCGCGCGCGGCGCCGCACATCGCCGGCCTGTCAGCGCTGCGCAGCCGCGTGCTGACGGTGATCGATTGCATGCGCTCATTAGAGCTCGGCGACACCGATTGCTCGGACGGCATCCGGGAGGCCGCGGTCGTCGAGCTGGATGGCCATCACTATGCGCTGATCGTTGACCTAGTCGAGGATGTCCTCGAGGCGCTGTCCGATCCGGTCCCGGTGCGAGCCGCAATGGGAGCGGGCTGGGAGCGCGTGTCACACGGAATGGTCGAAACCGAGCAGGGACCGCTGCTGCTGATCGATGTCGCGGGGCTGATTGCGGGCCCCGAGGTGAAGGCGGCGGCTTAAGCTCTTCGTTACCCTTAGCCTTTAATGACCACCCAATCGAAGCGGGAAGCCCAAGGCATGAAAAGCTGTTTGATCGTCGATGATTCCAAGGTGATCCGCAAGGTCGCCCGGCACATCCTTGAGACGCTCGAGTTCGAGGTCGAGGAAGCCGGGGACGGCCAGGAAGCCCTGACTCGATGCGAAGCCAAGATGCCGGACGTCGTGCTGCTCGACTGGAACATGCCGGTGATGAGCGGCATGGAGTTCCTCCGTCTTCTTCGGCAGCGCGGCCATGGCGACCAGCCCAAGGTGGTGTTCTGCACGACCGAGAATGACATGGCCCATATCCGTGCAGCGCTCGAAGCGGGCGCGGACGAATATGTGATGAAACCCTTCGACCGCGAGACGCTTCACATCAAGCTTCAGCTCGTCGGCGTCGCGTAAGCAGCCGGGCCATGGAGCGGGCGCTCGCCAAATCGCGGGACCGCTTTTCGGACCCCCGCAATAATCGTCGCAGGATCCGGCTGATGATCGTCGATGATTCGACGGTTGCCCGGGCAGTGCTGTCGCGGATGGTCGAAAGCGATCCGGCATTCGAAATCACCGCAGTTGCCGCCACCGCAGAGGCGGCGATCGACGCACTCGCTGAATGCCGCGTGGATATCGTCGTGCTCGACCTGGAGATGCCGGGCGCAGGCGGTCTCAAGTCCATCCCGCGGATCATTGCCGCCGCTGCTGGCGCCAAGATCATGATCGTTTCCTCGCTCGCCGAAGATGGCGCGGAACAGACCGTCGCGGCGCTGGCTTTGGGCGCTGCCGATTCCATGCCCAAGCCGGGCACGGGCCGCTTCAACGGGCGCTTTTCCGAAATCCTGCTCGGCAAGCTCAAGGCGCTAGGCTTTGCGTGCGTCGAGCCGCCACCTGCCTCGGCTTCGAAGCAGGGTGCACCGGCGGTGCTACGCGCCATGCCGAGCGACCCTATCGACGTGCTCGCAATCGGTGCCTCGACCGGGGGAATTCACGCCTTGGGCGCGTTGTTTCATGCGCTCCCGCGCCAGATCGGCGTTCCGATCCTCGTCACGCAACATCTCCCGACGCCGTTCATGGCCATCTTTGCGCGCCAGTTGGGCACCGTCGCGCGGCGGGAAGCCGTGGTCGCCGAGGAGGGGATGGCGCTTGTGCCGGACCGAATCCTGGTCGCGCCCGGAGATGCGCACCTGACGCTTGAGCCGGGTCCGGCCGGGCCTGTTGTGCGCCTGACGCACGGGCGCAGCACCAGCGGTTGCATGCCCTCGCTCGATCCCATGCTCTCATCGGTCGGCGCAATATTCGGTGCCGGTGCGCTGGGTGTCGTGCTGACGGGCATGGGCCGTGACGGCGTCGAAGGATCGTCGCGGCTCGTTGCCTGCGGCGGCTCCATCATTGCCCAGGACGAGGCAAGCTGCGCCGTCTGGGGGATGCCGCGTGCGGTGCTGGAGGCCGGGCTCGCTTGCGCCGCACTTCCGCCGGACAAAATTGCACGCCGCATTGCGTCGCGCACGGAGGAACAGCCGGCGTGCAAATAAGCGATAGTTCAAGCCGGATCCTGGCCGGCCTGCTAGAGGCGCGAACCGGGCAGCAACTGACGCTGAGCCGCCGCTGGCGCATCGAGACCGCGCTTTCCGCGCTGATGCGCGAACGCGGCATTTCGACGCTGGACGAGCTTATCACGATACTCGTCATGGGTAAGGAGCCGAGCTTGTCGCAGAACGTCGTCGAGGCACTGCTCAACAACGAGACCTACTTCTTTCGCGATCGCGGCCCCTTCGACGTGGTCCAGCGCCATGCGCTGGTCGAGCTTGCGCAGCGACGCGCGAAATCGAAGCGTCTGCGGATCTGGTCAGCGGGATGCTCGACCGGGCAGGAGGTCTATTCGCTGGCGATGCTGTTTGCCGAAGCGCCGCAGGACTGGCGCGGGTGGACGATCGACGTGCTCGGCACCGACGTGTCGACCTCGTGTATCGATCGGGCGCGGAGCGGCACCTATAGCCAATTCGAGGTCCAGCGCGGTCTTGGCATCAACCAGATGATCAAATGGTTCGAGGAAGTGGCTGACGGCTGGCGCGCGGTCGAGACGCTGCGGCGGCCGGTGCGCTTCCAGGTACACAATCTGCTCGAGCCGGCGCCGCACCCCGGCGACTTCGACATCGTGCTGTGCCGCAACGTGCTGCTCTACCTCAGCCCGGAAAAGAAGGCGCTCGCATTTGAGCGAATCGCAGGGGCGATGGCCGAGGACGGCTGGCTGATGCTCGGCGCTGGAGAGACGGTGATCGGCCAGACCGGCAAGCTCGGCGCCGACGTCAACGCGCGCGGCCTCTACCGGCTCGTCGGTGACGGCAGCCGGGTAGAGAAGCGCACCGGCGCCGATCGCCGCGCGACAGGCGGGGCTTGACCGAGAAGCAGTAGCTGTGCGCCATTGTGCGCATGGATTTGGAGCTGATCGAGCGGCCTTCGCCCAATTTCGACGAGCGGCAGCTGCCGGTCTCGATGATCGTGCTCCATTATACCGGCATGCCCGACATGCAGGGCGCGCTCGACCGATTGACCTCGCCCGAGGCCAAAGTGTCGGCCCATTATCTCGTCGATGAGGACGGCAGCATCTACCGCATGGTCGACGAACGGAAGCGCGCGTGGCACGCCGGCAAGTCGCGCTGGCGCGGTGTCGGTGACGTCAATTCGGCGAGCGTCGGGATCGAGATCGTCAATCCGGGTCACGAGTTCGGCTACCGCGCCTTTCCCGACGAGCAGATCGCGTCACTGATCCCGCTGGTGGCCGACATCAAGGAGCGGCACGGGATTGGCCGGGGCAATGTAGTCGGCCATTCCGACGTTGCCCCGGCACGCAAGGAGGATCCAGGCGAGCTGTTCCCGTGGCACGCACTGGCCAAGCGGCGGCTAGCGCTGCCGAGCCCGACGCGCGATCTCATCGACCCATATTGGACCGACGCCGGTTTCCTGCTCGCGCTCGAGCGTTTCGGGTACGACGTGACCGATCCGCAAAAAGCGGTGATTGCCTTCCAGCGGCGCTTTCGTCCCGACCTCATCGACGGCATCATCGACGGCGAATGCCGGGCCAAGCTGCTCGCCTTGTTGCTGCCACGCCCGCAATAGCGAGAGGTCCATTTTCGATCGGAGCGGCCTTCTCTATTTGGCGAGCATTGCTCTGATTTCAGCAAGCCCTGCCTCATAGACTCCGCTCAGCGCTTCGTTGGCAGCCTTCTCCTTGCCATGCTCAGGCAAATAAGAGCCGGACCAAGTGATGGTCGAAGATCCATTTCCCTTCGCGGTAACTTTGATTGTCGATGCATATTTTGAGACGGGAAGCGGGCTCGACAGGAAGGTGTACGAGTAGCTGTGCTCAGCATCACTTCTATCCGTTTGCCTTTCTACAAACGCGGCCTTGCCGTCCTTAGTGACGAGGATGCGAGTTGACGGGTTCTTGCCATCCGCGATGCATTGACCGACCGGCGGCAGCCAGTCTTTGATCGCGCAAAATGGGCCGATCAGTGACCACACTTCTGACACAGACGCGTTCACATCGGCGCTTCGTGAAATGGTGTCTGCGGAAGCCGGGGTGGTGCCTGCAGAGAGAAGTGTAATCAGGCCGATCGTCGCGCGGCGCGCAAGCGAGGCTGTCAAGTTGCTCGAATTCATTGGATTAACCTTGTGATTGAATGTGGGGACAGCGAGCTAGCAATAGTGAGCGTCACCGAGCCAGTTCAGAGACTGAACCAAGCCAGTACGGAAACTGAACTATCAACAATGCCGCTCCGGCCGTACTGCAGGAACGTTGCTCCAAGGGAGAGAAATGTGGCCGCCGGCAGTTACAAGCAGTTCTGTCCAGTCGCGATGGCCGCCGAAGTTCTGTGCACTCGCTGGACCGTCGTCTTGCTCCGCGAACTAATCGCCGGATCGACGCGCTTTAACGACATACGTCGCGGCGTGCCGCGAATGTCTCCGGGATTGTTGTCGCAGCGACTGAAGGAACTCGAAGCCGCCGGAATTCTCACTCGCAGCGCATCGAAATCGGACCCAGGCATCTTCGAGTATCGTCTAACGCCCTCCGGCCTCGAACTTGGGATCATCGTGGAGGCGTTCGGAATGTGGGGCCAGCGTCGGGTCAAAGCCGAGCTGTCGCTGCACAATCTCGATGTTCAACTTCTGATGTGGGACATGCGGCGGAATTTGAACACCACCCCCCTGCCGCGACGTCGAAATGTCCTCCAGTTCATCTATCCAGAGCTTTCGAGGGCGCAGCAGTCGTGGTGGCTAATCGTTGACCCGAAGGATGCTGTGGACCTCTGTTCGGTCGACCCTGGATTCGATGTCGACCTCTATGTTTCCGTCGACCTGCGTACCATGACCGCGATCTGGATGGGGCTTGATACGGTTTCAGCGGCCGTGGCTAGTGGACGGATGTTATTGACTGGTGACCAGCAGATTGCATCGGCCATACAGACGTGGCTCGGTCTTAGTCCGTTTGCCAAGGAGACGAAGCTGGCAAGCTGACAGCGGTGACGGACTGACTCGCAACCGTCCGGCCACTCCCCTATATGGGCGCCGCCAGAGGGCCGGGCGGCCGCGGGGAAGCTTGCTTTCACGAGGAAAGTCCGGGCTCCATGGAACCACGGTGCCGGGTAACGCCCGGCGGCTTCCCTCGGGAAGTCAGGGATAGTGCCACAGAAAGCATTCCGCCCGCCTTTGGACGGGTAAGGTCGAAAGGGTGCGGCAAGAGCGCACCGCGGTCCTGGCAACAGGGCCGGCACGGTAAACCCCACCGGGTGCAAGACCGAATAGGGGCGGCATATGGGCTTGGTTCCGGCTCGCCGCCCGGGTTGGTTGCTTGAGCCCCGATGCAAGTCGGGGCCTAGAGGAATGGCCGCACAGTCTCGCTTACCAAAGCGCGACGGACAGAACCCGGCTTATAGGCCCTCTGGCGCATTGCCCCGCTCGCAAAGGCGGGGCGATTTTTCTAAGTGGATCGGATGGCGAAGCAGAAGAGATCGGACGATTGGGGCTTCCCGCGGTGGCGGCCGTACGGCAAGGGCCGCGACGCGGCCAAGGTGCGGCTGTGCGACCGCGAAGGCTGCAGCAACATCGGCGACCGTCCAGCTCCGAAGGCACCGAACAGCCGCGAGCGCTGGTACTTCTGCGAAGGGCACGCCGCCGAGTACAACCGCAACTGGAATTATTTTGCTGGTCTTAGTCCCGAGGAAGCCGCTCGCAGGGCCGCCGAGGAGGAGCAGGGCAATTCCGGTTTCCGCCAGTCGGCGCAGTGGAAATGGGCTGGCCCTGGAGACGGCAGCCGGACACGCGACGAGATGCGTGCCTTAGATGCGCTCGAGCTGGAGAGTGACGCCGACTTCGCGGCGGTCAAGGCCGCGCACCGCCGGCTAGTCAAGGAAAGCCACCCCGACGCGAACCCGGGCGACGAGGAAGCCGCCAAACGCTTCAAGCAGATCCAAGCCGCTTACGACGTGCTGAGGAAGGCGGAAGAGCGCAAGAACGGAAAGCCGGCTTAAGCGGCCGCGGCGTATCGTTCCGCCGTGCTCTTTACGAGCGCGATCATGTTGGGCACGCCCTGAGTGCGGTTGGCGCTGAGATGCTTCGACAACTCAAACGGCGCGAGCGCCTCGGCCACGTCGAGCCGAGCGACCTCCGCTGCGGGCCTGTCCTGCACCGCGGCCAGGATCAACGCGACGATTCCCTTGGTGATCGCGGCGTTGCTGTCGGCGAGGAAGTGCAGCCGTCCCTCGCTCGCTGTGGGATAGACCCAAACCGAGGCCGAGCAGCCGCGGACTTTCGTCGCCGCGGTCTTGAGCGGCTCGGGCATGGCTTCAAGCTGACGGCCGAGGTCGATCAGCAGCCGGTAGCGGTCCTCGGCGTCGACCAGCTGATATTCTTCGAGGATGTCGGAGAGCGCAGGGAGGCCGGCCATGCGCGAGCGTTACAGGCCTAGTGGTCGCGGAGCGACTCGATTTCCTTTGCGAGGCTGTTTTCCTTGTCGACGGTGATCCGCTCGAGGACCTTGAGGCGCTCCTTGAGCTCGCCGACCTCTTCGCGCAGCCGCCGGTTTTCGGCGTGTTCCTGCGGGCCGGTGCCGGGTTGGTCGCGGTAGCGACCTGAACGGCCGTAGCCATGTTTCGCTCGGATGATCGAGGCGATCATGACGATCGCGACGATCAGGACCGCCGTTATCTCACCGTGGTTCATCGAATTCCTCCTTGGCCGGCAGCCGGTCACGGTCGCGCAGCGCTTCGATCTGTGCAGCCGTTTCGACGCCGCGATCGGTGACGATCCGCTCGAGGACGCGGATTCGCTCCTGCAGTTGGTGGACCTGGCCGCGCAACCGCTCGTTCTCGCCGTCAGTGGCCGGTGGGTCGCCCCTCATTTCGCGCATCGAGCGCACCGGGATCCCCATTTTGTGCCTGATGATCGTGAAGGCGAACACGAGGATGAGCACGCCAAGGACGAATTCGAAGGGGTTCATTCGAGCCACCCAGCTGCGATGTATCTTAGATGTATCATATCGTTCGCGACGTGTCGCGGTTCAAGCGGTTGCGTCATCGACAGGAGCGCGCTTGCGGCTCACTCGCGGCGGAGCGCCCCGCAACGCCTCGATCTGCGCGGCCGTTTGAGCACCGCCGTCAGTGACGATCTGCTCGAGCACCCGCACTCGCTCCTCGAGCTCATGGCTGCGAGCGGCATATTGAGCGGCTTTCTCGGCGGCGTGCATTGCTTCGACTTCCAGCTTCTTCTCGCGGA